>JAEUIV010000031.1 GCA_016795005.1 Phycisphaerae bacterium
CGACGTGTCGGTGTTGGTCCGATCCTCCCTCCACGCGATTCCGGCCGACGCACACGCCGCCCGCGCTTCGGCGCGCGTCACGTGGAGCATCGGGCGGATGAGGGTGACCACCCGATCCGTTTCAGATTCAGGAAGCACCCGTGAGGGGGCGATGCCTCTCAGCCCTCCCGGCCCGCAGCCGCGCGTCAGGGCCATCAGCATCGTCTCGAACTGATCGTCGGCGTGGTGCGCCGTGGCGACGAACAGGCAGTTGTGCGCCGAAGCAAGCCGCGCGAGTGAGCGGTAGCGCTCGCGCCTGGCGTTTGACTCCGCATTTCCGGGACACGCGGCGACGCGGACCTCCGCCTCGACAAAGGGCAAGCCGAGCCGGTCGGCGAGGACGCGGACAAAGTCGCGGTCCGCCTCCGCATCGGCCCGAGCACGGAGGTCGTGGAGAACGTGCCCAACCACCAGTTCTCGGCTCGCCAGCGCCAGGGCAAGAAGCAGGGCGGTCGAGTCCGCGCCGCCCGAGCAGGCAATCAGCGTGCGTGAGCCTCCGCTCCCGATGAGCCTTCTCCACTGAAGGGCGACGCGGCGTGCAAACCGGTCATCGCGGCGGAGGCCGCCGATGGCGTCGGGGCGGCGATTCTTCGACCCGCCGGGCGGGGACGGATTTGTCACGTCCATGGACGGATCGTACCGATCAAAGCCGGTTGCGATCCGGCATGGAGTGCCGGGCGACCCGGAATCGGTGCCGGCGCGGAGCGTCGGCGAAACTGGAATGCAACGCATGGCGGGGTCACTTGCCGAGACGGATTTTCTGACTTCCGCGCCGCTCTGGCTCGCGGTTGCGCTCCTGCTCGGGGGCGGCGTCCTCCTGGCATGGCCCATCATCCGCCGCCAGGTGCTCGCGCGCCGCTCGGCGGCGATGACGCGGCGCGTGCCGACGGTGGAGGATCGCTTCCGCACGGTCCGGGCGGCCGCGGCACAACGGGATGAACTGGAACGGCTGGTCGCGGAAGCACGGGAGACCATCCGCATCGGGTGCGCGCAACTGGATGCAAGGCTGGAAAAACTCGAACGGCTGACCGGAGACACGCGCACGACCGAGACGGAACTCCGGAACGACGCCGCGGCCCACGTCCATGTTCGCCCGGTGCATCCTGCGGCGGCGTCCACCCGGACCGCCGAACCGATCGACCCGCTGACGAGGCAGGTCTACTCGCTCGCCGACGAGGGGCGGTCCGCCCTGGAGATCGCGTCACAACTGGACGAGCACACCGGGAAGATCGAACTCATGCTGGCGATCCGGCGCGCCTGACCTGGGTTGGAATTGCGCGCCCTACTTTCGGAGGCGTCGGAGGGCGTCGAGGCACAGCACCTCCATGATGATGTGACCCGCCAGGAGCGAGGTGATCCCCTGTGGATCGCGGTCGGGCAGCACCTCGACCACGTCCGCTCCCACGATGTTCGGCGGTCCATTCCTGGTCGCAAGCCGGCGGAGCAGCCCGAACGCCTCGGTCGATGACAGCCCGCCGACGCTGGGAGTGCCCGTCCCCGGCGCGAAAGCGGGGTCGATGACATCGATATCAAACGTGAGATACGCGGCCCGTTCAGCGAGTCGCTTCATGAACGCATCGATGCGGGCCGGCCCCGAGCCGAGCAGGTCCTCTCGCGTGACGATGGTGACGCCGTGCTCCCGCGCATAGTCGAGGTCGCGCGGGGTATTGAGCGGCCCCTTGATCCCGACGCTGAGCATCATCCGCGGATCAATCAGCCCCTCCTCGATGGCGCGGATGAAGGGGGATGCGTGCGAATAGCCATGATCGAAGGTGCGGTCGGTGGTGTCCAGGTGGGAATCGAAGTGGATGAGCGCGAGCGGCCGCTTCCCGCCGTGGCGCGCGTGCGTGGCGCGGATGTTCGCGAGCGCGATCGAATGATCACCTCCGACCGCCAGGAGCCTGGTCGATCGCGGATCGCCGAGCGACGCGGCGAACTCCGCCACCCGCGTGACGTTCGCTTCGAGGTCATAGGGAGCCGTCGGGGAGTCGCCCGCATCGGCAAGACTCAGGATGTCCGTGAGCATCAGGTTGTGCTCGACGTGATACGGCTTCACGTACTGCGATTCGGCGCGGATCGCCCGAGGAGCGAACCGGGCGCCCGGGCGGTAGGTGACCCCCGAATCAAACGGGACGCCATACAGCGCCCAATCCACGGGTTGATGCTCGCGTGCGACATCCGCCAGCCGTGGAAATCGGCAGAGCGTGGCGATGCCCGCGAAGCGCGGCGTGGCGCGCGGGTTGGGCATCGCGGTGCGCGGCGGCGCGGCCTTTTCGGGGGGACTCTTGCCGGGTCGTCGGGATCGTCGCATGGATCGAGTCTAACTCGGCGGGGCCACTGGCGACGACCGTTGCCGCCTTGCGGGGACGGATGAGAGGGGTTCGGCTACGATTGGCGCCGTGCTCGGGAGGACAGTGTTCGCGATGGCCACGTTTAAACTCGTCTGCAGCAACGCAAAGATAGGCTCGTTCGAGTTGGGCACAGGCAGTGTGGCTATCGGCCGGCATCCGGATAACGACATCCCGCTGAAGGACGACGATGTTGCGTCACGCTTTCATTGCGTCATCGAGCCGGGGGCCAACGGCCAGTACATCCTGAAAGACCTCGGGTCGCGCAACGGCACTCGGGTGAACGGCGAACCCGTCAGCACCGCGCCGATCAATCCCGGCGACGTGATCGTCGTGGGCAAGCACACCTTTTCGCTCAAGGCGGAGGAGCCGAAACCCGTCAAGCCGGTGAAAGCCGCCGCGCCGACCGCCGAGGCCTCCGCCGGGCCGGACGACGAATCTCCCTGGGCGGTGGAACTGCGCAACATCCTTGATGCGCTCCCTCCCAAGCAGTCGCAACTCGAGTTCATCCACATCATCGACGCCGGCGGGAACCGCAGCGAGGCGCTCCGGGGCGAGGGGCAAGGCTCCACGGCGGTGAGACTCCTGCTTCTCACCGGGTCAAAGGCCCGCGCGACCGACATCCACTGCGAACCGAAGGGGGAGACCTATTCCGTCCGCATGCGCGTCGACGGACAGATGGTGCACATCGTCGAACTTCCGAAGGTCGTGGGCGACCTGGCGCTCGGGCTGATCCGCAACGCCTGCCAGATGCAGCAGGCGCCGCGCGACGCCACGCTCGACGGGCACTTCGCCACGCGATTCCCCGACCGCAAGGTCGATTACCGCGCCTCGTTCACGCCCACCGTCCATGGGCACAAGCTCGTCGCGCGAATTCTCGACGAACGCATCGCGCCGCAATCGCTCTCGGACATCCACATGCCCATCTACATGCTCGAGCGCATCCGGAAAGCGTGCCAGAACGACGCGGGCATGATCCTCGCCTGCGGCCCCACCGGATCGGGAAAGACCACCACCCTCTACAACGCCCTGCGCGAGATCGACCGTCAGCGCCGGAACGTCGTCACCATCGAAGACCCCGTCGAGTACACCATCGACAACGTCACCCAGATTCCGGTCGGGCACAACAACACCTTCGGCGACATCCTCCGCTCCGTTCTGAGGCAGGACCCGGACGTGATCCTCGTCGGCGAGATCCGCGACGGCGAGACCGCGCGCACCGCCGCCCAGGCCGCCATGACGGGCCACGTCGTCTTCTCGACCGTCCACGCCAAGGACACGATCGGCGCCGTGTTCCGCCTGCTCGACCTCGGCATCGAGCCGTACCTCGTCGCCAACTCGATGGACGTGATCATTGCGCAGCGGCTGATCCGCGTCCTGTGCGAGTACTGCAAGCGCCCGGTCAAGGTCACTCCCGGTCAATCCACCCGCATCGGCCGGTTCCTCGAAGGCAAGGCCGAGGTCTTCGCGGCCACGGGGTGCTCGCGGTGCCTGCGGACCGGGTTCAACGGCCGGCGCGCCGTCTTCGAGATGCTCGACTTCAACGATGAACTCCGGGACTGCGTCCTGAACCAGCCCACCATCGCCCAGATGAAGAAGATCATCGAGCAGGGGGTCTTCACCACGCTCCAGCAATCCGGCTGGCTGATGGCCGCACGCGGCATCACCACGCTCGACGAGGTTGAGCGCGTGACGGGAGTGTGACCGCGTCCGCGCCTCGCGGTTTCGACCGCCGCACGACTACTTCTTGTCGATCTTTGACTCCAGCCGCTTCAGGTCGGCCTTCAGTCGCTCGACCTCCGCCTGCGTCGCGTCGATCGAGGCGTCCTTGTCGAGCGCCGCGACCAGCCGCTCGCGTGCCCGCTCCGCGGCGTCCCTGGTCTGCTCGCTGCGCGTCGTGGACGCGACGCGATCGAGATCATCGACCCCGCGCTTGTCACGGATGCCCACCATCGCGCTGATCGCCGCGCGCTGGGCGCGCTCCTCGCGGTCAAAGAGAAGCGGGGCGACCACTCCGTAGGCGGTCTCCCGCAACTCATCGCTCAACTTCGACAACTTCGAGACCGCGTCGATCGCGTCCGGCCGGGTCCGCCCGGGCGTGCCGAACCGGGTGAATGGGATCACCATCGGCATCGCCTCCTTGATGTTCAGATTCGCCAAGCCGCGGATCGCGCCGATGCGGACCTGGTCATGCTGCGATTCGCTCCGGAGCGCCGCGTCGTAGATGGGGAGGAACTCGGTGCTCCCGCGCGGCGCGTGCTTCCCGAGTTGATCAAGGGCCGCCGCCCGGCAGGCGTACGATTCGTTCTCGTCCGCCGCGCGGGCCGCCAGCGCCGGCACGACCTCGATGCCCCCGATCTCACCCAGCGCGTTGATCACCGCGCGCCGGACGCGCGCCGAATCCACACCGTCCCCCAGGTACGAGAGCAGTTCGAGACGGGCGTTCAGCTTGCCCAGCGTCTCGGCCGCCTCCGAGCGGACGGCGTGCCATTCGTTCGCGTCCCGCATCACCTTGGTCACGGCGTCGATGACCGCCGGCGTGCCGCGCCCACGCACGAAGTTCAGCGCATCCAGCCGCGAGGCAATCGAACGCCGCGTCACCAACTGCCGGAGCAGCCAGTCGGCGGGCGCTTCGACCTCCGGGTCCATCAGCACGTGCAGGTCCGGGTCGATCAGCACCATCTTCGGCTCGCTCTCCAGGGGGACCGCACGCTCGTGCCGCTTCGCGTCGATCGGCACGTTGACGATCACCGGCGCCGCCCCTTCCTCCTCGCTCAGGTACACCTCAACCGGCAGATCAAAGACAAACGCGGGCAGCGAGTCGTCGATCAACTGCTTCTGTTCAATCACCAGCCGCAGTTCTTTCTCCTTCTCGTTCCACGAGGCCTTGATGCTCACCTTCGGCGTGCCGGGCCGCTCGGCCCACTGGGTAAAGAACCGTTCCAGGCTCCGCCCGGAGACCTCTTCGAATGTTCGCCGGAAGTCGCTTGTCTCCGCGGTCTTCAACTTGAACCGGTCCACGTATTCCGCGACGCACTTGAAAAAAAGCTCATCCCCGAGGTCCGCCCGGAGCATGTGCAGGATGCTCGACCCCTTCGGATACGGATTCGATGCGCGCCGGAACACCTCCCACGGATGCTTGTAGATGGGTGAGACCATGCCGGGGCGCTTGGGCGCGTCCCCCTTCGCATCCGAGGCGATCGAGTCGGACTTCGCGATCCCGCGCATCGTCCGCCACATCGAGTTGATGTACCCGTTCTGTCCGCCGTCGCGCGCCTCCGACCACAGCGCCGAGCAATACGTCGCCCACCCCTCATTCAGCCAGATATGCGCCCAGGTGTTGCAGGTGATCAGATCGCCGAACCACTGGTGCCCGAGTTCGTGCGAGATCAGCCCGTCCAGATCCTCGTCCTGCAGCGCCTTCTCGTCGAGGTACGCCGTGTCGAACATGGTGGTGACGCTCGTGTTCTCCATCCCGCCGGCCCCGAAGTTCCACACGCACACCTGCCCGTACCGATCCCACGGATAAGGCTCGGAGAACCGCTCCTCGAACACCTTCACCATCTCCGGCGTGCGTTTGTACGAACGCTCGATGTCCCCGCCCTTCCCCGGCGGCACATAGACCGGCATCGAGATGCGACTCCCCGCCGGGGCCACATCTTTCACGTCGAACTTCCCGATCACCATCGAAACCAGGTACGAAACGTGCGGCTTGTCCTGGAGCCAGTGGAACGTCGTACGCCCGTTCGACGATTTCGGAGGCGTCACCTCGCGCCCGTTCGCGCTCACGATGAAACCCGCCGGAACCGTGGCGATGATCTCCGTCGTCAGCCGCTCGTTCGGGAAATCGTGCGTCGGGAACCAGAATCGGTTGGTCTCCGGCTGCCCTTGCGTGTGAATCTGCGCCGGGCGACCCTTCCACTCGGGCGATTCCGTGGTCCAGATCATCCCCTCCGCCGGGTCATGCAGCGCGTACCTCACCACGACATCGGCATCAACGCCCGGCGGCAGCGGGGGATCGAACCGGATCGACAGTTGCTTCCCGTCATAGGAGTGCGTGATCCTCGTCCCGCCGTGGATCGGAGAACTGTCGGGAATCTCCACCGAGGCAATCTCCATCTGCTCGGCGTTCAGCGTCAGGACATCAAGCGGCCGGGCGACGGCGGACAGTGTCAGCGTCTGCTTCGCGCTCAGGTCGGGCTTGTTCATGTCCGGCACGTCAAACTCAAGACGCATGTGCTTCAGGTCGGCGGGACGGTCCGGGGCGAAGTTCCTCAGGTCGCGCCCCGTGCCCGACTCAAAGCGAACGTCGTCCGCACCCTCCGCGATCTCCGAACGGAGCGCCGCCAGCCGGCAATGCAGGCAACCGAACTCGCCGGATGATTCGTACCAGTCAACGCCCCGCCGCTCTGCCCTCGCCGACTCGGTCCATGTGCCGGCGACCAGGACAATCAACGCGAGAGTGTGAAACTTCATCGATGGACCCTTTGACGTGCGAGCGGAACACCCGAACCGTGCCGGACCAGCGGCTCGGTTTTGCCCCGAAAACACCAGCCTTGAGCCGGGCCGCACCACCCTGATACGATACGTTATGCACCGCTCATCCGACCAACGTTCATCGGACCCCACCGAGTTCCGCAAGGGAATCGACTGGAACGAAGTCGAGAAGGCCACCGGCTCCGACCTGCTGGCCGCCCAGGCGAACTCGTCGCTCTCAACCGAAGCCTTTTCCTCCGTCCCCGACGGGTACCGCCGCGGGAGGCACAAGTACGTCGTCGTGCTCGGCACCGTCATGTCGGGGCTGGGCAAGGGGATCTTCGCTTCCAGCCTCGCCAAGCTGCTGAAGGACAAGGGCCTCGTCGTCACCCCGCTCAAACTCGAGGGCTATCTGAACATCGACGCGGGCACGCTCAACCCCTACCGCCACGGCGAAGTCTTCGTCCTCGACGACGGCACCGAGTGCGACATGGACCTGGGTACCTACGAACGCGCGCTCGATCAGAACCTCTCGCGCCGCAACTTCGCCACCGCCGGCCAGATTTACAGCGAGATCCTCGACCGCGAGCGACACGGCGCCTACCTCGGCCGCGACGTCCAGATGATCCCCCACGTCACGGGAGAAGTGAAACGCCGCATCCGTGACCTCGCGCTCTACGGCGACGGCAGCAAGCCCGCGGACGTGGTCTTCATCGAGGTCGGCGGCACCGTCGGCGACTACGAGAACTCGTTCTACATCGAAGCCCTCCGAGAACTCGCCTTCGAGGAAGGCCCCGAGGCGGTCTGCTTCGTCGCGCTCACCTACATCGTCGAGCCGCCGGCCCTGGGCGAGCAGAAGAGCAAAGCGGCCCAACTCGGCGTCAAGCGCGTCATGGAGGCGGGCATCCAGCCGCACATCATCGGCTGCCGCTCCACCAACCCATGCTCCCCGTCGGTCCTCGAAAAAATCGCGATGTTCACCAACGTGCCCCTGAAGCGCTGCTTCAGCATGCACGACCGCAAGAGCGTGTATTTCATCCCCGAAGCCATGCGCGAATCCGGGCTGGACCGCGAGATCCTCAGCGTCATCAACCTGCACGACCGAGTGGACCTCGCCCACGAAGACCGCTCGCGCGAACGCTGGATGTCGTACGTCCGCAAACTCGAAGCACCCAGGTCGCGCGGCATCCGCATCGGCCTCACCGGAAAGTACGCCTCCGTCCGCGACGCCTACGCCTCCATCGACAAGTGCGTCGAGCACGCCGGCACGCACCTGGAATGCGAGACCGAACTCGTCTGGATCGAGTCCACCGAGATCACCGACGACAACGTCGCCGGGAAACTCAAGGACTGCGACGCCATCATCGTCCCCGGAGGCTTCGGAGGCCGCGGCGTCGAGGGAAAGATCGCCTGCGTCAAGCACTGCCGAATCAACCAGGTGCCCTACCTCGGCATCTGCCTCGGATTCCAGGTCGCGGTCATCGAGTTCGCTCGCAACGTCCTGGGACTCAAGGACGCGAACTCAACCGAGTTTGACCCCGATTGCCCGCAGGCCGTCATCAGCGAACTGCCCGAGCAGAAGAAAATCGAAAAACTCGGCGGCACCATGCGCCTCGGCGGGCAGCAGGTGCTCATCCAGCCCGAGACGCTCGCCCATCAACTCTTCGGCAAGACGCTCGCACGCCAGCGATTCCGCCACCGATACGAGGTGGACCCCCTCTACATCGAACGCCTCGAAGCCTGCGGCATGATCTTTTCCGGCCGGCACCCCGAGCACCCGATCATGCAGATCCTCGAACTTCCTCCCAGCGATCCGCGCCCGGGCGTGGGCCATCCCTTCTTCATCGCGGGACAGTTCCACCCCGAACTCACCGGCCGACCGCTCCGCCCGCAGCCGCTCTTCATGGGACTGTTGGCCGCGGCGCTCCAGCGGCGGTACCCGAAGATCGAGGTCCCGAAGTGGAGCCGGACGCTCAGCGTCAGTTGATCTCCCAAGCAACATTTCCGATCAGTGATTGATCATGGTCGATCGTCCAACGGCGCCGAGCAGGACGCTCATCCATCCTCGCCGCACGGGGTCTCATGATCGTGGGCGCTTCTCCTCACGCGAATGAGTGAATCGATTCTCATTTCGGGGGCTTCACCTCAAGACAACTTCCTCGATCGAGTCGGTTTAGATAGGCGTGCTGCCGAAAGGCACCACACGCGAGGAACCGCTGAGGGTCGGGCGTATCACGGATGATTGCCCGATACGGTGGGAATAGTTTCGGCGGGCGGGAGCCACGGAGGGCGCCCGAGAGATTCGGAGAAACGGAGCCTCTCCTTCAAGGCCGATCGGGCGCCGACTCGCCCGGCCGGCCATTCCTTTACCGCGCCGCGCAGCGCATCGATCCGCGCACGCGGTTCCGCGGAGTGGCCCCGCACGAAGCAAGGCAATGAGACGCGCCATCCAACAGCGACACGCCGGAGCGCGAACGTCGCGCCGAGCACACGTCGGCGTGCTGACCCATTGGCTTGCGTCGCTCACCGCGTCGCAGCGCCGGCGCCTCTTCGATCGCCTCGTCCGCGCCGATGTCGCGCTCGCGTCGACGCTCGGGCACTACCAGGCGGCCGAACGCATCCATCGGATGGGCTTCCTGCTGATGACCGAGTGCGCAAACGCTCGCGCGCTCCACGTCGGCGAACTCGCGCTCCTCTTTCCTTCGATCGAGCACGAGGCGGTCCGCGCGCTCGGCGTCCTCGCACGCGCGTCGCGCGCCGCGACCCAAGAATGGTCGGGCGGCGAACAACATGCGAAAAACGACTGATGTTCGTCGGACATTCGCCGCCCCTTTAGGCGGGTTATCCTCCGAACATACCCCTCAATCGACAGGCTACCCAGAAAATTGAGCAGATTCCCTCATGACAACTTGCGCAACCTGGGTAGTCTGATAAGCGGTGGGTAGGAAAAACCAAGTGGTTTCCCGACGGGCTTTCCCCGGTCATGAGGCGCCTCCATCAAGGCCCTCCCTTTGGATGGGGAAGTCTCCTTCGGGAAGTGGGAGTACGTGGAGGACCCTTGCCATGTCGCAATGGAAATCGCAGCGCCGATCGGCCGCACCTCTGGGCTCGATGCACTCGGCGCTCGTCGCGTTCGCTCGACGATTGGTCGATGCCGATACCGCGGAAGACCTGGTCCAGGAAGCGTACGTGCGCGTGATGGAAGGCGGCCGCCCGGACGCGGTGACACTGCCCCTTTCATATTTCAAGGTCGTGGTGCGCAACCTCGCCATCGACAACTACTCGCGCCGAACGCGCGACTCCGCCGCGGCCCAGAAAGCCAAGGGGAGGCTCGAACGCGACCCGTCAACGCTGGTCGAATCAGCCCAGTTCCAGGACGACCTCCGCGACCGCATGGCCGAACTCTCAAAGCGACAATGGGAATCGCTCGTCATGACCGTCGTCCTCGGGATGACGGAGCATGAAGCCGCGAGCGCCGCGGACGTCTCACGATCCGCGGTCACGGGAAGCCGCGAACGGGCCATCCAATGGCTCCGTGAAACCGTCAACGAACGCAAGAAGACCAATCCTTCCCGCATCGCGGGCTGATGGATGGTGACGCCGGGCGGGTTGAATCGCACGTTGTGGAACCGGACTCGAACGCAGACGGAGGAAGGCATGACCCTGCAAGCAACGATCGTCGGACCCAGCCGCGCCGAACCCGCCAGCGGGCGAGCCGCGACGCCCTCTTCCGCCGCCCGCCGCTACACCACGCTTGTCATCGCCGACGACCGCCCCATCCGCCGCGCTGCGGTGGCGGCGTGGATCGGCGCCGATGCTTCGATCGAAGTCGTCGGGATCGCTTCGCGAGCGGAAGAGGCTGCGGCGATCATCGTCGATGCCCAGCCGGCGACGCTCCTGGTCGCGTGCGATCATCCAACCTGCGGATTCCTCGGAGTCGCGGCCCGAATCAACCGCCTCAGCGCTCGGACCCAGGTCATTGTCCTGAGCGATGAGCACAACCCGCGCACGTGCCGCGCCGCGGCGCAATGCGGGGCTTCCGCCCACGTCTGCCACACCGACCACCCGGACGAACTCCTCGCCGCGATCCGTGGCCGACCAGCATCGCAGCCCAGCCGATGCGTGCGGCTTGAGGAGGCGATCACCGTCCCCGCCCTGTCCAACCGCGAACGCGAGGTGATGATCGAACTCGCCAAGGGCCTGTCGGCAAAGGAAGCCGCCGCCGCCCTGGGAATCTGCGCAAAGACCGTCGACAACCACGCGCAGCGCTTCATGCGGAAACTCGATCTCCACTCCCGGGCCGACGTTGTACGGTTCGCGGTCAGGGAAGGGCTGGTCACGGTGTAGGGCTGAACGGAATCGCGCCAACTCATCGTCCCTGACGAACCCCTGGTCTGAACGCAATCGCAGTTAATTGTTTTTATTTGCTTGCTTTACCGCCTCCCGCAACTCAATCTGGACCAAATGGGCGCGCCGAGCGGCGGTTGAACCGTCGCGCGGCGCCAAATCGGAAGGGAGGCCCAGCGATGAAGATGCGGCTACGTTCACTCCGTGCGCTGACGTTCAAATTGGCGATGTGCCTCACGGGCTCGGTCGCATTCGGACAGGTCGCCGGACCGACATGGGTGGCGTTTGACACGCAGCCCGCAGGCACGCCCCCCTCTATTGTGGCCGATCGGCTGAATACCAACGAGGACCAATCGGCCTTCAATATCACGTTCCACGGCTTCTACCACGAGCCGGTCACGATCCCCGGGGTCGGCAACTTCCGCCGAGTGTTTCTCGAGTTGCACCGCAACAACCGAAGCACGATGACTGCCGGGCGTCCGCAACTCCCGGTCATTCCGCTGAAAATTGCGATCCCGACCAACGCCCCCGCGCTTGGAACGCCCCAGGTCTCGATCCTTGCTTCGACGCAGTTGACCGCGTTCGACGTGCGCCCCGCTCAGCCAGACTATATCGAGGAAGAAGGCGTGCTCCCCTCGCCGCCCGCGCCGTCGTACGACGCCGCGTTCTACGCCGCCAGCAGCGTGTTCCCGGCGGCGGACGCGGAGGTTCTGGGCACACCCGAGAGCATGTACCGGGTGCGCACGCAGTGCGTTCAGGTCAACCCGTTCCGCGCCAATCCGGGTCAGCGCACGCTGACGATCAATCGCAGCATGCGCGTCATCATCCCGCACAACGGCAACGCTTCGCCGCCAGTGGAGATCACCCGCCGGACCGAGCGCCTGCTGAGCGCTGCGGTCGATAACTGGACCTCCGTTGCCGGCGGCTACACCTTCACAAACCAGGGGGAGTACAAGGGAGAGTATCTCTGCATCGGTCCCTCGGCGTTTGTCAACGATCCCGTCTTCACCCCATTTGCCCAGCAAAAAGCGGAGCGGGGATACAAGGTCACCGTGCGGACGACGGAGTTCGTCGGCTCCACCGCGACCGCGATCTACAACGCGATCGGCTCGTGGTACGGCTCGCGTCCCGCCGGCGCGGATTGCTACGTGCTCCTCGTCGGCGATACCGACGCGATTCCGATGGGGCTCAGCCCGCGCCACGGCACCAATGTCTCGGACTACGTCTATTCATGTCATCCCGTCGGAATGGAGAGCAATCCAGAGTTGTACATCGGGCGGTTCTCGGTCTCAAACCTCACGGAACTCGGCCGAATCGTCACCCGGTCGATCGCCTATCAGGACACGCCCTCTTCATCGACGCGATATGACAACGTGCTGCTCGCGGCGCACCGCCAACTCGAAAACGGCTATGTGCAGTGCGTCGAAGACATCGCGAACTACGGGAGTTACAACGGCGTTCAGCCCCAGTTCTCGCTCCGCCGCGGCTCGCAGAGCACCGGCACCGTCGCCAATGTCTACAGCGACACCGCGAGCGGTCAGGGCGTCATCCTGTACCGCGGTCACGGCGGGGGAACGTCCTGGTCCCATTGGGACTTCAACAGCGCTTCGCTTGCCTCGTCCGACGTGACCGCGATGTCGCTCAACTTTGTCCGGCCGGTGGTCTTTTCGGTCGCCTGCACCAACAGCCAGATCGATCGCGCGGACGAGCCATGCATCTCCGAGGTCTGGCATCGCAAGTCCGGCGGTGCCGTCGCGCACCTCGGCGGGTCACGATCCACATGGACCTATGCCAACCACACATTCGCCAAGAACCTCATGTTCTGGCTCTATTTCCCTTCCCAGGGCCTGACCCTCGGCTCGATCATCGACATCTCGGGTCTGTTCACCGCCGTCATCCACGACGGATGCGGCTGGGACAACCGGTACCTGTATCTGCTTCAGGGCGACCCGGAAATGGTGGTCTGGCGCGAGAACCCGGTCACAACCTTCATCTCCTGGGGAAGTCTCCGTGGCGTGCTCCCAGAATGGCTCTACCCCGGCCAGCAGACCCTCTCGCTCACCTTCACCCAGTCCGGAGGCACTCCGATCGAGGGAGCGATCGTCGCTGCGTACAAGGAGGGTGAGGTCCAGTCCAATGCCTACACCGACGCCCAGGGAAACGTCTCGCTCTCGATTGATCCAGCGACCTGTGGCGACCTCGTCATTCGCGCGTATTCGGACTTCCAGCCGATCCGGGAGCAGCGGCTGGTGATCCCGGTCGCGATCCTGGGCGACGCGGATCACGATCATGATGTCGATTTCACCGACATCACCGCCGTCCTGACGTTCTGGAACTCCGTGTATTTGAGCGTGCTTGGCCAGGGTGATGCGGACTTCAGCAAGAACGTGAACTTCGCCGACGTAACCGCCGTGCTCCGCTCGTGGGGCAGTCGTTGTGACTGATCGCCGACGGGGCGTCTCGGCTGCTATATTGCTTGGATCGGGGCGATGTAGCTCAGCTGGTTAGAGCGGAGGATTCATATCCCTCAGGTCGGTGGTTCGAGTCCACCCATCGCCATTCTCGGCTCGGTTCTAGAGTCCGGCAGAGGGGGATTACTCCGTTTCGCCGGGATTTCGGGTGTCGGCGAGCGTCTTCGCGTCGCCCCCGAACTTCGTGTCGGTCAGGGGCTTCGAGTCGCCGCCCCCCTTCCGCTCGCTTGAAGCGCTCCTCGGTTTTCCCACGTTCTTGAGCACGAGGGCGCGCATCTCGGTCATCTCCTGCATCGCGTACCGCACGCCCTCTCGGCCGGTGCCCGAATCCTTCACCCCGCCGTAGGGCATGGTCTCGATCCGCGTGGAGGGCACGTCGTTGATGACGACGGCCCCGACATCGAGGACGTTCCACGCCCGGAACGCATGGCTCAGGCTCGCCGTGAAAACACCGGTTTGCAGGCCGAATCGGGTGGAGTTCACCACGCCGAGCGCTTCGTCGAACGAGTCGAACTTCTGCACCGTCGCGACGGGGCCGAAGACTTCTTCCGAGGCGAGGCGGCACGAGGCCGGCGCATTCTCGATCAGCGTGGGATCGACAAACGCGCCGACGCGCTGCCCCCCCGCGAGCACCCGGCCCCCGCCCTTCTTCGCTTCCTCGATCCAGTGCTCGACGCGCTCGGCCGACTCGACGCTGATCATCGGCCCCATCTGCGTCGTTTCCTCGCGCGGGTCGCCCACCTTGATGCTCTTGATCTTGCCCAGCAGATGCGGCAAAAACTGCTCGTGCACGGATGAATGAACGAGGATCCGCTGGACACTGATGCACGACTGGCCCGCCAGCGAATACGCCCCGGTACACATCCGGTCGGCGATGCGCTCAAGGTCCGATCGGCTCACCGGCGCATCCAGGATGCAGAACGCCACCCCCCCCAACTCGAGCGTGACTTTCTTCTTCGGAGCACGCTGGCGGATCGACCACCCCACCTCAGTGGAGCCGGTGAAGGAGATCAGGCGGATGCGGTCGTCAACGATCAGTTGCTCTCTCGCGGCGTCATCGACCACCGGCAGAATGCTGAACGCCCCGGTGGGGAGGTCCGCCTCCGCCAGGACTTCCCCGAGAATCAGGCTGGAAAGCGGCGTTCTCGGGTCGGGCTTGAGGATGAACGGGCAGCCGACCGCCAGGGCCGGTCCGATCTTGTGGCACGCCAGATTCAGCGGGAAATTGAACGGAGTG
This sequence comes from Phycisphaerae bacterium, assembly GCA_016795005.1. GTDB lineage: Bacteria > Planctomycetota > Phycisphaerae > Phycisphaerales > UBA1924 > JAEUIV01. The sequence goes on from JAEUIV010000031.1 coordinate 14,919, forward strand.
ATGAACGTGCAGGGGCCGACGGGCACCCGTTTCACCACGGCCTCGAAGTTTTCACCCCGTGGAGAGGAATCCAGGGGCACGAACTCGCCCCCGAATCGCGGAGATTCCTCCGCGGCCGCGCGAATTGTGTCAATTGCGCGGCTGACCTCGGTGCGGGCGTCAAAGATGGGCTTTCCGACCTCGACCACCAGCGCCTTGGCGATTTCCTCCGAGCGTTCGCGGAGCCGGCGGGCGATGAAAATGAGGGCGTCATGCCGACGATACGCGGGCATCTGGCGCATCGCTTCGGCGGCCGCCGCTGCCGCCTCGATGGCCCGCTCGACTGCTTCCGCGCCGGGGACGCAGATTCCCACGGCGTCGCCGCCGCGGTTCTTGTCGATCACTGGGATCACCGTGGGTGAGGTCTGGGCACGTCCCGCGACGAAGAATGGCTTGGGTGTTGGGGGCATGGCGACGACCCTGAACGGTCGTTCAGAATACCAGCGGCCCGCCGATCGCTTTTTCGTCACCGATTTCGACGGTTTCGATATTCCCGGTCCTGAGGTCGTCCGATGGTGACGCCATGGCCCGAGACTTGCCAGGCTGTCCGCTATTGCGCCGGAATCTTCCGGGTTGCACATTTTTTTTCAGGGGGCCGGGTGAAGTACCGGCCCAAGTTCGGTCAGGGGAAAATGCGGACTTTCCTCCATTTTCCGCCGTGATCGTTGAGTTGAGTCGGTGTGTGTTCGGATAAACCGCTGTTGTGGGGGTCACTTTTGTCGGAGTCGGCGTGAGCCGAAGAAATGACGGTCCCTAGTCAATGCCAACCTAGGGGAACTGGGTTGGCCGGGCTAAATATGGGAATGGTATGAGTCTTCAAGAAGTTTCTTGCCCCATGGTCAGTCATCGGGTATCTGTTCAGGATCGAGAATTACAGTCTCCCAAGGCGATCCGCTGGGGAGGGACGGGGTTCGTCCTTTTCTTGGACCGCACTTTGGAGAAGAGGAGGTGTTGCGTGAATTACCGGTGTCAAGCTCGAACGTTGCTTCGGGCGCTTGGGTACGCGGCGGGTCTGACGGTCGGCGTGACGGCTGCTTCGGCGGCCGCTCCGCGGACGGTGGACTCCAAGGTTCAGACGATGCAGGCCACTCCGTTCTGGGCTGAGGACATCAATCCCAACCAGATCATGGTGTTCCCGGGCGGCGATCCCGAGTTCGTCCCCGAAGGCGGCGTGCGCGCTGACCCCTGCACCGCCGGCGGCGATGCGAACGGGTACGACCGTCCCGCCGGGATGTCGGCCTATCCGAGCATCATCCTCGGACAGTTCAACCTCGATGAGTTCTACATGGCGGACGACTTCACCCCCGCCAACAACGGCACCATCAACTCCGTCTGCTGGACCGGTCAGTTCAGCAGCGCGGTGTGCGACGGTGACATGGTCTCTCCCGACCAGTGGACGGTGAACTTCTACGCGTTCAACATCACCGACGGCCTCCCGGGCGCGCTCCTCAGTTCGTACAAGAACTTCGGCGGCACCCCCAACATGGTCGTGACCCAGGGCACCACCGGCCTCCCGGTCGGCATCAACCCCTCGATCGTTGAGCACGTGATGAGCGGCGCGATGTCCGGCCCGCTGCAGGCCGTCGTCGCCGGCACCTGCTACTACGTCGAACTCTACTTCAACACCAACCGCACCTGCTTCTACATCCAGACCCTCTCCTACGAGCCCACCTTCGACCTCACGGCCGAGGGCAACCGCTCGTCTCTCCGCCGCAACAACCGCCTTTTCCCCGCCTACCAGGTCATCGACTTCGACAACATCGACATGGCGATCAAGATCGGCTTTGTCGGCGGCACGAACACACTGGCCCAGTCCAACGGCTTCGGCTCGTGCTTCGATCGTCCCGCGCCCGCCAATGACAACATCAGCGGCGCCCAGATCGTCACCTGCGGCTCATCGACGATCTTTGACAACACCTACGCGACGCACGTCACCACGCTCGACCCGTACTCCTGCCGCAAGTCGGTCGTCGACCTCGTCGACCAGACCCGCGGCGACGTGTGGTTCCGCGTGAACCGCGGCGCCGCGTCGGCCCCGAACGACACCATGCAGGTCAGCCTCTGCGCGACGAACCTCCTCGGCGGTCTCGCCGGCGGTGACTCGCTCCTGTCGGTCTTCCGCCTCACCGTTCCCGGCAACGGCGCCGTGCTCACCAACCTGACCCAGGTCGGCTGCTCGGACGACTCGTGCGCCGGCGGCATGTCGGAAGCCAACCGGATCGGCATGGCCTCGTACCCCAACGGCGGGTCGAACCAGAACCTCTACATCCGCGTGTCGTCCTTCACCGCGATCAGCCAGGGTCAGTACACGCTGACCATCACCTGCCCGATCCCGGTCGCTCCGAACGATCTCTGCACGACCGCGAACAGCGTCTCCCAGGCTGAGTACACCGCCCCGCTGGGCGTGCTCCGCACCGGGCAGACCCGCACCGCCACCGTTGACGGCAACGTCCGCGGCTGCGGCTCCTCGGGTAACCAGTCGCGCGGCGTGTGGTACACCTTCACCGGCCGCGGCAACCGCGTCCTGCTGAGCACCGACCAGAACATCGCCGGCACCCTCTTCGACACCTTCATCAGCGTCTACTGCGGCACCTGCGATGCCTCCGGCGCGACCCTTTCCTGCGTCGCCTTCAACGATGACGCCAGCGACACCGTCGCCCAGTCGGAACTCGACTTCTGCGCCCGCAACGGCGTGCAGTACTACGTCCTCATCAACGGCTTCGGCGGCCAGGTCGGCGACTTCGGCCTCCTCGTCCGCGAACTCCGCGATGTCTCCAACAACCCGCTGGTCTGCTGCGATCCGCAGGTCTGCGGCGACCTCTGCCGTTACACGATCCCCGCCAACGCCATCCAGGAGAACGGTGAGAACAACGCTCTCAACGGCGGCGCTGACGTCGGCGTGAACACGGTCGAGGCCTGCAACCCGGCCTACACCTACACCAACGCGACCCAGTTCAACGACGCCTGCTCGCTCGCCCCACCGGTCGGCGAGGACCGTCGCTACGCCAAGATCTCCGAAGGCCAGACGATGTTCGGCAACGAGTGGTCGGAACTCCAGCAGCGCGACCGCGACTGGATCCTCTTCGAGGACCTGGAGCCGGCTCTCGCCCGCACGATCGTCCGCTACCGCTTTGCCAGCCAGTTCCCCTCGGTTCCCCGCTTCTTTGACTGGGGCGCCATCGTGAACTTCTTCACCTGCTCCCCGGCTTCGGGCTTCGTCTTCCAGACGTCGCTCGGCTGCCCGCAGGTGATCGACAAGTCGCACGTGTTCGAAGGCTCGGCGGCGAGCCAGTTGAACGTGACCCCCGGCCGCACGGTCGGCTTCCTTATCGTTCAGAACGCGGCCGCCAACGGCGGTTATCCCTGCGGCACCAATGACAGCTACTGGCTCTCGCTCCTCGAGGCATTCCCGGTTGCGGGCTGCACCGAGGTCGCGACCCAGATGGGCGACCAGGACGAGACGGCCACCAGCGGCCCGACGTTCATGCCCACCTTCAGCGGCACGACCAACACCGACGGCTTCAACGGCGGCGAGCCGTGCTACGACGCCGACCCGGACGGAACCCGCAACCCGACCAACGTGGCCCTCGCCTGCGTCTCGGGCTGCGACTCGGTCCAGCGAATGGGCGGCTGCAGCGCTTCTCCGATCACCAACGACCGATTCCTCGCCCTCACCCCGAACACGCCGTTCGTCGGCAAGGTTGAGAGCAAGGTCGGCGCCGGTGGCGCGTCGCGCGACATCGATTACTACAAGTTCACCCTCTCGGGCGACAAGGCCTACGTCGGCCTGAAGGTTGAGTCCACCTACTCCATGACGACCCTCATCACGTCCGACGACTGCACGGCGGATGCGGTCACCTACGCCATCGCCGCGACCCGCGGCCACTGCATCGGCGGCGGCGCCGACGCGGACGACCTCGTGCTCCTCAACGGCAACGGCACCGTCTACCTGACCTATGTCTTCGCCACCGACTCGTTCGTTTCCGTCGGCTCGGGCGCTCTCTTTGCCAACTACTTCTGCACCGACTCGATCGCGAAGTATCGCGTGACGGTCAGCGCGACCCCGGTTGCCGATTGCTCGGCGACCCCGATCTGCGCCGGCGTTTCGGTCACCGAGGCCGAGACCTGCACCACGGACCCCGAACTGATGTACGACGCGTGCGCCGCGCTGGCCGACAACTCGGCCATCGTCGCGGGCGACAACGACGGCTGCTCTGAGTCCGTCTTCGCCGCCGACGCGATCTCTTCGGGCACCCCCGTCTGCGGTTCGCTCTTCAGCACCTACGCTCCGGCTCCCGACGACGTGTTCAGCGTCGATCAGGACTACTGGCAGGTCCAGGTTCTCGTTCCCTCGAAGCTGACCTACTCGCTCCGCGCCGACGGTGCGGCTCGCGTGCTCGTTGCCGAGACCGGCGCTCCCACGGGCGTCGCCGGCGCTCGCGACAAGAACGGTGGTTCGCTCTGCTACAACGCTGACATCCCTGTCCGCGTCCTGGGCGGCGAGAACGCCGGCTCCTGCGTCAACGGCGACACGGGCGTCCTCTACCTCACCCCCGGCTGGTACTCGTTCATCGTGTCCCCCGGCTCCATCGACGTCGGCCTGTCCTTCGCGGACTACGCCTGCGGCATGGAGATCAACTACGCCCTGAGCATGAACCTGGCCGCGATCGGCTCCTGCTGCTTGGGCAACGACTGCGTCGTTGTCACGGCCGCTGAGTGCTCTTCGATGATGGGCACGGGCTTCGTCGCGGGTCAGACCTGCGGCCCGACCTACTCGCTCACAACCGGCGCTCACGCCCTCACTTCGATCGCCGGCGGCGGCGGCTCGGTCCAGATCACTGGCCTGGCTGACGACAACGTCGTCATGTCGAACATGGGCGCCCCCTTCAAGCTCTACGGCAAGACCTACAGCCCGTCGCAGATCGGAATCGGCTCCAACGGCTATGTGGTTTTCGGCAACGACGATGTGACCGCGATCGCGCGGACCTTCCCGAACACCGCGAACCCCAACGCCATGGTTGCTCCGTTGCTCGGTGACTGGGACCTCAACGCCGCCGGCTCGAGCGTCTGGATTCGGACGACGGGCGCGCTCGGCAGCGAGACCACCATCGTCGAGTGGAACAACGTTGCCCTTCTGGACAACTTCAACTCCCGCGCGACGTTCCAGGTCGCTCTGATCCGTCCGGCGATGACCATCGAGTTCCGCTACGGCACCTTCACCAACATGCTCAAGGAGGACATCACCACGGCTGATGGCGACCCCATCACCCTCTCCTCGGGTATCGAAGATGCCTGCGGCCTCGACGGCGTCAATCATGCCCTCACGGCCGGTCTCCTCGCGGGCAACCGCCGGGCGACCTTCGTGAAGGACCAGGACACCCCCTGCTTCACGGCTGTCCCGCCGTGCTGCCCGGGTGACGCTGACAGCAGCGGTGTGGTCAACTTCGCCGACGTCACGTCGGTCCTCGCCAACTTCAACAACGTCGGCACCCCCGGCGTTCAGAACCCTGGCGATGCCGACTGCAGCGGTGTGGTCAACTTCGCTGACGTCA
>JAEUIV010000038.1 GCA_016795005.1 Phycisphaerae bacterium
TAGACGGAACACGGCGCAGGCGGACAGGCCGGTTCTGCGAGTGAAAAAGAAAAACGACCGAGGCGTGCCGCGGTCGTTCGCTCTGCTCGGGAGGGAATCGGTTGACTTACTCCGGGGTCGCGGCTTTCTTGTACTTTTCGAGCGACTCCATGAAGCTCTTCTTCATCTCGTCGTCTTCCTTGTCGACGAGGGAGATGGCTTTTTCCTGGGCTTCGACCGCCGCGGGGAACTCCTTGCGTGCGAAGTACACCCGCGCCATCGTGTCGAGTACCTCGGGTCGCTTCCCTTCTTCCAACGTGTCGGCGCGCTTCACGGCGGCGAGGGCGAGGTCAAAGTCACGGTCCTCGTCCTTGATCTCGTCATGATCAATGATGAGGTAGGCGAGTCCGTTCAGGAGCGGGGCGTTGTCGGCGAGCGGGCCGGAGAGAAGTCCGCGGCCGATTTCCGCGGCCTTGGCCTTGTCGCCGACCTTCGTCAGGATGAGGACGTACTTGTAGAGTCCCGCCTGGGCGAACTGCTCGGGGTCCAGGGCGATGAGTTTGTCCGTGGTGGCGAGCACCTTTTCCCAATCGCCGGCCATCTGTGCGGACTGGAACTCGGTCATGAGCGTCTGGGCCTTGGCGCTCTTCTCTTCGGCGGCCTTCGCTTCGGCGGACTTTTTCTCGATGTCGTATGAGCCGTTGACGATCTGTTCGAGGGCTTCGTCCATCCCGTCCATCGGGTGTCCGACCCAGGCGAGGCGCCCCTTCTGGTCGATGATCATCACCGTCGGGATGCCGTTGCGGTTCATGGCGCGCATGAAGGCATCGGAAACCTTTCCGTCGATGTCGTCGGCGATCGCGTAGTTCAGGTTGTCATTCTGCGGGATCTTGTCGGTGGCGCGGCCGTCGAGCCACTCCTTCGTCGGCTTGGATGACTCGTTCGGCCACACGGCCAGGCCGATCACGACCACTCCCTTGTCCTTGTAGCGATTGTTGAGTTCGACCATGTGCGGCATCGAGGCGATGCAGGGCTTGCACCACGTCGCCCAGAAGTCGAGCACGTACACGTTCCCCGTCTTCCACTCCGTCACCGGGTCGCCCATCTGCCAGGTGACAGGCGGGAGTGCCGGCGCCTGCGAGCCAAGCGAGAGCGTGCCGGCCGCGGAGGCCGACGCCGCCAGGGCCAGAAGGGGGAGGGCCAGGGTCAACAACTTGCGCATGGTCTCGATCCTTAAAAAGGTAAGAGTTCTGACTTCGGGCGGGCCGCGGGTCCGGGAGCCGGCCCGGCGGCCGCATTCGGCGAAGATTCTACCGGTAGAATCATCGGCGGCTTCCGGCGCCTGGCGCACCCCCGGAAACCGGCCGGGAAGCCGTGTTTCGACACCTTCCGCTCGAATTCGGGTGCAATCAGGTACCTTTTCGCGTACCCGAGGCCGCTCCGAAGGACTGAATACATGAGGATCATGACCATGAAGATGAACCCCCGGACCGATCATGTTCGCCGCACGTTTCTTGCTGGGATGCTCGCGGCGGGAGCGATGCTGTTCTCATCGGCCTCGGCGAACGCGGAGGAAGGGCCGATCCTGATCGGTCATTACGCATCGATGACCGGCAAAGAGGCGACGTTCGGGCAATCGACCGACCGGGGCATCCGGCTGGCGGTCAAGGAGATTAACGAAGCGGGTGGGCTTCACGGCCGCAAGTTGGAACTGAAGACCTACGACGACAAGGGGGAGTCGCAGGAAGCGGGCAAGGCGGTGACTCGGCTCATCACCGACGACAAGGTGGTCGCGGTCCTGGGCGAAGTGGCGTCGAGCCTTTCACTCGCCGGCGGCGCGGTGTGCCAGCAGTTCGGCGTGCCGATGATCTCGCCCAGCAGCACCAACCCGCGCGTGACGATTGGACGTGACATGGTGTCGCGCGTCTGCTTCACGGATGATCAGCAGGCGGCGGCGCTGGCGGTGTTCACGAAAGAGAACCTGAAGAAGACTCGCGTGGCGATCCTCTTCGACCAGACGCAGGCCTACTCGAAGGGATTGAAGGACGACTTCGTCAAGTCGTTCAAGAAACTCGGCGGCGAGATCGTCAGCGAGCAGGCCTACTCCGGCGGCGATCAGGACTTCTCGGCGCAGTTGACGACGATCCGGGCCGCGAAGCCCGAGGTGCTGCTCATCCCCGGTTACTACACCGACGGCGGGAACATCGCGATCCAGGCGCGGAAACTCGGGATCGGGAAGGACATCCCGCTTCTCGGAGGCGACGGCTGGGACTCCGAACAACTTGGAAAGATCGGCGGCGCGGATATCGAGGGCGCGTACTACTCCAATCACTCGGCCCCGGACCAGCCGGGGGGAAACGTCAGCCAGTTCATCGAGAAGTTCAAGGCGGAATACGGCGGACAGGTGCCCGATGCGCTGACCGGGCTGGGCTATGACGCGTGCATGGTGCTGTTTGACGCGATGAAGCGGTGCCACGCGGCGACGGGCGGGTTGAAGGGGAAGGACCTCGCCAAGGCGATCGCCGAGACGAAGGGGTATCCCGGTGTGACCGGGACGATCACGATCGACAAGAACCGCAACGCGCAGAAGCCCATCGTCATGGTGCAACTCAAGAACGGCGTGCCGACGTGGGTGGCCAACGTTGACGCGAAGATCGAGTGATCGGCGCCGGGAGCCGGCGTTTCTTCGCGGCATGAGGGAAATTTTATGACACTGCTCCCTCCGAGGGCCGATTTCTCGGCGTCGGCGTGAGCATGAACACTATTTAACTGATTCTTTGCTTTGTCATTAGACGGGATGCCTATGGTCTGTAGCCGTCGCACAGGGCGGCGCTCGAGTTGGTCCGGTTTCATTCACCGAAAGGGAATCCAATGAATCGGGTTCTGATCTCATCGTGCATTCTTCTAGCGACGACGCTCGCGTCATGTTCGACGGCGCCGAAGTCGGAGTCGGGCAAGGCGGACATCCGGGCGGATGCGGAAACGGCGCTGGCGCGTGCGCAGCGCAACGATCCGACGCTGACGCCGATCCTGAACAACGCTGTCGGATACGCGGTTTTTCCCAATGTGGGCAAGGGGGCGGCCGGCATCGGCGGCGCGTACGGCCGGGGCGTGCTCTACGAGGGCGGCACGTTCGTTGGCTACTGCGATCTCACGCAGGCCACGATCGGCCTGCAACTCGGCGGCCAGGCCTACACCGAGATCATCGCCTTCTCGACCCAGGATGCGATCAAGGAGTTCAAGGACGGTCACTTTGCGTTTGATGCGCAGGCCACCGCCGTCGCGGTGAAGTCGGGTTCCGGCGCCAACGCGAAATACACCAGCGGCGTCGCCGTGTTCACGATGGACGAAGCGGGGCTGATGTACGAGGCCTCCATCGGCGGTCAGAAGTTCAGTTACCAGGCCAAGTAACCGCCTGGGCCGCGGCGCGGCGGAACCGACCGCGCCGAAAAGGAGATTCCCATGCTTCGCTGGGCGCTTGTCTTCCTGGTGTTTGCGCTGATTGCCGGGCTGCTCGGGTTTACGGGCCTCGCCGGGCAGTCCATGTACATCGCGCGCATTCTGTTCTTCATCTTCATCATCGTGTTCCTGATCGGGCTTGTCTACAGCCTGCTCACGGGCCGGCGGCCGTGACGCCCGGTTCGCTCAGGCGTTCATGCGCTGAGAGGTTCTCCGATGTCGCTCGAACTTTCGTTCGTTCCGGCTGGTGCGGCGGTCCGCATGGCAATGGTCGCGGTGCTCGCCGGTTGTTCGGACCGCCTGTCGATGGATACTAAGGTGCAAGGCGAGCTTGAAGCCGCGCTGCATCTCGACCCGTCCCATCCAGTTGCAGGTGCAGGTGCAAGGCCCCACCGTCCGCTACGAGGGCACGTACATCAGCGACGAACTCCTCGAGCGCGTCGTGATCGGAAAGGCCACCGATGAGTGGGTCGTCGCGGTGTTCGGCGAGCCGGATGCACAGAGCAAACTGAGGGATGGCTCGCAGATCTGGCGATGGACGTACCGTCCCGTTGAGCAGAAGGTCTCGCTGGTGGAGGTATTCGGCGGAAGCGAGAAGGAACCGAAGTTTTCCACGCGGAGCGTGTTCATCATGCTGCGCGATGGAGTTGTGGTCGAGAAATGGAAGGGTTGATGACGGTTCGTTCGGAGAGTTCGCACACAATCGGAGTCCAGCCATGAGTCAGCAACGCATCATCGGGGTCGTTCTCCTGGTCGTCGGTGTGGTTCTGTTCATCATGGGGATGAGCGCATCCGATTCCATTGCCGACAAGGTCAGCGACACGTTCACGGGCAAGTTCACGGAGAGGACGACGTGGTACATCGTCGGCGGGATCGGCCTGGCGCTGCTGGGAGGCCTGATGACGGTGTATCGAGGCGGCCGGATCGGCTCGGGATGAGGCGCCGTTCCGAGTGCTCGAACAGGGGAGGTGCCGGGCAGCGCGGCCTCCAAGCGGGACCGCTCCTCGTTCGTCGTGCGCATGCCGCCACCGGCCGCGGATGATCGGCACGGGGCGCTGAGGTCGAACGCGATTAGCCCTTGGGTCCGGCGGCGCGGACGGCGGCGTCCATCTCGAACTTCGCGTCGTTCTCGCGGAAGCGCTTGGCGAGGTCCTTTGCCTTGGCGTCGTACGCGGCCTTGTCGGCCCAGGTGTTGCGCGGATTGAGGACGTCCGTGGGAACGGCGACGGCGCCGGGGGCGGCGGGGATGGCGTCCGGGATGGGAAGCCCGAAGACCGGGTCCGGCGTGAACTTGGCCTTGCTGAGGGAGCCGTTCAGGATCGCGGTGATCATCGCTCGCGTGTAGGCGAGTTTGAAGCGTGAGCCGGTGCCGTAGGCGCCACCGCTCCATCCGGTGTTGACGAGCCAGACATTCGCCTTGTGCTGGTCGATTCGTTCGGCGAGCATCTTGCCGTAGGACTGCGGCGTGCGCGGGAGGAACGGGCCGCCGAAGCAGGGCGAGAAGTTGGGCTGAGGCTCCGTGACGCCGGCTTCGGTGCCGGCGAGTTTCGAGGTATACCCGTTGATGAAGAAGTAGATCGCCTGCTCGCGTGTGAGCCTGCTGACGGGCGGGAGGACGCCAAAGGCGTCGGCGGTGAGGAAGATGACGTTGCGGGGGTGCTTCCCGGTGCTCGGGATTCGTGCATTCGGGATGAACTCGACGGGATAGGTGACGCGGGTGTTCTCGGTGTATTTCGCCGAGTCGTAGTTGGGGATGCGTGTGACGGGGTCGACGTCGGTGTTCTCGAGGACGGAGCCGAACTTGATGGCGTCCCAGATCTGAGGTTCGGTTTCCTTCGAGAGCTTGATGCACTTGGCGTAGCAGCCCCCCTCGAAGTTGAAGACGCCGTTCGCGGACCAGCCGTGCTCGTCGTCGCCGATGAGCGCGCGGTTGGGGTCGGCGGAGAGCGTGGTTTTGCCCGTGCCCGAGAGGCCGAAGAAGAGGGCGACGTTGGTGTCGTCCTTCATGTCCACGTTGGCGGAGCAGTGCATCGGGAAGACGCCGACTTCCGGCATGTCGTAGTTCATCGCGTAAAAGAGCGACTTCTTCATCTCGCCGGCGTACTCGGTGCCGAAGATGAGGACGCGCTTGCGCGTGAGCGATTGCGCGATGCAGATGCCGGTGGGATTGATGCCGACCTTCTTCGCCTCGTCGGCGGTGAGCTTGCGCTTGCCGCAGTTGACGATGGTCCAATCGGGGTCGAAGTTGGCGAGTTCGGCGGCGGTCGGCTCGATGAACAGCGTCTTCACGAAGAGCGCATGCCAGGCCTGCTCGGCGTAGGTGCGTGAAGAGAGGCGATACTTGGGGTCCGCGCCGACGAAGCCGTCAAAGACGTAGACATTGTCGCGCTTGGCCATGTAGTCGGCGGCGAGTTCCTCGAGGTAGTCGAACGCCTCCGGCGTGATGGGCTGGTTCACCTTGCCCCACCAGATGTTCGAGTCGATCTCGGGTGTCTTCTCGAGATACTTATCATTCGGGCTGCGGCCGGTGCGTTCGCCGGTGCGGACGGTGAGCGTGCCGTTATCCGCGAGCGACCCTTCGCCCTTCGCGAGCGCCATCTCGACCAGTCGGGCGGTTGGGAGGTTACGGTGAACCTTCGAAGCGCGAAGATCGAGGCCGGGGAATGCTTGAACGGCGGTCATGATGACGAATCTCCTTAGAAAACAAGGCCGTTGGAGGCCGAAGCCGTATGTTCTTGGGGGAAAGAGCCAAGTATAGCATGAAGTCGGCGGATTCAACCCGGTCGGGAGCCGAACGGGTTTGGGGGTCGTCAACGATTGGGCCGGGGGATGGGCACCCGTGCGATTGGGCACGATCGGTCTCAATCGCGGCGAGCGATGCACTACAATGCGTTTCGATGGTGGCTATAGCTCAGTTGGTAGAGCACCGGGTTGTGATCTCGGTTGTCGCGGGTTCGAGTCCCGTTAGCCACCCTTCACTAAAGGGTTCGGACTGCCGGCCCGCGTCGAGCGGGGGTGAGCGTACGAATCGCTGCCGTTGTCCCGGGAACTGGCCGATCTAACGCTCATGCTGCGCCGATGGCTCCTGGCATTCTGGTTCGCGGTCGCCTGTTCAGCGGTCTTCTCCGCTGTCGCGACACTTCCGGCGTGCGGAACGTGTCGGAGCGCGTCCTGCGCGACTCCCGCTGACGTCGCGCTGGCATCCTGGAACGATACCCCGACGCGGCATGCGATTGAAGATTTTGTGCGTCGCGTCACGGCGCGCGGCTCGCCGGAGCACGTGGCCCCGGCCGAGCGGATCGCGGTGATCGATAATGACGGGACGCTGTGGACCGAGCAGCCCGAGTATCCGCAGGTGCTTTTCATGATGGATCGGGCGCGGGAACTCGCGCCGGGGAACCCGGGTTGGAATGACACGGAACCCTTTCGGAGCATGCTCGCGGGCGATCCGGCGTCGGCCTTTCAGAGCAGCCCGGATGCGTTCAAGATCGCGTTGGAAGCGACGTTCGGCGGCATGACGGTTGACGAGTTTCATGCCCGATCGCGCCAGTGGCTCGCCGGGTCTCGCAACTCGAAGTGGGGACGCTTTCATGGCGAACTGGTCTTCCAGCCCATGATTGAACTGCTCGATTACCTGCGCGGCCACGGCTTCAAGGTCTTCATCGTTACCGGGGGAGACACCGAGTTCACCCGCGTCTTTGCGGAAGAGTTGTACGGCGTGCCGCCCGAGCAGGTGATCGGCACGTCGATGACGATGATCTATCAGCAAGGGGAGCATGGGCCTGAGGTCTACCGTCGGCCCCTGCGCGAGTACGGCAACGACCGCGAGGAAAAAGTCGTCGGGATCCAGCGGCAGATCGGGCGTCGGCCGATCCTTGCGGTCGGGAACTCGCAGGGCGACCGGGCCATGGTGGAGTGGACCACCGCGGGCGCGGGGGCGCGGCTTGGGATGTTCGTTCACCACACCGATGCCGAGCGTGAATGGGCCTACGACCGCGCGTCGCGGATCGGAAGGCTCGACGGCGTGCTTGATGAGGCTGCATCGCGCGGGTGGGTGATCATCGATATGAAGGGTGATTGGGCGACGGTCTTTCCCAAATAGCACGGGTTGAGCAGGGTTCTCAATCTCGGGTGTGAATCTGCACAATCCCGGCAATGCGGGCGGTTCAGAATGTGAGTATTTCGCACCCGCCGCGCTTGTTGAGGCCGGGGATCGCCGGTATCTTCCGCGAGGTGTCTTCGCACAGTTCAGGAGAGAGCAAGATGAAGTTTGTTGCAGCAGCGGCGGCGGCCTCGGTGATCGCTCTGTCCGCGAACGCGCGGGCGTCCGTTGAGATTTCCGACAACACGTTCAACATGTCGGACTGGAGTCACTCCGCGCATCAGTTTGGGCCGTTCGGCGGGTCGGGTTCGATCGGGCAGACTCCGCTCGGGCGGACGGGCAGCGGTCTGGAGATCAACAACTCATGCGGGCCGTCGTTCAGTGGTGTTTGGAACGCGGGCCTGTACCTGCCGTTCTCGTACAACCCCTCGGCGGCGGGTGTGCCGCTGACCGACCTCACCCTTTCGATCGACTCCCGTCACACCGGGGGACTCCAGGCGGTCAGTTTCGTCGTCGAGCAGGGTGGTGAGATGTGGCGAGTCGGCTACTTCATCAACACTCCGAGTTGGGCGACGTACTCGATCATGGATCCCATGGCGGCGGATATCGTCCCGCTGACAGCCGGCGCGATGGGATTGCCCGATTTTTCGGTGAGCGGCGGCGCGATCCGATTCGGGATCGCCGCGGGGAACAGCAGCGCCGGTGGATCGGGCTATAGCACCACCGGGTACTACGACAACTTTCAAGTCTTGTTTGTTCCCTCGCCCGCGACATTGCCGTTCGGGATGGTCGCGGTGGGATTGCTGCGCCGTCGCCTTCGATGAGCCATCCGGGGGCGGGGCGACCGGTGCGCTGAATTGAGTTAGTCTTCCTTTGGTCAGGCCGATGGACACGCCCTCGATCTGTCTTGCGCGGCTCGTGGCGGCGCATCATGGGTTCGAGTTCCGCGATGCTCGGCCTGCCCGGAGGCCGGACTCCATGGCAATTTCAAAGTACCTGGTCGAGTTTATCGGCACATTCTTTCTTGTGTTCACGGTCGGCATGACGGTCATCGATCCGGGCGGCGCGGGGATCATGGCTCCCTTGGCGATCGGCGCGGTGCTGATGGTCATGGTGTACGCCGGGGGCCATGTTTCGGGCGCGCATTACAACCCGGCGGTGACGCTCGCGGTGTTCCTGCGGGGCAAGTGTCCGATGGCGGACGTCGTGCCGTATGTCGTGGCTCAGTGCGTGGCCGCGGCGGCGGCGGGGTCGCTCGTGCTTTACCTGAAGCAGGGCGAGCAGGTGACGGCGATGGCGCCGGCCATGATCCCGGCGCTGATCGCCGAGTTTCTGTTCGCCCTTGCGCTGTGCTACGTCGTGCTCAACACCGCGACCGCGAGAGCCACCGCGGGGAACTCGAACTACGGTCTGGCGATCGGTTTCACCGTGCTGGTCGGTGCGTACTCGGTGGGATCGATTTCCGGCGGCGCGTTCAACCCGGCCGTGGCGGTCGGGCTGTGCGTGTTGGGGCTGGTGAAGTGGGCGGACGTGTGGATTCACCTGACGGGCGACTTTGCCGGAGCGGTCGTCGCGGCCCTGGCCTTCAAGTCGTTCGTGAAGGATCAGGGCTGATCCCGATCGGCGGCCCGAGGAGTTCCAGCCCGTGCTTTGCGAAGAGTGAGGCGATGATCGGCTCGGGCGGCGGTCCGTCGATCCACACCTTGGCAACATCAAGAAAGAACTCGTCCAGTCGCGGGGGCGAGACGACGATGTGCGTCTTCAGCGGCACGTCACCGATGCTTCGGAAGGTGTGCACGGAGCGGCGCGGCGCAAAGAGCATCTCGCCCGGTCCCGCCTCGGATCGCTTCCCGTCCAGTTGGATTTCGATTCGGCCTTCGAGGACGCTGAACCATTCGTCTTCATCCTTGTGCCGGTGCAGGGGAGGCCCGCTCCCGATCGGGGTGATCTCTTCAATGAGCGCGAAGGCGCCGCGCGTCTGCCGGCCCGGAACGAGGATGCGGATTGTTTCGCCGAAGAGACGGAGCACCGGGGTGGAAGACGGATGATTCATGTGAAGGAGACATCCCGTCCCTTGTTGAGTTCCTTCATCACCGGCATCAGCGGCTCGTAGTACTCCAGCATCGCGCGGGCGGACAGGTCTTCGCCCGTGAAATCGCGGAGCACCTCACGCCAATCCCTCGTCGCGCCGAGCGAGAGAAGGGCCTTCAGGTATTCGCCCACGTCCTTGCGGCCGTAGTAGTTGCAGTTGTGCGGGTCCTGTTTCAGGATGTTCTTGGCGATGTACATGTGCAGCTGGTAGACGATGAGCGAGCAGATGGCGTAGTCGTAGTACGCCGCCGGGTCGTCGTTGATATGCGTCTTGGTGGCGGCGTCGCAGTACTGCTCGGAGCGGTCTGAAGGAGGCTCGATCCCCTGGGTCTGGCGCGCGAGTTCCCACCAGCGGGCGTTCATCTGGTCGGCCGGGAGTTCCTTCTCGTAGAAATCGTGCTCCCACCCGGTCATGACGCCCCACGACCAGGGCTGGAAGACGATGTTGCTGCCCTCCATCGCCTGGGCGAGGAGCCACCTGCCCGAGTTTGCTTCCGCGTCCGCCGCGGCGTTGGCGTCGAGCACACCGATCTCGGAGAGGTAAAGGCGCTGCGAGCAGGCGAGGGAGATGAGTTCGCCGATGCCCTCGTGGAAGGCGCGGTTGGCGCCTTCGCGCAGGAGGAGGGGGACGTTCGCGTCCGTGTAGGCGAGGTAGTAGTAGATGTGACCGAGTTCGTGGTGCGTCGTGCTGAACCAGTCGTAGTTGGCCTTCACGCTCATGAGCGAGCGCACGTCGTGTTCGAGGTCGAGGTGCCAGGCGCTGGCGTGGGTGTTCTTCTTCCGCGGCGAATCCGCGGGGAGGTCCCACAGATCGCTCTTCTGCCAGAACGTGGCGGGAAGTTTCGGGAAACCCATGGAAACATAGAAACGCTCGGCCTGCTCGATGATCCACCTGGGTTCGCGCTTCTTGAAGAGCGGATCAAGGTTTGCCGCCTGCTCGAAGCCCGGCCACTGCTGCCCCCAGCGGTTGGGGAGCCAGTGGGCGGGGATCAGCCTCGGCACGGGTTTGCCGAACTTCTCGGCGAGGCGGTGCTTGGCGTAGCAGTGGAGCTGCTCAAACAGCGGGCGCGTTTGCCGCATCGCGTTCTGGGCGAGCGACATGAGTTCGGCCGGGCTGAGGCCGTATTCACCGACCATCAGGCCGAAGTAGGAGGAGAAGCCAAGCTCTCGCGCGCAACGGTTGCGGAGGTCGCGCAGGTTCACGAGGCCGGGCTTGAGCGCGGCGCCGATTTCTTTCGAGGCTTCCCACGCCGCCCGGCGCTGGGTTTCGTCGGCTGAATCGCTGAGGATGTCGTCGATGCCGTTGGCGGTGATGGGGGCGTCGGGCCGGCCCGGGGTGCGGAGGGTGAAGCGGTAGCCGTCCTGCGCGGCGGACTGGCGTGCCTCGGCCTCGGTGCGCTGGGTGACGAGTTCGGGGAGCGTGCCGGGGAACTGTGCCGCCTTGAAGAAGGCCGCGGTCAGCTGGCGGTTTGTCAGGGGATCGAGCGACCAGGAATGCTTGCGGAGGCGCTGGAGCGTTTCGAGTCGGGAGCGCTCGCCGACGAACTCGTTGTAGGGCTTCTGCGCGGCGATCGAGGCTTCCGTGTGCGCGTCGGAGACGTCGGTGGAGGCGATCCACTGCGCCTGTGACGCGG
>JAEUIV010000061.1 GCA_016795005.1 Phycisphaerae bacterium
CATCGAAGAATGCCCAGCGAAAGAGATCCTCACCGACGGCAACCGCGTCACCGGCGTGAAACTCGAATCGGGAGACGTCATCACCGCACGCTGGTACATCGACGCCACCGGAAACGTCGGCCTCCTCCGCCGCGCCCTCAACGTCCCGGTCGACGTGACGGAAGAACTCAAGAACGTCGCCATCTACGACTACTGGCAGAACGCCGAGTGGGCCGAACGCATCGGCATCGGCGGCACGCGCATCCAGGTCCGTTCACTCCCCTACGGCTGGATCTGGTTCATTCCCCTCGGCCCCACGCGCACAAGCGTCGGCCTCGTCTGCCCGGTCGAGCACTACAAGAAACTCGGAAAAACCGCCGAGGAACTCTACCTCGAAGCCCTCAACTCCCAGCCCCAGGTCGCCAAGCTCATCTCCAAGGCCACGCGCGAGAAAAAACTCACCGCCACCAAGGACTGGTCGCAACTCAGCGAGCGCCTCATCGGCGACAACTGGATCCTCGTGGGAGAGGCCGCGGGCTTCGCCGACCCCATCCTCTCCGCCGGGCTTTCTCTCACCCACTCCTCCGCGCGCGACGCCGCCTACACCATCCTCGAGATGGACCGAGGCGACCTCGATCCCGCCTGGCTTCGGCAGCGCTACAACGAGCGCCACCGCACCAACATCAGCCAGCACATCCGCTTCGGCCAGTACTGGTACGCCGCCAACTCCTGCTTCACCGACCTCAAGGACCACTGCGTCCGCATCGCCGACGAGGCCGGACTCAAACTCGAACCCAAGAAGGCCTGGTCCTGGCTCGCGCAGGGAGGATTCATCAGCGAATCGCTCGGCCTCCCCTCCTTCGGCTCCTTCGACGTCGCCTCCGCCAAGCAGATCATCGACCGCTTCGACCTCAACGGCCAGCGCAAGGTCGGCTACCTCGTCAACGGACACAACGTCTTCAAACTCAACTTCCGCGGCGCGACCCGCGGCAAGGTCGGCCACCTCGAAAACGGACGGATCCGCGAACTCGACTGCTGGCAGCGGGGAGACGCCAAGCTCCCGCTCGTCGGCATCTATGGCGGGGTCGTCAAGGTCCTCGAAAGAACCTCCGACGGCAAGGAGATCATCGACGCCTTCCACCAGATCGTCCGCTCGAACGAGCACAACACCGAAGGCGGCGAAAACTCCGATGTCTCGATGTTCATCCAGGCCCTCGACGTCATGATCGAGAAGTACTGGGTCACGCGCGACGTGGACAAGAGCCGCCCGATGCTCACGATCCAGGATGATTCTCGCTATCTCCGCACCCGCGCCAAGTCCACCGAAGCGGTCAACGCACGCGACGCGGAGAACGTCATCATCAACTACCAGTAACGCCACGCGATCACGCCGCGGCCCGGGCCGCGTCCGCGACCGAAACCGCCGCGGGCGCTTCGTACAGATACTTCCCGACCTCCTCGCCCAGCGAGTGCGTGATCGTCAGGTCTCGGCGCGAAGACAACGCCACCGTCTCCGGCTCGGCCTCGGACGAATCGGGCAGCGCTCGAACCGTCGGGCGGCACGGGTCCTCCGCGCAAGGCTCCACCACCACCGCGCGTCGGGAATCGCTCAGGCGAACCTCCGTCCCGATCGCAAACGGCGGCATCCGCAGCAGCATCGCGCTCCGCACCACGGGATCGAACCACCCGTCGAACCGCGCCGAAGCAAAGGCGTGTAACGCCGCCACCGGCGGACGCTTCGCACCGTCCGCGTCGCGCAGCAGGTTGTCCAGCACGTTCGCCGCCGCCACGATCCGCGCAAAGATATGGATCCGCCTCCCCGAGAGCGCGCCCGCCCGGGAACCCGCCGACACGACGCTCAGGTCCGGCCAGCCCGAACCGTCAAACCGCTGATGATGGTTCAGCACCGCGTGCGTCACCCGCGCCGGAGCGCCCGACTGCTCCAGCGCGCGCTTTCCCGCCGTCACGTGCCCGGCGTACGCCTCGTCCAACTCGCCCGAGTCCGCCAGGTGCACCTCGTGCTTCGAGGACTCGGCATCGCCCGCGACCGTCTTGCCCACGTCGTGGAGCAGCCCCGCCAGCCCGAGCACCGACATGTCCCGCGCCATCCGCCGGTCCAATCGCTTCTGCTCCATCACCACGTAACTCTCAAGATGCAGACCCGTCAGCAACGACAGGTACGCCACGTTCGCCCCGTGACCCGCCTGCCCGCTCGATGAAAAGAGCGAATCCGTGAGCGAGGCGTACCGGGCCGAGCCGATCGCCTCGAGCACCAGCCCCATCACCGCGCGACGCTGTTCCTTCACCGTCGTCGTGGTCAGTGTTCCCTTCGCGCTCGCCGCCAGACCCGAGCGCAACTGCGCGTACACCGCCATCCGGGCCGCTTCCAGTTTCGGCGCCACCGCCGCGTCGAGATCGCGCGTGAAGTCATCCTCGATCCAGACCGAATGCACCCCGCGACGCTTCAACCGGGTGATCATCGCCGAGTCCAGCGCCACGCCGGGGCGCAGCAGGTCGTGCCCCGGCACCTGCGGATCGGTCACCACCGCTCCCAGCACCGTCCCCGGACGAACATCGTTGATGCTGCACAAGAGCATGTGAAATCGTGGACTCCGATGGCGCGAGAAAGCGACCCCATGGAATCGTCGCAATTACCGCCTCCCGCCAACGCCGGGGACCGAGAAGCCGTCCGCAGCGCCCGCTTCTGACGGACGATCTTGGAAATCCACCCCTTCCATACACAACCCCCATGCGTATAGACTGTCACGTCCCCACGGTTCGGAAACTGTCTGGACACGATTATTGGAGCCGGTGACATGGCCAAAATGTTCTACAGCCTCGAAGAGGCCGCCTCGCGTCTCAAGAAATCACCCGAGGCCGTCCGTCAGATGGCCGCCAACGGCCAACTCACGGAGTTCCGCGACGGCGACCGCCTGATCTTCAAGGTCGATCAGATCGACCTCCTCGCGGGCGACGATGAGCATGATTCCTCCGAGATGAGCAGCATGATCCCCCTCGCCGACACCGGCGCGGGCACCGCGCTCGGAATGACCGGCCTCGGCCTCGCCGATTCCTCCGCCGGCTCCATGCTCGCGCGATCGTCGCCAGGTCTCGAAAGCCCGAAGGAAAAATCGGGCATCCCCGTCTTCGACGCCGACGAACTCGAACTCGCCGACCCCTCCGCCGTCACCCAGGTCACCGAGACCGCACTCGCCGGCGGGGGACTCCAGGTCGAAAGCCTCGGCTCAGGCTCGGGACTCATGGACATCGCCCGGGAAAGCGACGACACCTCGCTCGGAGCGCAGGGGCTGATCGACGAACTCTATCCCAGCGATGAAGGAACCTCCGGCGCCACCGTCGCCGCGGAATCCAGCGGCCTGTTCGAAGGACAAGCCGCCGCGGCCGACATCGGCGGAGCCGAAGCCGTGGTCGGCGTCGCCGGACCCATCGAGATCTTTGATCCCGTCGGCAGCGGCCTCTCCGGAGGTCTCGCGCTCGGAGCCGTCGCCGCCCTCGGCCTCGGACTCGCCGTCGTCGCCATGTCCATCAGCGGAATATCGCCGGCCTTCCTCTCAACCCTCGGCGGCGAGATGGCCCCGCTCATCTGGATGGGAATCCTCGCGGGAGCCACCCTGCTCTTCGCGGGACTTGGCTTCGTCGTCGGCAAGAAATCGGCCTGACCAATCACGCTCCCTTCACTCCGGACTCCGCCGGCTTCGGTGGCAGGCTCTTCCGCGCTCCCACGTACCAAAAACTCTCCAAACGGCCCACAGTCCATTCATTTCTCGGACTTGACCACGCTCCCTTTCGTTGTAGAGTTCGGTTGCACAGACGGGAAGCGGAAAGAGAGTGGGTCCATGAAATCGTGTCGCCTGTTCGCCATCGCCTCGGCTATCGCTGTGGTTCCGCCCGCGCTCGCCGGCGCGCCGGCTTTTTCAAACTTCGATGACGGCCCCCAGGGCTGGACCTTCCCATCCGGGACGGAATGGCGGTCCACCGGCGGCAACTCCGCCGGCCACCTCTACGGCGCCATGCCGGACGAACAGAACATCACCGCGGGAGCCTTCGCCCCCGCCGAGTTCCTGGGAAACTGGACCTCGCTCGACGGCTCCGGGTCCATTTCCTTCGATTACAGGCGCTTCAGCAACGGCGAGACCCCGCGCGCCTTCTTCCCCCTCACCATCCAGATCGCCGGCCCGGGAGGAAACGCCACCTGGAACGGCCCCATCATCAACAAACCGGGAGACTGGACCACCTACATCGCCCCGATCAACCAGGCCGCCTGGACACTCGACGACGGCGACTGGAACGAACTCCTCGCCGATGTCACGGTCTTCTATATCCAACTTGAACTCGTTGTGAACGACGGCCTGATCGACGACACCGCCGGAATCGACAACGTCTCTCTGATCCCCGCGCCGTCGGCCGCGGCGCTCGTCGCCCTCTCATTCCTGTCGGCACGCCGCCGACGCTGAACCGCCCATCTTCCACGCAACCCCGCGGCCTCGGGCGACCCCCCGAGGCCGTGTTTATTTCCGCACCCCCCACCGAGTATCCTTCCCCGATCGTCGGTGGGCAGATAGGTCACACACAGGTCGGCCCCCACTTTTCGCCTCCCTCTCTCCATCTCACCCGCGTCAAAAGCCATGGCCCACCACAAATCATCCGACCCCAACATCTTCATACTCCCGGACCTCGGAGAAGGAGTTCACGAGGCCGAACTCATCGCCTGGAAAGTCCGACCGGGCGAAAAGGTCGAAGAGCACCAGACCGTCGCCGAGATGAACACCGACAAGGCCCTCGTCGAAGTGCCTTCGCCACGCTCCGGCGTCATCAAGGAACTCAACGGCAAGCCCGGCGACATCCTCAAGGTCGGCCAGGTCGCATGGACCTACGAGGGGGCCTCGGGCGAGCCGCGCCCGAACGCAAAGGCGCCCGCTCACGTTCCCGCCCCAGCAAGCCCATCGCCGCACGCCGTCGAACACCGCGAGGACGCCGGCACCGTCGTCGGCACGATGTCCGGCTCGCTCGGCGCGGTGACCGCCTCCGAGGGCAAGGCCCTCGCCACGCCCGCCGTCCGACGGCTCGCTCGCGACCTCGGAGTCGAAATCGACACGGTCCAGGGCACCGGCCTCGGCGGAAGAGTCACCGAGAAAGATGTCCGAGCCGCGGCCTCGTCATCTTCTCCTTCGACAACGTCTCGCGGCACGGGCGCCACGCCCGTGTCGGCTCCTTCTTCGCAACGCCTCGCCACCACCGTCACACCACGCCCCCCGCAGCAGGAAGTCCTCGAAGAGCGACCCGCCGCCATCGCCCCCTCCGCGCCGCGCGCCACCCTCGTCCCCACCGGCGACACCCAGCGCATCCCGGTCCGCGGCGTCCGCCGAAACATCTCCCTCCGACTCCGACAATCCGTCGACCGCCACGTCCACTTCTCCGTCATGGACGAGGCCGACGTCACCGCCCTCGACGACGTGCGCAAGCGCATGGGCGCCGCCAGCGGCGAGAAACTCTCCTACCTCCCCTTCATCGTCTCCGCCGTCTGCCGCGCCCTCAAGCAGTTCCCCGCCCTCAACGCCACCGTCGATGACGAGGCCGAGGAGATCGTCCGCTACAGCCACGTCCACATGGGCATC
Organism: Phycisphaerae bacterium; assembly: GCA_016795005.1. Classification (GTDB taxonomy): domain Bacteria; phylum Planctomycetota; class Phycisphaerae; order Phycisphaerales; family UBA1924; genus JAEUIV01. The sequence continues at coordinate 5,616 of JAEUIV010000061.1, forward strand.
GCCGCCGACACCGAGCAGGGACTCACCGTCCCCGTCATCCCCAACGCCGACTCGATGGGCGTCCTCGAGATCGGCCGACACATCGCCGACCTCGCCCGCATGACCCGCGACCGCTCCATCCCCCGCGACCGACTCATGGGCGGAACGTTCACCATCAGCAACGTCGGCTCATACGCCGGACGATTCGCCACCCCGATCATCAACTTCCCGGAGGTCGGAATCCTCGCCGCCGGCCGGGTTCGCGAGGGCGTCGTCGCCAAGAACGGCGGCATCCACGTCGCCAAACTCCTCCCGCTCTCGCTCACCTGCGACCACCGCAGCGTCGACGGCGCCGACGCCGCGCGATGCCTCGCCCTCATCATCGAACTGCTCGGCAAGCCGGAAGGGCTGTTGACGCCGGCGCGGGG
>JAEUIV010000102.1 GCA_016795005.1 Phycisphaerae bacterium
TCACCCCGGCCTTCTTCGATTCCACCGGCCTCTCCATCGCCTATTCGTCCCCCGTCATCGACCCCTCCTCGGGAGAACTGCTCGGGGTCATCAGCTCCCGGTTGAAGTTCGAGCGCATCCGCAACCTCGATGCGTCGAAACTCCACCGCGACTCAGGCCGATCGGTCGAGTACGTCACCGACCATGGAACCTATTTTTCCGAAGCCATCAACTCCGGTCGCCAACTGCCGCCCGTCCCGCCGGACGAACTGGCAATCATCGTCAAGCCTCTCGTGGATGGAGAGGCGCACAGCACCTTTGTCCACAACGGGAACAGGTACCTCAGCCTCTTCAGACTTCGAAACTTCACGACGCTCGATGGGGGCGGTATCCAGGTGCTCGTCGTCGCAGGAGATGAATGGCTGAGCCGCGAGATCCGCCAGGCCAGGCACATCGCCGCCGGCCTCATCGTGGGCAGCGGCACGATCCTCCTCCTCTTCGCGATCCTGATCGACCGAATCGCCGCCGCGCGACTCAGCGAACAGCGCGCCCTCGCCCAGCGCAACGTGGCCGAATCGACCCTCGCCGAACTCGCCGCCTACAAGACCGCGCTCGACCAGCACGCCATCGTCTCGGCAATGGACGCGCACGGGACACTCATCGACGTGAACCAGGCCTACTGTGCCCGCAGCGGCCGAACACGCGAATCGCTCATCGGGATGAACCATCGCGTCGTCGGCGAGAACGAGGAAACACCCGAAGTCTGGACGCGCATGTGGAGCACGCTGTCCGCGGGAGAAACCTGGCAGGGAGAAGCGTGCAACAAGTCGTCCGACGGCTCGCGGTACTGGGTGAATGCAACCGTGGTCCCCATCAAGGACGTCAGCGGCCGGATCGTCCGCTTCGTGGATATCAGCACCGACATCACGGAGCAGAAGACGACCGCGATCGAGCGAGACCGCGCCAACCAGGCCGAGGCGGCCAGCCAGGCCAAGAGCGAGTTCCTCGCCAACATGAGCCACGAGATCCGAACGCCCCTGAACGGCGTCGTGGGTCTGCTCGACCTGCTCCTCGGCACCGAACTCACCGCCGACCAGAGACGCTACGGCCGCCTCGCAAAGAGTTCGGCAACGCTGCTCACGAGCGTCCTGGGCGACATCCTCGATCTCTCGAAGATCGAGGCGGGCAAACTCGACCTGTCCCTGAGCGATTTCAACCTTCACGAGACGATCGAAGAGGCGATGGACATGCTCGCCCAGCCGGCCGTGAAAAAAGGACTCGAGACCATCTGTTACATCGACCCGCGCGTGCCGATCTACGTTCACGCCGACCCCGACCGCCTCCGCCAGGTCATCGTCAACCTGGTCAACAACGCCGTCAAGTTCACAAAGCGCGGGTCGATCATCCTGCGCGCCACGGCCGAATCCGTCTCCGAGCGCGACGCGGTCGTGCGATTCACCGTCACGGATACCGGGATCGGTATCCACGCCGACCAGTTCCACCGCCTCTTCAAGGCCTTCTCGCAGGCCGACCGCTCGATGACCCGTGAGTTCGGCGGCACCGGCCTCGGGCTGATCATCTCCAAGCAACTCGTCGAACTCATGGGCGGAAACATCGGCGTCGAAAGCGAGTTCGGCCGCGGTTCGACATTCTGGTTCACCGTACGCTTCACTCTCCCGGAACGAGTAACCGGACAGAGTCCCCACCCGCGCCTCGACCCGCGTGAACTGCGCATCCTCTGGGTCGATGACAGCGAACTCCAGCGAACCACCATCCGGGAACAGTTCGCTCAGTGGGGCATCGACATCTCAACCGCCGCCGGCGGCGAAGAGGCCCTCCAGATGCTCGACCGGGCCGCGACCGACCGGAAACCGTTCCACGTCGCCGTCATCGACCGCGAGATGCCCGGGATGGACGGCTTCGAACTCGCCATGCACATCCGCTCGTCGCATCAGCACTATGACACCGCGCTCATGATCATCCTTTCCTCCGACGACGCCATCGAACCGACCCGCGTCCGAAGGATGGGGTTCTCAGGGTCGATCACCAAGCCGATCCTGCAATCGCAACTGTTCGACTCGATCATGGACGCCATCGCCGCGGCCGAACGTCATCCCGCCCCGCACACGCCGCCCCCGCCTCCACACGCCGATGATGAACCGAAGCAGCCGACCCGCAACCGCGCGGAGACACGCATCCTCGTCGCCGAGGACAACGAGGTCAACCAGATCGTCACGCGCGAGGTGCTCACCAAGTCCGGCTTCCAATGCGAGATCGTGCCCGACGGCGAGAAGGCCGTGCGCGCCATGATCGAGGATCGATTCGACCTGATCCTGATGGACTGCCAGATGCCGATCATGAACGGCTTCGATGCCGCGCGAGAAATCCGCCGCCTCGAACAGGCGGGCCAGATCGCGGGCAAGAACGGCAAGCCCATCCTGATCGTCGCCCTCACCGCCAACGCGATGAAGGGCGACCGCGAACGCTGCCTCGAAGCCGGAATGAACGCCTACACCAGCAAACCCATCAATCCACCGGAGTTGATCAGGGCCATTACCTCATTGCTGGACCAGCAAAACGAAAACCGACTCGCCGCCTGAGGAGATGCACATGCTGCCGAACCAACCCCAGCGACTTGATCCGAACAATCACCCCGAGACCGCCTCCCCGCCGATCGACCTGGACGCCCTCTTCGAGCAGTGCATGGACGATGCGTCAATCGTCGGCCTGGTCCTCGACAAGCTCGCCCTGCAACTCGCCTCGGACCTGGTTCGTGTGGATGACTCCTTCCGCAACTTCGAGACGGATTCCATCCGTCGAACCGCGCACGCCCTCAAGGGCGCCGCCGGCGCCGCGGGCGCCGCCCTCCTCGAATCAAGCGCCCACGCCGTCGAACTCCGCGCGCGCGAAGGCACCCTGGACGCCGCGTCGGATGAGTTGAACCGCCTGAAGCAGGAACTCCTCCGATGCATTGACTACGTTCAGACCGCACGCGATCTCGCCGCCATGCGCGGCAAAAAATCACGCTGACAAGCATCCGTCAGGCGCCCCCTGCGAATGCGGGTGACAGGAATCGAACCTGTAAGCCCTTGCGGGCACGGGAACCTAAATCCCGCGCGTCTGCCAGTTCCGCCACACCCGCCGAACGCGGGCATTGTAGGGAGCCGGCAGTCCGCGCTGCGCGATCCCCGGCCGCGCAGCCGCGAATCGACGAACCGCCTCCCGTATAAGATGGAACACACTCCGCAGGAAGCGGAACAACCTGAGGCGGTTCGCCCCAGATCGCGAGCCTTGCCTTTAAGGAGAACGGCGATGGGATTCGGCCAATGGCTCGCAAGCAACGTGACCCCCCTGCTGCTCCGGCTCGGTTTGGCGGCGGTGTTCCTCTGGGCCGGCTACGGCAAACTCGCCTACAACGATCCCGTCTCCGGAGAGGACGCCGCCATCCTCGCCAACATGGGGGTCATCAAGATCCCCACAGCCCTCCCGGCGCCCAAGGAACCGCCGTCCGATTCCGCCACGCCCGCGGAATCGACGCCGCCGGAAAAGGCCCCGCCGCCGGAACTCCCGCCCGCATCCTCGCCGGACACCAAGGCCCCCGACGGTCAGTCGAGTCTTCACGGACGACCTCAGCAGGAGTTCGCCCTCGTTCGCGTGCGCGTCCAATCAACCGAATCCCCGAAATCCGAACCGGCCCCCGCCACCATGTCCCCCACCCCCGCGCCGTTCGCCGCGGAGGATTTCCCAACCCCGGTCATGGTCCCGAGGCTTTACCAGATCGCGCTCCTGCTCCACCGCGCTTCACACCCCACTGATCCCGCGAAGCAACTCTGGCCGACCGCCCTCGCCGAGAACGGCACGCTCCGAATGTTCGCGTGGCTGGCCGCGATAACCGAAGTCGCCGGCGGCGCCCTGGTCCTCTTCGGCTTCCTCACCCGCATCGCTTCGCTCGGACTCGCATCAACAATGGTCGTCGCGCTCCTCCTCACCACCGTCGGCCCGGCCGTCGTCTCGGGAGATGGCTTCCTGGGCTTCCTCCCCAAGCCAGGCATGTCACACGCCGAGGGCGCGGGAGCCGCCTGGTCCACCCTGATGTTCCAGTGGACGCTCCTCACCGCGTCACTCGGCCTGATGTTCGCCGGAGCGGGGGCGCTCAGCCTCGACCGGCTCATCTTCGGAAAGTCACGCGCGCGTCCGAGCCAGGCGCCGAAGCCGACCTGAACGCGACGCCCCGACCGAAACCTCCATCCGCCGCCGATCTCCTGAACAGCCCGCCGGGAAGGAACGTACCGAGCGGGTATGCTCGACGACATGGTCGTTGACCGCACGGAACACGCGGTGTTCGCATGGGCGCGCTCGCTCCGACGGGCCGATCAGTTCATGCCGTGGCTCATCTCGATCGCCGGGCACGTGCTCCTGCTCATCCTCGGCTTCTTCGTCGTCTGGACCGCCACGCCGCCCCCGCTCGAAGAACGCCCCCCGATCGTCGTCTCGTTCGACAACCCGTCACCAGCGCCCATCACGATCACACCCGCTGAACCCGCGCGCGTCGCCGGCGAAACAAGCGAACCGATCCGCGACCTCGCGCTGCCGCCGATGCCCGCTCCTTCTCTGAGCGATCTCGTCACCGGCGGGCTGCCCGCCGCCGCACCCACCGCCGAAGCCCGACCCTCGACCATGGAAGCCGTCCTCGAACGCCGACTCCCCGAGGTGCGCTTCGCGGGTCTGGGAGTGTCGAACGCCACCAAGATCATCTACGTGGTCGATGCGTCCGGCTCGATGGTCAGCACGTTCCCGATCGTCTTGAACTATCTCGAAAGGTCGGTCTCGCGCCTCGCCCGGACACAGAGATTCCAGATCATCTTTTATGGCCGCGAGGCCTACCAGCCCGCACCACACCCGGGCGACATCGACGACGGCGCCCATTGGCGCCTCATCCGCGCCACGCCGGACAACGTCCGCTCCGTCCTCGACTGGATCCGCCGCATCGTCCCCGGCGGACGCAGCAATCCCATCCCCGCCCTCCGCCTCGCACTCAACATGGAACAGCCCGACGCCGTCTTCCTTCTCTCCAACGTCATCACCGGCGCGGGACAGTGGGAAGCCGGAAAAGAAGCCATCTTGAAGGAGATCGACACACTGAACCCCATCGACGAACGCACCGGACGACGACGCACCGTCATCAAGACGCTCCAGTTCCTCGAAGAGGACCCCGCGGACATCCTCAAGGCAATCGGACAGGCCCACGGCGGCGAGGACGGGTACAAGTTCATCCCACGAACGGACGGAAGGGAACCATGATGCTCAGACGACCGACCATCGGACTCGCGGCCGCGTTCTGCCTCGTCGCGGGCGCGATCATCGCCCAACCCGCCCGGGCGCAGACCGCCCCCGCAACCCCGCCCCTCTCGAACGCGAAAACCTCGATGGGCGAGATCTTCTTCATGCAGCGACACCCCACCACGCACCAGATGGAGTGGTTCGGCAGCATGATCATCTGGTCGCTTATCACCCTCTCCGCTGCGAGCGTGGGACTCATGGGCGCCCGACTCTGGGAGAACCGCTCAGAGATGATCCTGCCGCAACCCCTGCTCGGCCGCGCCCAATCCCTCCTGAAAGACGGCCGCGTCTCCGAGTTCCTCGATTTCCTCCGACTCGACCGCTCCGACTTCGCCTCGCTCCTCACCCTGGGCCTCAGCCGGCGCGGCCAGCCGATCGAAACCGTTCAAGCAGCCATGGAGGACGCCTCGGACGCCATGGTCGCCCGACGCATGCGCCGGCTTGAGCCGCTGAACATCATCGGGAACGTCGCACCCATGATCGGACTCTTCGGCACCGTCTACGGCATGATCCTCGTCTTCCGGGCCATCGTCGCCGCCGGAGGCACCCCGGACCCGACCAATCTCGCCGCGGGCATCGGCACAAAACTCGTCGGGACATTCTGGGGACTCATCGTCGCCATCCCCGCCCTCTCCGCCTACGCCTTCCTCCGCAACCGCGTCGAGGGATCGTCCGCCGAAGCGCTCGTCCAGGCCAAGAGACTCCTCGACGAAGCGTCACCCGCGCCATCGGAGGGAACCCCAAGGTGATGCACGGCTCGCCCGGCCAAGGCTCACGCGGTCGCGCCACCCTCGCGCTCAACCTCACCGCGCTCATCGACGTGGTCTTCCTCCTCATCATGTTCTTCGTTCTCGTCGCGAAGTTCGGCCGATACCCCACCCTCCCGCTCGACCTCCCGCGCATCGGCGAACGCACCGCCGACGCCGTCGATCCGGGTTCGCGCCCCGCGGTCGATGTCGTCCCGAAATCACGGACCGCCGCGATGGGCGGCGCGTACCGCTTCGGCTCGGCATCGTTCGATGAAACCCCCGCCGGAATCGAGGCGCTCACCTCCGCCGTACGCGCCATGCGCACCGCCCAACCCGAAGTCGAGATCTCCGTCCGCGCCGAACGCACCGAGCCGTACGCCCGAGTCCATCCCGCCGTGCTCGCCGTCGGAGCCGCGGGCGTCAAGCACGTTCACCTCATGACCGTCCCGGAGATCACGGGGAGAACGCCGTGACACGATCCCACACCCGTGAATCTCCCCGCGCACAGCGTCGCCGAGAGCGGAGAGCCGCCGCACGCGCCTCGGCCCTTCCCTCCATGATGCTCAACATGACCGCGATGATCGACGTCGTGTTCATGCTCCTCATCTTCTTCATCCTCACCGTCGATTTCCGCCCGCGCGAGGACGCGCTCTCCCTCGACGCGCAGAAACGCATCGAGTCCGCGACACCGGGGTCGGGCGGATCGGGCGATCCCTTCTCACTTCCCGAGAGGCCCGTCGTCGTCTTCGTGCGCTCCACGGGCGACGGCCCGGGAGAGTACCTCATCCAGACCGATGAACCGATCCTCGGTTCACCCGCAAGCAGCGCCGAACTGCGAAGCCGTGCCGCCGCGGCCCGCGGCACAACCCTGCCCGCCTCGCAGCCCTTCTCGATCCGACCGTCCACCGACGCGCGGTGGGAACACACGCTCGCCGCTTTCAGTGCGCTCCAGAAAGCAGGCTTTCGAGAGATCATCCTCGCCAACCCGGGCGGAGGAACATGACCCCGCGCCGACTTCAATCTCTCGCCGTCTCGATCGCGGTTCTCCTGCTGGCGATCGCTCCCGCCATCGCCGCCGCACCCGCAACCCGCGACACGCTGACCCCCCTGCTCCGCGCGATCGACGCCGCCGACCCCGCCCTCGCCGCTTCCATCGGCGATCTCCATGCGGACACGATCGGCGCCGGACTCGCCGATCCGGCGGAACTCTTCCGCCGCGCCTCCAGCACACCCGCCGACCTGAAGACCGGCCTCGACCTCGTCGAAGCCGCGGAAGCCTGGTACCGCACAATGAGCGCCGACGGCGCGGCACGCTTCACGATGGTCGGCGCCACCTCACCCGCCACGCGCTCCGCCGCGCGGGCCGTCGTCGCCCTGGCCGCGGGCGCCACCGCCGTTCTCGACCGCGCGATCGAAGCCGCGGACCTCGCCTCCGACTCCGGCAGGAAACCGGACGACGACGACGCCCTCTCGACCGCGCTGCACGCAAGGCAGATCATCTTGCCGCTCCGCGCCGCCCGCGCCGCCCTGGTCCTCGCCGCATCAGCCGAGGATCATGAACAAAAGGTACGGTTGGCGACCCTGGCCCTCGAAACCACGCTCCGAGTCGAGCCGGTCTCCGCCTGGTCCGAGTCGGAACGGTTCGTCGTCTCGGGCTGGGCGCTCCACCTCATCAACAGGCATCCCGAAGCCCTCACCGCCTTCGAGAAGGCACGCGCCGCCGCGAACGCAAAAGACGCGGAACCCGCCGTCCGAAACGAGGCGCTCATCGACGCCGCGCTCGGTGAGTCGCTCGCGCTCCTCGCCTCCCGCGGCCCGGTCACCGCCAGAGAATCCATGCAGAAGCGGATGAACACCGCACCCTTTGTCGAACAGGACCAGGTCGATCTTTGGGCAGCCCTCGCCGCGGTGGATGTCCTGATGACGATCGCTCCGCTCGAAGCGGCCACCTTCCAGGACGCCTCCGCCCGGAACGCCGCCATGGCGTGGCCCTGGCGCGAAATCGAGAAGATCCTCCCGCGTCTCGCCTTCCCGCAACGAGGAGCCGTCTACGCGCACCTCGCCCCGAAACTCAGCGCCGTTCCCGCCGCCGTCGAAACGCTCCCGGGCGCCGCGCGCCTCGCCGCCGCCTGGGCCGCGCTCGCACAATCCCTCCCCGATCACGACGCCGCCCAGCGCACCCTCGCCCCACTCGCCGACCCGACCCAGGCGCCATCGGATGTCGTCCACCGTGATGCCTCGCGCCTCTTCTGTCGCGCCGCCGCCGCCGGAAGCGACCCCGTCGTGCTCTCGAAAGCCAGCCGCGTCGCCCTCGCGTTCGTCGAATGCTGCCCGCAGGAAGACGCCGTCGGCGAGATGCTTGGAGCCTCCGCTCACGCCGCGGAAAAACGCCTCCGAAACGCCCCCACCGATGACGACGCCCGAATGGCTCGCGACGATCTCCTCGCCTCGCTCCGCGCCCTGTCCTCGGCCCCGATCCGCATGGACGATGCCGACCGCGACCCCTGGCGACTCACCCTCGCGCGGCTCCTGCTCGCCATGATCGCACGCGCCGAGTGGTCCGAGTCGATCGCTCTCGCCTCCGAAGCCCGATCGACCCTCCGCCTCGTCACAAGCCCGGCGCAAACAAGAGACGCCACCCCCCTCCTCATTGAAATATGGATCGCACTCCTGCGCGACGCGGAAGAATCCGACGATGAAGAAGCGCCCGTCGCCCGAGTCGCCGCCGAACTCGCCGCCATGTGCGATGAGAAGAACGCGCCGACGCTCGAGATCATGGCCGTCGGCCGCGCACGCAGCCGCCTCGCCGTGCGACAGCCCGAGCAGGCCCTCGCCGCGCTGCAACCCTTCCTCGCCCCCGATCACCCGGCCTCGCCGCTCGCCCTCGAAACCGGCATCGAAGCCGCGCTCCGCATGGAGAACGAAAGCGAAGCCAGGGCATTCGCCGCGCGCCTCGATTCCGCGGCGAGCGTGCTGTCGCGTCTCTCCCGCCGAGCCTGGCACGCAATGGAACCCTCGACGACCGGCTTCATCGCCGGCGCCCCCGCAACCGTACCGCCGCCGCCGATCGCCGTGTTCCGCATCGCGGCCGATGTCTCGACCGACGCCGACCAGTCCGCGATGCACCGAACGCGCCTCGCCTGGTCGCTCCTCCTGAACAATCGCCCGGAAGAAGCCGCCCGCCACTTCCGCGACGCCATGAACACCGACAACGCCAACGCGGGACTGCGACGAGGCCTGGGAGAAGCCCTCCTGGTCATGAACGATGAAGAAGGCGCCTTCATGGCCTTCAACGAGATCGCGCGAGCCTTCGGCGCCAGGCAGGACTTCACCCGCGAATACTGGCACGCGTGGACCCGCATGCTCGAAATCCTCTCACGCAGGCACCGGACACCGGACGAGGACGCACGCATCCGACGCGAAATCGCCCGGCTCCGCAGTTTGGACTCCGCGCTTGAACATCCGGACTGCATGGTCCGCATCAAGCAACTGGAAGAACGATTGAAATAACGCCCGCAGCGCCCCGCCGCGTTCACCCGCCGTTGCTCAGCCCCCGCGGGTCACGTCCCTGCTCGATCGCCTCGATCTTGGCGATCCGGCGCACGTGCCGACCACCCTCGAACGCCGTCTTCAGCCAAAGGTCAACGATCTTCTCGATCAGCCGGATCCCCAGCAGGTCCGCCGACAGGCAGATGATGTTCGCGTTCGTGTGCGATCGGCTCAGTTCAGCCGTGATCTCATCATGAACCAGCGCCGCGCGAACACCCTTGATCTTGTTCGCCGCCATGCTCATCCCGACCCCCGTCCCGCAGATCAGGATGCCAAGGTCCGCCCGCCCCCCCGCCACCGCTGTACCGACCGAGTACGCCGCATCGGGATAATCGCACGCCTGCCCCGCCGCCGGGAGTTCGAGAACAACGTCGTAGTGCTCCGCGCGCAGACGATCGGCCAGGCGAACCGCCGCCTCGGTCCCGCGATGGTCAGCGCCGATGGCCAGTCGAGTGGGCACCGCATCATCATAGAGCAACCGAACAGCCCCACGCCCTCCGCGGCAGGTTACTCCGGCAGTTCCTTCAAACGCTGCTCGATCGCACGCCTCAACAACGACGCCACCTCGTCGTACACCCGCCGAGGCGAGCCGATCGGGTCCGCGATGTCCGCCCCCGAAGGATCGAGCAGGAACACCCGATCCCGAACCCCCGGATCCAGACGCAGAATCGATTCAACGTGCGAACGGGTCATCCCGAACACAACCTCGGCCTCGTTCAGCATCTCCCGCGTCAGAGGCGCCGACGAATGACGACCCATCTCGATCCCAATGTCCCGGAGCGCCTCCACCCCCTCCGGCGTCGCCTCCATCCCGAACCCGGCGCTCGTCCCGGCGGATTTCACGCGCGTCTCGATCCCGCTCGAACCGCCCGCCGCAAGCAGGTGACGAGCGATCGCCGCCGCCATCGGGCTGCGACAGGTGTTGCCGGTACACACAAAGAGGAGCGTCCGTGCCATGCGCCGGCGGATGATACGTCCCGGCAACGCCCCCTCGCGCGCCACCTCGTATCCACCCTCAGGCCCAAGCCGGATCAACGTCGAGCGGGCCTCGTACGTCGGCGGGCCGTCATCAAGAATCAACGCAGCGCCATCCGCCATCTCCGCCGCGTCCTGCGCGCTCTGAGCCAGACGCACTCCTCCGAGAGAACCGATCACCACCGGAACCCCCGCGCGCTCGATCACCTCGCGCGTCACACGACGATCCGGCACACGCACGAGCAACTCGCTCCCATCATCGAACACCCCCGTGGACACCCCCGCCTTCGCGCGAATCGACGCGAGTTGCTCCCCGCTCGCGCCGATCGCAAAAGTCACCGGCCCAGGAGTCAGGACACGGATCGCCCGCCTCTGCAAGGGCGTCAGGACAATCGACCCCGACGAAAGCGCCTCGGTCAGTGCAATCGATGAATGCAGGTGCCACGCGAGCGGCGCCCGCCGCCCCGGCCCCTTGATCCGCCACAACTCATCGAGCGCCCCCGGCGCCGACGCCGACGCCGCAACCCCGTAAACGGTTTCAGTCGCCAGCACCACCACCCGACCGGAACTCAGCAGACGACCGGCGCGTTCAACCGCCCCAGACGGGTCGCCGGGAGCGCGGACATCAATCACTTCCGGATGCACCCCGAGAAGTATGCGGACCGGACACATCGCGGGCAAGTGCCCCGCGCAGTGCTTGCCCGCGTCCGCCGGTCGCGGGTACAGTGAACAACGAGGCTCGCTTGGAATTCCTTCCATACGCACAGGTCCGACGCGCACTCCTTGAACACGGGGTGATCGAGCAGATCGAAGGGGATCGGCTCGGCCTTGTCCTGCAAACAACGGACTCCCGCAACGCCTCCCCCACGGCTACGCTCCACCTGGGAGCCGCCGACATCGCCGATCCGCGCACACCCGAAATCGAACCGCACCATCTCGGCGCCTGCGCCGAAAAACTCCTTCATCGCGCACACGCCGCGGAGTTCGTCCTCATCCCCGCCCTCCGCTGGAGGCCGATCCTCGACGCCACGGCGTTCGACCTCGCCTCGATCGACGATTGGAGAGAAATCGACGCCGACGCCGCGCTCCATCAGAACACCCGAGAGCCGCTGGCCATGCTGGCCCGGAATCGGAGCCTCGTCCGCGCCATCATCGATTCGCTCACGCGCAATGCCGACGGGCCGGACTGCGACCTCACCATCGCCTCGCTCGATGCGCCACTCCTCATCGAATGGCGATCACGGGGAACACTGACCCTCCACTGCCCGGAAGCCTCCGCAGAGGGACTCCTGCAATCCCTCCGCGCCACCTGAGGCCCGCCCTCATTGACCCTCCATCAATGTCCGGCAGGTCAGCAGCAACCGATCAGCCTCAACCCGGACCTCAACCAGCATCACCACCCGCCCATCGTCCAACGGCATGCTCGCCGGCTCGAACAACGCCCGCGAACCGTCGAGCGCGCCGCGAAGCCGCTCCCGACCTTCACTCGAAACCCGCCCTCCCACGCGATCCACCAGGACCCGGTTCAGCCATCGCGCGCCCGAGGCCGCGAGCTCGATCCGCCCGACGAACCACCTCGGATCACGGAGCCACAGCGCGCCACCCTCCACCTCGGGCACAGCGCTGAGGCCCACCACCACTCCATCCACCTCGAACCCCAGCCGCACCCGGCGCCCGTCAAAATCAACCCGCCTCGAAGCCCCGGCCGCCCCTTCCGTCTTCACCGCCGCGGCCCATTCGGAGCCGCGATTCGCCAGCCAGCGATCCAGCCGGTGCGCCAGCCATGCGTTCGCGTCCGCTTCCGCCACGGAAACCGTCCAGCGCTCCGAATCATCGCGCGCCTCGGACAACGCCCGCGCCCCGCCGCGCTCCAGCGCCGAACCGCGCTCCGCCGCATCCCCCGGCAGCATCCCCGCACGCCCCCACCACACCGGCCTCGATGCCGCCCGCCACACCCCCCACCCGCCGACGCACATCATCACGAAAACCACGACGCCGACCCATGCGAAGATCCGGCGCCGGTGATGCACCCGATCGTTCTGCTTCATCGCGCTCATGGAACATGGCCCGCCAAGAGCCGCACGCACGCGGCTAGCCGAATCGCTTCACGACGATCGTGTTGTTCTGGCCGCCGAAACCGAACGAGTTGCTCATCGCCGTCTCGACCCCGCCCGAACCACGCAGGTCCCGCGCCACGTTCGGAACATAATCCAGATCACACCGCGGATCGGGAGAATGAAGATTGATCGTCGGCGGAACAAAGCCCGTCAGGATCGACTGCACGCACGTGATCAGTTCGACCGCCCCCGCCGCCTGGATCAGGTGACCCAGCATCGACTTCACACTCGAAAACGGCACGCGCTTCGCCTGCTCGCCGAACAGCGTCTTCACCGCCAGAGTCTCGATCGAATCGTTCTCCTTCGTCCCCGTCCCGTGCGCCGAGAGGTACTGCACCGGCGGACGACCCGACGAATCCGCCTTCTTCGGATCGATCCCTGCCTCGCGCAGCGCCGCCGCCATCGCCGCCACCGCCCCCAGCCCCTCCGGCTGGATGTCCGTGATCCGGTACGAATCCGCCGACGATCCATACCCCGCGACCTCCGCCAGGGGCCTCGCCCCGCGCGCCAACGCATGATCCAGGCTCTCGAGCACCACGATCCCCGCCCCCTCGCCCATCACAAACCCGTCACGGGTCGAATCAAACGGCCGCGACGCCGTCAACGGGGAATCAGAACGCTTGCTCATCGCCGTCAGACGGATGAATCCGGTCATCCCCAGAGGATGGATCATCGAATGCGTCCCCCCAGCCAGCATCACGTCCGCGTCGCCGCGGGAAATGATCTCGAACGCCTCGCCGATCGCCTGCGTGCTCGCCGCGCACGCCGTCATGCAGTTGAAACACGGCCCACGCGCCCCGAACGCCTCCGCGAGGTGCGACACCGCCATCTGCGGCTCTTGCTCCACCTCGCGCGCACGCTCCATCCGCGCGTACGCGACCTGCGCCCAGCGCCCATCATCCATCGCGCGCCTCGAAGCATCCCACCCGCGGATGTTCGCCTCGGCATAGTTGTCAAAGTCCAGGATCCCCTCCCCCGCGCCGAGGTAGATCCCAAGCCGACGGGGATTTCCCATCCGCCCCGCGCCGCCGGGACGGGAAAGATCGCCGAACCCCGCCTGCTTCCACGCGCGCGACGCCGCCCCCAGCGCGTACAACGAGTTCACATGCGCATCCTCGTGCCCGCGGGTATCCGACAGGTACGTCCGAAGGTCGAAACCGCGCACCTCAGCCGCAAAGTTGGTCAGAAACGTCCGCGCCGGGAATCGAGTCACCGGCCCCGCCGCCGCATCCCCCTTCAGCAGACGCTCCCACACCGCGCCGACATCATCACCGAGAGGCGTGATCCAGCCCATCCCGGTGATCACGACGCGGCCGCCGGAATTACCCATGATCGTCCTCGTCGCCGCCCGCATCAGGATGCCCGCGCATCGCCTCAAGTTTGTCGGGGTTCAACACCCGCACAAGCCCCCCGTCTTTCAGACGACGACGGTGGAAGTTGATGATCAGCCCCAGCTCAAGGTTCGCCTGACGCAACTGCGAACGCAGCGCCGTCCGCTCGAATCCGCCCACCTCCTCCGGGTCGCACACCACCTGCACCACGAAACGATTGTCAACAAACAGCGACACGCTGTGCGATCCGATCTGGCGCTCGCGGTAGTGAACCGGGAACACGTGGTTGATCGAATGCGGCACGCCAAGACCGGAAAGATCAAGCGACAGAGCGTTCACGTACGTCTCGTGGTCGAAACCAGGCCCCAGACTCGTGTGAATCTCGATCGCGCAGCCGATCACCTTTCGGCTCACCTCGGTCAGCGCGGGGTCAAGATCCTCGTTGCGGATCGCGGGGCGTCGTTCTTCATCGTTGTAGCGTCGCATCGTTGAAATTCCTGTAGGCGAAGTTGCGGGGAACCGCGCGGCGACATACCGCGCCATTCAACCAGAATACCAGACCGGACAACGCAAACACCGCCCCGCTTCACGCGGAAGAAAGCGCGCCGAGCACCACCGCCCCGTTCTGACCCCCGAGCGAACCCGAACACACCAGCACCCGACGCAGAAGCGCGTCCCGCGCCGGCGAAGCCCCGGCCAACACTCCGCGAACCGGCGACCCCGCGTGAAGCCGCGCGGGCAGAGCACGCCGACGAAGGCACATCGCCCCCACGCACACCGCGACCCCCGCCGCCCCCGCAACCGCGTCGCCGATCGCGGGCACAACCGTCACCAGCGGAACCTCTGCAAGCCGATCGCCGAATACCGATCGGAACGCCTCGACCTCCTCTTCATCCGTCTCTCTCACGCCGGTCCCGCGCGGAACAACCGCATCAATCTCCTCAGGCTTCACCCGCGCATCAGCCAGCGCATTCTCAATCGCCGCGACCAGCCCCTCGGCCCGGGCCGACGCGCTCCCGGTACGCGGCGAATGTCCCGCGCCGAACCCGAGCAACTCGCACGCAGGTTTCGCCCCACGAACGCGCGCCGTCTCATACGACTCCAGCAGCACGATCCCCGCACCCTCGCCCAGCAGCGAACCACGCGCCCCCGCGTCATACGGCCGAACATGACGCCACGCCCCCTCATCACCCGCCTCAATCTTCAACTCCACCAGCCGACCCGCAAGGTGCATCCGAACGACACCCATCGGGTTGATCTTGCTCTCCGCGCCGCCGGAAAAACAAAGGTCCGCGTCCCCGCGCTCGATCACACGCGCCGACTCCCCCACCGACAGAACCCCGGACGCCTCCCCGCACGTAATCGTGTTCGACGGGCCGCACGCCTCATGGATGATCGTCACGTGGCACGCCAGCATGTTCGGCAGGTACTTGAGCAACCACAGCGGAGTCAGGTTCTCCATCCCCGTGCTCCCCCACTTCTCGTAGGAGAAGACCCCGTGCTCATCCGTCGCCGTCGAGAGCGCCGCCGCCAACTCGGGAACTTCCGCCGCGATCAGACCCGCCCCGATCTGGCACCCGATCCGCGCCGCCGCATAATCGGTCGCCTGCCCCTCTTCCACGTTGCCGCGCGTGCGCAGCCCCGCGTCCTCCACCGCCGCCTTCGCCGCCCCGACCGCGAGCTCGATATCCCGCGCCATCACCTTCACCGCCTTGCGGTAATGCTTCGGAACGTGGTCCTTTGCCGAAAAATCCGCCGCCTCCGCCGCCGCCTGGCACGGATGACCGGACGGATCAAACCGAGTGATCCGACGCAACACCGACCGCCCCGAATACAAACCCTCCCACAGCGCGTTCACGCCGTACCCGAACCCCGTGACCGTGCCGACTCCAGAAATGACCACGCGACGCTGCATGCGAAAACGATTGTAGAGCAATCGCCTCCCACCGCGCCCTCGGCAGTACCATCCGGGGTCCACGCCCCGCCCCGGCCCGATCCGCGACTCACCGCCGCATGATCCACGTCCTCATCATCCTGCTCCTCGCCATCGTCGCCGCACGCGACGGCGTGGACAGCCTCCCCATCCTCCAAAACCTCTCCCCCGCCGCCGTCGCACTCTGGACGCTCCTCCCCATGGCGTCCATCTCCGTCCTCCTGCAACTCTTCACCATGTGGTGCGGCCGACGCCTCGACCGCTCCGGACGATGGCTCTGGGTCCACCTCGCCGAAGGCGCCCTCGCCTCCTCTCGATTCATCGCCGTCCTCTTCCACGCCATCGCCATACTCGTCCTCGGGTGGCTCGATCTCGTGCGCCAACTCACCGGATCAAGGCTGATCCTCATCGACGAGGCCATCGCAACCCTTCCCGCGCTCCTCGTCTTCGCGCTCGGCTGGGCCACCTACTACCCCATCGACCGCCGACTCCGAGAGGCCTCCATCCTCCGCCGCCTCGACACCACGGGACAGATGCCCAACATGCCCACGCGCTGGGAATACACCTGGGAACAGACACGCCACAACCTTCTCATCGTCCTCGCCCCAATCACCCTCATCCTCGCCTGGACCGACATCACCGACGCCGCCATCGACCGATTCGCTCAAACATTTGACGCCGCCGATCCGCGCTGGCTCTCAAACGCCGCGACCGCCCTGCACCTGCTGGGCGTACTCCTGGTCCTCCTCTGTGTCCCCTATCTCCTGAAACTGATCTGGTCCACCATCCCGCTCGGCCCCGGAGAGCTTCGCAGCCGTCTCCTCGCGCTCTGCCGGACGCAGGGGGTCCGTTGCCGCGACCTCCTCGTCTGGCGCACGCACACCAACATGGTCAACGGCGCCGTCGTCGGGATGCTCCCCGCCGCCCGCTACATCTTGCTCACCGACACGCTCCTCGATCAACTCCCCGCCAGGCAGGTCGAGGCCGTCATGGCCCACGAAGTCGCCCACGCACGACGCCACCACCTCCCATGGCTCATCGCCATGATGTTCGTCACCGTCACACTCGTCTGGGTCGTTGCCGCGACCGCCGCCGAGTCCGTGCTCCCCGACGCCTGGCGCACCATCGAACAGCCAAGCCCGATCGCAACAAACTTCGGACTCATCGCCGCACTCATCATCGCCATCATCGTCTTCGGCTGGGTCAGCCGGCGCTTCGAGGAACAGGCCGACGCTTTCGCCGCTCAGCACCTCTCCGGCGCCTCCTTCGGCCCCGCTCCACCACACGCCCCCGACTCCGTCATCCAGCCGGAGGCCGCCTCAACAATGGCCGCCGCACTCGACGCCGTCTGCAACCTCAATCACCTCCCGCCCGAACGCTTCACCTTCCGCCACGGCAGCATCGCCCAACGACAGCGACGACTCCTCAAACTCATCGGCCGACCCATCAATCGACTCCCCATCGACCGCCTCGTCGCCCTGATCAAGATCATCGTCCTCGCCGGCCTGCTGCTCATCGCCGCCCTCTGGATGTGGTCGGCATAAGCCACGCCGCCACGCGCGCACGCCGAGCGGCGCCACCGTGATACCCTTCCGCCATGCGGTTCACCAAGATGCAAGGCCTCGGCAACGACTACCTCTACCTCGACGCCTTCGCCGAACCATCACTCGCCACGCGCAACGATCTGCACGAACTCACTCGCGCCATCTGCGATCGGCACCGCGGCGTCGGCGCCGACGGACTCATCATCCTCGCCCCGCACCACGACAAGACCGCCGATGTCCGCATGAGAATGTTCAACGCCGACGGCATCGACGGCGGAGTCTGCGGCAACGGAACACGGTGCGCCGCAAAGTTTGTCGCCGACCGCGGATACATCCTCCCCTCCCCCGCACGACCCATCATCATCGACGCCGGACCCAGGAAACTCCGCGCCACCGTCCAGTACGACCGCCACGGCCTCGTCAACGCCGCCACCGTGGACATGGGACCACCGCTCTTCGCCCTCGAACGCATCCCCGTCGATCCCACACACATCCGCGAAGCGCGACACGCCGAGCCGACCAACCCCCCGCAGTTCAAGGTGGACCATCGCACCGCCTGCTTCGTCTCGATGGGGAACCCGCACATGGTCGCCTTCATCGAGGAACCGATCGACCTCGTCAACCTCGCCGATGAAGGACCGAAGTTCGAGAATCACCCCGCCTTCCCACAGCGCATCAACTACCACATCGTCAACATCATCTCCCGCGACACCATCACCATGCGCACCTGGGAACGCGGCGCCGGAATCACCCAGGCCTGCGCCACCGGGGCCTGCGCCGCCGCCGCCGCGGGAATCACCCTCGGCCGACTCGATCGCGCCGTCCGAGTCCAGATGACCGGCGGAACCCTCGATGTCCGACTCGACGAGACCACGGGCGACCTCTTCATGACCGGCGAAGCCGTCGAAGTATTCTCCGGCGAATGGAACCACTGATCCCCGACATCGAGACGCTCCAAACCGGCAGGCTCGTCCTAAGACCGCTCACGATGAACGACGCCGAAAGCGTCGTACGCATCTGCTCCAACTTCGAAGTCGTGCGGAACATGCTCACCGCGCCTCACCCGTACACCCTCGCCGACGCCGAGACCTTCCTCCGAAAAGTCACCGCACAAGGCCACGATCGCGACTCCTACGTCTGGGCCATCACACGCCGCACGCCGCGCGGCGACGCCGGCGAGCACATCGGAACCATCGGCCTGCACGGAAACTGGACCCACCATCACGCCGAAGTCGGCTACTGCCTCGCCCGGCACGAATGGGGAAACGGCTTCGCAACAGAGTCACTCCGCGCCGCAGTCCACTTCGCCTTCACCCGAACCTCGCTCGTCCGACTCCACGCGGGCTACTACACCCGGAACCCGGCCTCGGGACGCGTACTCCAGAAATGCGGCTTCACACACGAAGGCCTCCGACCCCGGATGTACCTCCGCTTCGGAGATTGGCTCGACCTCGCCCTCATGCGCCTCCTCCGCGAGGAATGGAACCCCGCCGCCCCGCCCGCTTCACCATAATTCCCCCGGCGGTCGACTCCGAACCGATCACCCGCTAACGTGCAGCCAGCAACCCACAGGAGGGACGAGGAGCATGACCCAGGCGTCATCGGGAGAAGGGACGGGCGGCGCAACCAATCACGATGCGCACGACCTCGGCCCGCGATTCGAAAAGGCCCTCCTCGAAGCCTGCAAGGGACAACTCACCGACCTGCACTGGTTCCGCAGCGACTGGCAGTACGGAGGCGCCGCCACCGCCTTCGCAACGTACAACCTCCCGGAATCGCCCCCGCGATCCGTCGTCGTCAAGTTCCCCGTCGGAGAACGGGAATACCGAGTCCTCACCGGCCTCGCCGAAGCGGATGCCCCGTCACCCCGCCTCGCGTTCCACGGCGAATCGCTCAACCACACCCCACTCCTCTGGGTCGTCATGGAGCGACTCCCAGGAACCCCCGCCGCCGCACACCTCCACAAGGAAGTCCTTCCTCACCTGATCGACGCCGCCGTTGCTTTCTACAAGGTCTGCGACGGGCGCATCAAACTCGATCCGCCGAAGCACACCGATTGGCCCGCCCTCCTCGAACGCGCGCGCCAGGCCATCCATGACAACCCGACCATTCCCCACGCCGCGGAGTGGGCCGCCGCCGTTCGACACGTCATGAAGTCCCTCCCGCGCCTCCTCACCATCTGGGACGCCCGGACCCTGAACGCCATCTGCCACGGCGACCTGCACCCGGGCAACTGCATGGAACGCCCCGAAGGCTCACCATGGGGCGAGCCGGGACACATCCTCTTCGACTTCGCCGAATCCCATAAGGGCCACTGGGTCGAAGACGCCGTCTACATCGAACGCATGTACTGGGCCAGGCCGAAGGTCCTCGATGGAATCAAGCCCGTCACCATGTTCGCCAGGGCGCGCCGGGCGCAGGGACTCACCGCCGACGACGACTACATGACCCTCGCCAATGTCCGCCGGGCGCTCATGGCCGCCACCTCGCCCGCCTTCCTCGAAACCGAAGGCTCCAGGCCCTACATGGCAGCGGCGCTCGAAACACTCGACGGCGTGCTCAAGCAGTTCAGAATCTGAAGCATCGGCCGCGCACCAAAAGAAAAAAGCCCGCGCGCCGGAGGCACGCGGGCTTCAATCAACCAGTCATCTCTCGCTCAAGCGCGACGACGACGCGCCGCCAACGCCGCCCCGGGAATCAGCAACGCCAGCATGCCCGGAGCCGGAACGGGCCGAAGGTTGTTCTCGAACACGTAGTTCGCAACCTGGTAGCCCAGAATGTTCGCATCCAGCGCGTCCCAGTAGTAGTGGACGCCCAGGTAGATCCGGCTCAGCGCGTTCTCCCACGCCGCCTCCGAGAACGAGTTGAAGTGGCGCGTCAGGTCCGCGGGATACCCCAGCCCGGGGTTCACCGAGAACTCGTCGCTCCCGAGGTCAAACGAATAGTTGTCACCAAACAACGCCGCCATGATCCCGGCATGCGCCGCCCCCATCGTCCCGTGGCCCGAAACATACGCCGGGAACGGCGGAGTGAAGTCGTTCAGCGGGAGCCACTCTGAGTCCGGGATCGTGCTCGGATTCCCGTCGGGCATCGGGTTCCCCGCGCCGTCCGTCTCGCGGATCGCGTTGATCGGACGCCACAGGTCGATCGGAGTGTTGTACTTCGCGTCCCACGCCGCGACGCAGGCGTCCGCCATCGCCATGTTGACCAGCGCGAACATCCGAGCGTTGCTCGAAAGGCTCAGCCCCTCCTGGTTCGAAACAATCTTGCTGATCTCAACCAGCTGTCCCGGGGGCTTGGACGTGCCGTCACGATCGTTCGCCCAGAACCACGCGATCTCCGTCTGATCCGCCGTCCGCGTCGCGCTGGTGCGCGACCCGAGTTCCTTCACGCCGGGAATACCCGGAGCGCCGTTGATCTGGTCCGCGTACGCCTGGCTGTGCATCAGGTTGTCCATCGAACCGAAGTCGGTGAGCGTCGTCGGCCGGAACTGCGACCCGGTGTTCAATCCCCAGGGCGTCACGTTCCCCCAGTGCGGCGAGAACGCCGGAACATTCGGGCCATCGGGCGTCAACTGGAAATCGCCGGGATTCGTCCCGTACGTGTACGAAGGATCGGCGTCATAACCATCCCCCGCCCGGAACGCGAGAATGCTGCTCGCAACCGACTGACCGTGCGCGATGCCCGCCGCCTTCGCCGCCCCGTCCGGGATCGCCGCCAGGCTCGCCGCATACGCATTGTTGATCAGCGCAGCGCACGCAGGGTTCGAACCGTACAACGGGAACAGCGTCTCATACGCCGCCGTCGCCGCCGCCGCCTCGCGCGAAGTCCCCGCCAGCGGCACCGGCAGCCCGGGCGTGAACGGCTGGAACGACGAGTTGTAATCCACCACCGCGTCGATCGAGTTGATCGCGTCGAACATTGCCAGGCTCATCATCGGCCCGCCGCGAGAAACCGGACACGGAGCGCCGCCGGTCAGCCGGATCGCATCCTGATACACCGATTGCCATTGCGTCACCACGTCAGCCGAAGCCGATCCGGCAAACGCGACAATCGCCGCCACGAATGAAAAGGAACGCATCATCTCTGGGACTCCTGTGGGTGCCTGTGCAAACCGAACCACGGAAATATTCCCCATTTTTTTTTATTTGCAAGGAATATTTCGGAAAAGCCCCCAGAACACAGCAGATTGCTGGCGAAAGCGACGAGGCTCCCAACGCTGTTAGGGGCACGTTCAGCAATCGAGCGCAACGCACTCCAATCACGTCCGTTCGTGCTCAATCGGCGAGCAACAGGCCGCCCCTGTGCGCTCACACCCCGATGATGTTCACGCCGCAATCAACGTAGATGTTCTCCCCCGTCACCCCGGAGGACAGGTCGGAAATCAGCCACGCCGCCGTCCCCCCCACCTCTTTCCCCTCGATATTCCGCCTCAGCGGCGCGCGCGCCGGCGTGTGCTCCAGCATCGTGTCGATCCCCCCCACCGCCGAACTCGCCAGCGTCCGCAACGGCCCGCCCGAAATTGTGTTCACCCGGATATTCGATTCGCCCAGCTCCGCCGCCAGATACCGCGTCGTGCATTCGAGCGCGGCCTTCGCCACCCCCATCACGTTGTAGCCGGGCACCACCTTCTCCGAGCCGTAGTACGACATCGCCAGAATCGAACCGCCCCCGGAGTCGCGCATCATCGGCCTCGCGCGACGACCCATCGCCAACAATGTGTAGGCGGAAATGTCGATCGCCGACAGGTACGACGCCCGCGGCGTCTCGTTGAACCGACCCGGCGCCAGCCACTCACGATCCGCGAACGCGATCGAGTGAACGACAAAGTCCAGTCGCGCGTGCGACTTCGCGTACGCAGTGAACACGGCGTCCAGGTCCTCGTCCTTTCCCGCGTCGCACGGGAACATCCACGCGTCGCCCAGCCCCAGACCCTCAACCGCCTTCCGGGTGCGTCGCTCGTTCTTCTCTCCGGGCAGATGCGTAAACGCGCACCGCCCGCCGAGTTTTGTGATCGACTCCGCGATGAACGTTGCGTACGAACGATCATTCGCGACGCCGAAGATCAGGCCGACTTTGCCGTTGAGGAGTGACATGCCCCAATCCTAAAGGCATTCACCCGGTCCATCACCTGCCCGTCGCACCCGCCGCGAAAGTTTCGGGATTCGTGACGAAATCATCCTCGAAAGGCACATATGCCCGCGGTTCGCCGACGCCGACGGGCGTTCAACGAGGCTTCAAAAGGCGTAACGCGCGTCATCCGACAGCAACCGACAGGCTTTCACCACCATCCGTAGCGGTTTCCACATCAATTGACTGCTTTTTCACACAACATATTGCGTCGTTGAGAATTCCGATTGATACTGTAAGTCATTATTTGACAATACTTTACGGTTTTCACCGCCTCTTGATCGTCAAAAGATGCGCGTTTTTTGGAGTTCCCGCTTGTGCGCACAACCACTAGAGGTATAGTCCGTTCACTGCCCCATTGGTTGATTGTTTCGGTGGATTAGACACCAATCAATATCCAAACTGGCAGCGTTGACAGGTGGGCTGGATCCCGCGAGCGGCGGCGGGGTCGGCTGGTGGGCACCGCCGCAGGGTGGAGGTTCGGCAATGGCCGTTCTGTGCGACACCCAGATCCGTGAACTGGTCGGCATCGAGCCGTTCGCCGACGCCGCGCGCCGCAAGGGGCAGATCTCCTACGGCGTGTCGAGTTACGGGTACGACGTGCGCGTCGGCACCCGTTTCAAGATCTTCACGCCGACGACGCGCTCGGGGGGCATCGCGGTCGTCGATCCGAAGGAGTTCAGCGACGAGTTCATGGTCGAAGTGGACGTGGCGACGGGCGGCAATCGCCGGGCGTCGGGCGGGGATGACCAGTTCGTCATCATCCCGCCAAACTCGTTTGCGTTGTGCGAGACGGTCGAAACCTTCACGATCCCGCGCGACGTGCTGGTGCTCTGCGTGGGCAAGAGCACCTATGCCCGTTGCGGGCTGATCGTCAACGTGACGCCGCTCGAACCGGAGTGGCGCGGCAAGGTGACGCTCGAGATCTCGAACACGACGCCGCTGCCCGCGAAGGTCTACGCCAACGAGGGCATCGCGCAGTTGGTGTTCCTCAAGGCCGACCGCGTGTGCGCCGTCAGTTATGCGGACAAGAAGGGCAAGTACCAGGACCAGGTGGGGTTGACGCTTCCGAAGGTCGACTAAGTGTCGCGCCGCGGTGCGCCGCCGGCGCGGGGAATTTTCGTACCAGTATCGAAGTACCAGGTTTGATATCCAGAACGAATGAGGAGTGACACATGGCAACGATCGGCAAAAAGGGCGACAGCAAGCGGCATGGCGCGGTCAAGGCGCGCGAGCAGGTCTACAACGCGACGACCAATCGCTTCATCAAGGTGGACGCGGAGACCGGCCGGTTCATGGACGTGAAGGCCGACAACAAGCCCTTCGCCGGCGTGCGGAAGAGCAAGAAGGTGAAGAAGAAGGCCGCAGCGGACAAGAAGGCCGACGCGAAGAAAAAGACCGGAAAGAAGAAGAGCAAGAAGAAGACCGCGAAGCGCTGACCCGAGCGCCGACCTTGTTCTCTCTCCTCTCGGGTCGCTCATCTTCTGATCTCCGAGTTCTGAGCATCCATCCCCTCCTCCTTGCTCTCGGCGTGCCGTCCCATGCAAATCACTCGCAAGTTCACCCAAGCCGGCTCCGACCCCTTCGCCACTGTCCCGTGGGTGAAGCGGTCGTCGAAGATCACCAATCCCGATGGTTCCGTCGTGTTCCAGATGGACGATGCGGAAGTCCCCGAGACCTGGTCACAACTTGCGACCGACATCATGGTCTCCAAGTATTTCCGCAAGGCGGGGGTGCCCGATGAGACCAACAAGGGCAAGACCGGCCCGGAGAAATCCGCGCGGCAGGTGATCCACCGCCTGGCCGGCTGCTGGAAGCACTGGGGGGAGACGCACGGCTACTTCGACTCCGCCGAGGATGCGCAGGCGTTCTACGACGAACTGGTCTACATGATGGTGCACCAGATCGCCGCGCCGAACTCGCCCCAGTGGTTCAACACCGGGCTGCACTGGGCCTACGGCATCAGCGGGCCGGCGCAGGGCCACTTCATCGCCGACCCGGAGACGGGAGAGGTGAAGCAGGCGAGCGATGCGTACACACATCCCCAGCCGCACGCCTGTTTCATCCAGTCCATCGATGACGACCTGGTGAACCCCGGCGGGATCATGGACCTCTGGGTGCGCGAGGCGCGCCTCTTCAAGTACGGCTCGGGCACGGGGACCAACTTCTCGAAGCTGCGCGGCGAGAACGAGCCCCTTTCCGGCGGCGGGAAGTCCTCCGGCTTGATGTCATGGCTCCGCATCGGCGACCGCGCCGCCGGTGCGATCAAGTCCGGGGGCACCACCCGCCGTGCCGCGAAGATGGTCTGCCTCGACCTTGACCATCCCGACATCGAAGCGTTCATTAACTGGAAAGTCCGCGAGGAGATCAAGGTGGCCGCGATGGTCGAGGGGATGAAACTCCTCCGCGACAAGCGCGCCAGCGCCGTGGACCAGGAGACGATCGGCGAGACCGCCGACCGGCTCGGCCTGAAACTCGACTACGACTTCAACGGCGAGGCTTACTACACCGTCAGCGGGCAGAACTCGAACAACTCCGCTCGCATCCCCGACGAGTTCTTCGACGCGCTCGACCAGGACGCCGACTGGAACCTCCGTTGGCGCCTCGCGAAGAAGAACGGGAGCGACATCGCCAAGACCCTGAAGGCCCGCGACCTGTGGAACCAGATCGCGTACGCCGCCTGGCGCTGCGCCGACCCGGGGGTGCAGTACGACGGCACGATCAACGCCTGGCACACCTGCCCGAAGTCGGGGCGGATCAACGCGAGCAACCCGTGCAGCGAGTACATGTTCCTGGACAACACGGCGTGCAACCTCGCGTCGATCAACCTGCTGAAACTCTACGACTCGAAGAGCCGTTCGTTTGATGTTGATCGCTACGAGCACGCGATCGACCTGTGGACGGTGGTCCTGGAGATCAGCGTGCTCATGGCTGCGTTCCCGAGCAGGGAGATCGCCAAGCTGTCGTACCAGTACCGGACGCTCGGGCTGGGTTACGCGAACATCGGCGCCATGCTGATGCAGGCGGGGATCGCCTACGACTCGGAAGAGGCCCGCGCTGTCTGCGGCACGCTCACCTCGATCCTCACCGGCCGCTCCTACCGCCAGTCGGCGCTCATGGCCCAGGAGCACGGGCCGTTCCCCGGCTATTCGAAGAACAAGGCGGACATGCTCCGCGTCATCAGGAATCATCGCCGAGCCGCGATGGGCGTCGCGCGGAACTCAAAGGAGTACGAGAACCTCCGCATCCGGCCCGTCCCGATCGACCATTCGATCATCAAGCGGGGCAAGGCGAACATCCGGAATGCCGCCGCGCTGCTCGAGCGATCGACCGCCGCGTGGGACGATGCGCTGCACCTGGGCGAGCAGCACGGGTACCGAAACGCGCAGGTCACGGTCATCGCGCCGACCGGGACCATCGGCCTCCTCATGGACTGCGACACAACGGGGGTCGAACCGGATTTCGCCCTCGTCAAGTTCAAGAAACTCGCCGGCGGGGGCTACTTCAAGATCGCCAATCAATCCGTCGAGCCGGCCCTCCGCGCCCTGGGCTATACCGATGCCCAGGTGAAGGACATCCTCACCTACGTGCTGGGCACGCTAGATCTTGATGTGCCCATGCCCACGGTGGACGGCCTGGGGGTCCTGAAGATCACCTTTGCCCAGTGGCTCAGGGAGGCGGGTCTGAATGATTCAGACCTCGAACGGCTGACCGCGTCACTGCCCGGCATGTTCGAGATTTCGTTCGCCTTCGGCGCGTGGAATCTCGGCGACGAGGCCTTGGGCCGCGCCCACATCGACGCCTCAAAGGCGAAGGTCGACCCGGCGTTCAACCTGCTGCGCCACCTCGGGCTGACGCCGGCGCAGGTCGAGGCGTTGAACGAGGTCATCTGCGGCACGCAGACGGTCGAGGGTGCTCCGCACCTCAAGGATGAGCACCTCTCCGTGTTTGACTGCGCCAACACGTGCGGCAAGAAGGGGAAGCGGTTCATCGCGGTCAACGGGCACATCGACATGATGGCCGCCGCGCAGCCGTTCGTCACGGGCGCGATCAGCAAGACGATCAATCTTCCGAACAACGCGACGCTCGACGACATCAAGGACGCCTACCGCCGATCGTGGGAAAAGGGGCTCAAGGCGAACGCCTTGTACCGCGACGGGTGCAAGTTGAGCCAGCCTCTGAGCACGAAAAGCGATGATGGGGCAGCCGTGGGAGCTGCATCAAAGCCCGATGTCGAGGCCGACGTGCGCCTGCTGAACGAGGAAGAGGACGAAGAGCACCTCGTCGAAGCGCGGCAGGAGGTGGCGGAAGAGGTCCACGCCGCCATGGCCGCCGCCTCACTCAGTGATACCGCGGCCCTGACCGCGGCGGCCGATCGCATCCAGCACCGGCCGATGCGCCGGCGGCTGCCCGACACCCGGCGCTCGCTCACGCACAAGTTCAACATCGCGGGGCACGAGGGCTACCTCACGGTCGGCCTCTACGACGACGGTCAGCCGGGCGAGTTGTTCATCACGATGGCTAAGGAAGGTTCAACGGTCGGCGGCCTGATGGATTCGCTGGGGACCGCCGTCTCGGTCGCGCTCCAGTACGGCGTGCCGATCGAGAGTCTCGTGAAGAAGTTCACCCACCAGCGGTTCGAGCCGGCGGGGATGACCACGAACCGCGACATCCCGTTCGCCAAGAGCCTCGTGGACTACATCTTCCGGTGGCTGGGGATGGAGTTCATCGGCGGGTACCGCGAAGCGAATGCGCCCCGGCGTGAATCCGACCATCCGGCCGCCGCGCCGGCGCCCGGCGAACTGCTCTCGGGGATCGACCGCTTCGGCGATCTTGTCCGGGATCATGTCGAGTCCCGTGCCAAGGCGTCCCCCCGCGCCGCCGAGGGGGCGGGGCCGATGCGTCACGTCAACCGGGTTCGCGGGGTCGGCGAGACGGCTGCGACCAATGTTCGCAAGTCCGTCACGGTCGAGGAGACGTCGCTGGTCGTCAACGTCACCACCAACGCGCTCAGCGTGGCGATGCTCGATTGCCAGGGTGATGCGCCGGCGTGCGAAGTCTGCGGGACGATCACCGTGCGCAACGGCGCGTGCTACAAGTGCCTGAACTGCGGTCATTCGATGGGATGCAGTTGATTCATTCGTTGTGCGGACGCCCCGTGCCGGAGACTCGGGGCCGATCGAAACCAAGCCGCCCGTCGTGGCTCCGAACCGCGGTCGGCATCAAGGAGGCGTTGAAAGCAAGGGTGCGAGGAATCGGCCGGCGCGCGGACGGAATGGCACGCCGTACTCGTGGGCGAAGGATGCGTTCCCCGGGTAGAAAGCCGGCCGATGAAACCGGAAAGGCCCCAGGCCACGGACCGGGATCGTCGGCAACACATGCCCTCGCACCCCAC
>JAEUIV010000120.1 GCA_016795005.1 Phycisphaerae bacterium
GCGGTGCATCGGCTGGCTCAAGGGCTGCCGCCGGATCGCCACCCGTTATGAGAAACTGGCGATCCACTTCATGGGCATGGTCACACTCGCCATGATCCAGCGCTGCCTCAGACTTCTTGATCCGTCAAACAGGACCTAGTCCGGGGACGCGAGCGCCGGCGTGGATTACATTGCCCGCATGGCGAGAACCCGGATCAAGGTCTGCGGCGTGCGGGACACCGAGACGGCGCTCGTCGCCTCCGAGTGCGGCGCGGATGCCATCGGGCTGGTGTTCGCCGAGGGGTCCGTGCGGCGTGTCGAGCCGGAGGCCGCGTGGGAGATCGCTTGTGTTGTTCCGCCGTTTGTCGCGAAGGTCGGGCTGTTTGTTGACGCGGGGGCCGAGCGCTATCACGAAGTGATGGAGCGGTGCCCCTGTGACTATGGCCAGTTGCACGGCGGCGAGGGTGTTGATGAGGTGCGCGAATGCGGGCCTCGGATCATCAAGGCGGTCCGGTTCGACGAGAGCACGATCGGAGACGAGATCAGGAAGTGGAACGAGGTGGCGGAGGTTGAGGCGCTGCTGATCGACGGCGGCGCCGGCGGCGAGGGCAGGTCGTTCGACTGGCGTGCGCTGGCGCGGGTGCAGGATGAGTGCGTTCACCCGATCATTCTCGCCGGCGGTCTGACGGCGGAGAACGTCGGCGAGGCGATCCGCATCGTGCGGCCGTGGGCGGTGGATGTTTCGAGCGGCGTGGAACGTGAGCGCGGGATCAAGGATGCACGGTTGATCGAGGCGTTCTGCGACGCGGTGCGTGCGGCGGATGAGGGGTGAGCGGGGCCGACGGGCGGCGCGCTAGTGGACCCCGCGAGCGCCGAGCCATCGCTCCGCGTCCAGCGCGGCCTGGCATCCCATCCCCGCGGCGGTGATTGCCTGTCGGTACTCGGCGTCGGCGACATCTCCCGCGGCGAAGACGCCTTCGATGTTGGTCGTGCTCTTGCGGGACTTCAGTCGGATGTAGCCCTTGTCGTCGAGATCGATGCCCGACCCGCCGAGGAACCTTGTCGCGGGGGTGTGGCCGATGGCGACAAAGAGGCCCCGTGTCTCGAAGCGCGAGCGCTCTTTCGTCACGGTGTCCTCGAGGGTGAGGGCCTCGATCTTTTCATCGCCCAGGACATCGACGACGATCTTGTTCCAGAGGATCTTCGCGTTCGGCTGGGCGAGGAACCGCTCCTGCATGATCTTGCTGGCGCGGAGTTCGTTCCGGCGATGGATAACGGTGACGGTGCTGGCGAACTTGGTGAGGTAGGTGGCTTCCTCCATGGCGGTGTCGCCGCCTCCGACGACCGCGAGCGGCTGGTTGCGGAAAGCGGGGAGCGCTCCGTCGCAGACGGCGCACGCGGAGACTCCGCCGCCGGCCATGGCGAGGCGCATCTCGTTCTTGAGGCCGATCCAGTTGGCGACGGCGCCGGTGGCGATGATGACGGCGTGGGCCTGGACCGATTCGTTGCCGGAGGTTTTCAGGGTGAATGGGCCTTTGCCCGCGGAGGAGAAGTCGCAGGAGGCGATGTCCTCGTTGACGACCCTGGTGCCGAAGCGTTCGGCCTGTTCCTGGAACTTCCGCATCATCTCCGGGCCGGCGACTCCATCGGGAAATCCGGGGTAGTTCTCGACCTCGGTGGTGAGCATGAGTTGGCCGCCGGGGAGGACGATGGAGGGGTCCTGCTTCGGCACGCCGACGTAGACGACGGGGTTGAGGTTTGCCCGCGCGGCGTAGATGGCGGCGGTCCAACCGGCGGGGCCGGAGCCGATGATGATGAGTTTGTGTGGGTGCATCGGGAGGTCTGGATCGTGGCGCTAGTTGCCCTTGAGCGCTCTTCTTTCGAGTGTGAGCACCGGAGGCCAGATGAGGATGTCCGGGCCGTTGGGGCCGACGAGTTTGGCGAAGTCGGCCTTCATGTCCGGGCCGACGGAGTAGAGGACGAAGTCCCGGTCGGTGAGGTTGGCGGTGATCGAGGGTCCGGTCATGACGCTGGCGGGGTTGGCGAGCGCGATGACGACCTTCTTGAGATAGGTCTCGATCATCTCGGGCGTCGTCGCGAACTCGACGGAGGCGACCTGGAGTTCTTCGATCGCGTCCAGCGTCGGCTTGGAGCCGACCTTGACGGTGGCGACGATCGAGTTGAAGGCCTCGGACTCGTTGACCGCCTTGTTCATTGCGAGGAAGAACGACTTGAACTCCTCGAGTGTCAGGCCCAGGGTCCGGGCCTCATCGGTAAGCGCGGATTGCGTCTCGGGCAGATCGAACATGGCTTGCAAGGCCGCGAGCCGCTGCTCGACCGGCACGTCCGCGATCATCGTCAGGTTGTTCTGGAGGTTTTTCAGTTCTTCCTGGTCCGAGAAGATCCTGCGGGCCTCCGCCTTGGCGGCTTCGAGCCATTTTTCCTTGAAGCGCGACGTGTCGATCGTGCCCGTCGCGGTGTCGTACACCTGAGACGCGACCGACTTGAGCGTTGCAAACTCCTTCCGTATCGAGGCGACGACCGAGGCGGTGACGGCCGAATCGTGCCGGTCGGCGATTCCCGACATGTCGACTCGGATGGTGTGGGGCTTGGGGAGTTCTCGCGGGCCGACGGGCTGGTCGCGCATGGGGACGAAGTAGCGGAAGATGTCGCGGACATCGCGCTCTTTCTCCCAGTACCACGGGTCGTTATCGAGTTTCTGAACAAAGCGAGGTTGGACGGAAGGGAGCGATGGGGGCCACTGCCCCTGGGCGGACTTGTACCCGACGACGGCGAGGGCCGAGCGGATGCCCGTGAGTTGGGTGGTGACGCGGGTGCGCAGGTCAAAGATCCGCGGAACGTCGCGGACGACGGTGTCGATCATGGCGAAGCGGAGCCGATCCATCTTTGAGTAGTCGGTGGGGGTGGCCATGATGGGATCGAAGATGTTGTTGAGTTCCCAGCGCTTCTGCCAATCGTTCAGGACTTTTTCGATCATGTCGCGTGTGTCGAACCATCCCGCGTGCTGCTTGCCGATCTCGCTCCACCAGGCGGCCTGGGGGAAGAGGTCGTAGGCGTTGTGGGGATCGGCGGTGAGGCGCGCGAGAGTCGGGCCGAAGGCGTCCGGCTTCGGTCCGCCGCGCTCGTCGATGGCGAGCGCGACCAGTTGCTTGAGGGCGAGCCTCTCGCCGATGGGGAACCGGACGCGCTCGGTGGCGACGGCGCGGAGGTCGAGGTCCTTGTTGATGTTCTGGATTGTTTTTTCCTTGAAGAGGGCGGGGTGAGCGCAGGCGATGTCGCCGAGGCGCTCGAGGGCGCTCTCCGCCTGGGTGATCGCCCAGATTTTTTCCTTTGCGAAGGGGCGTTCGGCCATGATCCGGCAGAAGCGGAACCAGTTCACCAGGAGTTCGGCGCACTCGTCCGGTTTATCCGCGGCGGCGAGTCGCTCGGCCTCGACGGTGCAGAGCAGCATCAAGGTGTCGAGTCGTGACAGGTAGCGCATGCCGTTGTTTGCGAGCGCGATGAGGGGCGGGTCGCCGGTGTCGACGAAGAGATCGGCGGCGGCCCAATCCGGGGGCACGTTCGGCCGGCCGAAGCGGAGGCCGAAGACGAACTTGCTCTTGGGGTCCGTGATGGTCTTGAGTGCGGCGAGTACGGCCTGCTGCGGCTCGGCGGCGGCCCAGGTGTCCCACGAGGTCCACTCCGGGTCCGTGGGGGTCAGCAGCGAGACTTTCCGCAGGCCGGCGGGGCTGGCGGGGGGGGCGGCCATCGCGGCGAGAGGCGGGCACAGGATCTCGGCGGCGTCCTTGGTTCCCGCGACCTGGAGGGAGTCGTTGAGTTCCTTGAGCGGATCGGGGGGTGTCTGCCGCGCCGACGCCGGCACGGTGAGCACGAGGGACAGGACGATTCCGAGGACGGAGTGAGCGGTACGACGCCTTTTCACGTTGCCGGCCTCCGATGCGATGGAAGTTTGGTTCACGGCGGGGATTCTAACAGGGCATCGGGCAGCGGTTGCGAAGCGCGAAGCGGGGGAATGCGGGGTGGTTTAGACTGCGCGGCGTGTTTGCTTCTTGAGGAGGTTTTCCATGATCGTCGGCGTGCCCGCGGAAGTGAAGTCGGATGAATATCGAGTGGGGCTGCGTCCGGTCGGAGTCGAGTTGCTCCGCCGTGATGGTCACAGCGTGCTGGTGCAGTCGGGCGCGGGTCGCGGTTCGGGATATGAGGACGATGACTATCGGCGTGCGGGGGCGTCGATCGTCGCCGGCCCCGAGCGCGTCTGGGGCGAGGCGGGCATGGTGGTGAAGGTGAAGGAGCCGCAGCCCAAAGAGATCGGGATGATGCGGAAGGGTCAGTTTGTCTTCACGTATTTTCATTTTGCGGCGGACAAGGGGCTGACGGTTGGATGCCTGGAGTCCGGGGCGGTGGCGATCGTGTACGAGACGCTGGAGCAGCCGGGGCCTCACGGTCGGGCCACGCTGCCGCTGCTGACGCCGATGAGCGAGGTGGCGGGCAAGATGTCGGTGCAGGAGGGGGCGAAGTTCCTGGAGAGGCCGCAGGGCGGTCGCGGGATCCTGCTGGGTGGAGTGACGGGGACACCGCCGGCGAATGTGCTGGTGCTGGGCGGCGGGGTGGTCGGGATCAACGCGGCGCGCATGGCGGCGGGTCTGGGCGCGAACGTGATCGTGACGGACATCAATCTTGATCGTTTGCGGTACCTGGACGAGGTGATGCCCCCGAACGTGCATCCGACGTATTCGGAGCCGCACGCGATCCGCGAAGCGATCAAGGACGCGGACCTGGTGATCGGCGGAGTGCTGATCTCGGGGGCGAAGGCGCCGCACCTGATCTCCAAGTCGGACCTGAAGACGATGATGCCCGGCTCAGTGATCGTGGACGTGTCGATCGACCAGGGTGGATGCGTCGAGACGAGCCGGGCGACGACCCACAAGGACCCGATCTACACGGTGGAGGGGGTGATCCACTATTGCGTGGCGAACATTCCCGGGGCCGTGCCTCGGACGAGCACGCAGGCGCTGACCAATGCGACGCTGCCGTGGGTGCTGCGGATCGCGGAGCACGGGTGGGAGAAACTTGCCAGGGAGGACATGGGATTCGCGATGGCGATCAACATGGCCAACGGTTCGCTGTTCAACAAGCCGGTGGCGGATGCGCACGGTCTGACGGCGGTGAAGGCGCCGTTCGCAACGCGAGGGTGAGTTCGATCAGCGCGTGCCCCGGAGGACGAAGGCCGGGGGGATATTTCGCCAGATGACGGGGGTTCGGCTCATGCTGCTGAAGTAGCGTGGGAGGAGTCTTGCGAAGCGCTTCCCGGCGGGCATGAGCGTGCCGACGTGGTATCCGAAGGTGACCAGGGTGCCCCCCGGCTTGAGGACCTTGGTGACGCCTTCGAGGATTCGGACCTGGAGCGCTTC
This sequence comes from Phycisphaerae bacterium, assembly GCA_016795005.1. Taxonomy (GTDB): domain Bacteria; phylum Planctomycetota; class Phycisphaerae; order Phycisphaerales; family UBA1924; genus JAEUIV01. Next base: position 5,412 of record JAEUIV010000120.1, read on the forward strand.
GGGGAAGGAAGCCCAGGGCAGGCCGCAGATGATGTAGTCCACCTGGTCGATGCCGTGGTCGTCGCAGATCTTTCGCGCGTTCTCGACGGAGTCGTGGACGAGCGGGACGTTCGGGTGGCGCTTCTTGAACGCGGCGACCATCTCTTCGTTGAGTTCGATGGGGAGATACTTTGTGTCCTTGCCGAGGCGCGGCAGGATGGCGTCGGTGAAGACGCCGCTGCCCGGGCCGTATTCGAGCACGGCCTTGGCGTGCTGGAGATCGAGGCCTCGGATCATTTCCGCGGCGAGGTACCGCGAACTCGGGGCGATGGCGCCGACCATGCCCGTGTTCATGATGAACTGACGAACAAACGCGCTCCGACCGCGTGAGCGAGTGGGAGCGGGACGAGTTGAAGCGGACGGGCGCATCCAGGCGGCTCCGGGGGGGTGGGTGGACCTTCGCCAGAATACCTTGGGGTTCCACCGGCCTGAATATTGGGAAAACCGTGCCGTACGACGCTTCTCCGACGGTTGCCGCGCCGGTTCTTTGTCAAGCGAGCGATGGCCGGGGTTGTCGGCTTCAGGTCTTGACGAGCCTGGCGTAGAGGGCGTCGTCGATGCCGAGGTATTCGCGCATGTATCGGTCGTACGTCTCGGCGTCCTGGTCTCGCGAGAGATCGAGCCGGAGTTCGTTGATGACCTTTGTTCCCTGGCCGATCCATGCGTTCCAGGTTTCGGCGGAGATGTTGTCGAAGATCCATTGTCCAACCGGGCCTCGGAACGGGGGGGCGGGGAGTTGCTTTCCCGGCCGGCCGGTCTTGGCGCAGATGAATGAGCCGGTGGCGGCGATCTGTTCGTCGGTGGGCGCTCCCTTGATCTCGGGCGGCGACTTGCCCATGGAGCGGAGGAGGTCGGCGATGGCGTCGCGCGGCATGCGGTCGCCCTTCTTCGCGGCGACCTCATAGCCTTTGAGCAGGATGTCGGCGGCTCGGTCCTTCTGGCCGGCCTTGAGGAGCGCGTCCCCGGCCATCTGGTACGCCTTGCTCATGTCCGGGACGATGTCGATGCAGCGGAGATAACTGGCGGCGCCCTCCTCGAAACGGCCCGCTTCGACGTAGGCGCGGGCGAGGGAGAAGTGGGTCATCTCGTTCGAGGGGTCCGCGGCGGCCATGTTTTCGAACTGGGCGATTCGTTGGGCGGTGTCCATGAGGGAAAGGATACGGTCATCGCCGAAGCCGGGTGCGGCCCACGTCCGCGTGTCGGGCGGTGGGGAATCGCGTACTCTCGCCGCCCATGAATCCGCGCGAACGTGAGCGATTCGATGCACTGCTGGAGGAGGCGCTCGACAACCTTCCTCCCCGGCTGCACGCGCTGCTCGAAGAGGTTCCCCTGGTGGTGGACGATCGCCCCGAGGCTTCGCTGGCGCGCGAGTTGTACGAGGAGTTGGGTCACGAGGAGGGGGAGACGGTCGAGGATTTCGCGGCGTCGCTGTGCGGGTTGCACACGGGCGTGCCGTTGACCGAGCAGTCGGTGACGCAATCGGGGGAGATGCCGACGAGCATCCGGCTGTTCCGCGAGGGAATCGTTGAGACGGCGGGCGGGTGGGAGGTCGGGCCGGAGGAGACCGACGAAGAGGTGGACGACACGGTTTACGAGGAGATCATGATCACGCTCCTTCACGAGATCGGGCATCATTTCGGGCTGAAGGAGCGTGACCTGGAAGAACTGGGGTACGACTGATTCGGCGCGGGGGGTCGAAACCACCGCGGCCTGAAGCGGAATACCATGGTGTCGCCGAGCCGGCTGTTTCCCCAGTTGTACGATCCAATGGAGTGAGCGTTCATGAATGCCATCGCTAGAGGTATCGTCGGCGTGCTTGCATGCACGCTGATGGCTTCGTCGTCGTTTGCCGCGCAGACCGTGGGGTTCCTCAAGCTCGAGGGTGAACTGCCCGAGCGGGAGGTGATGGCTCCGTTCCTGTTCGCCAAGCCGGACGGCCTGACTTTCCGCGGCGTGATCGAGACGCTGGACAGCGTGGCGTCGGACCCGAAGTTGAGCGGCGTGGTGGTGCGGCTGGTTGAGCCTCAACTCTCGCTTTCGCGCGTGGAGGAGATCGGGGCCGCGTTCCGGCGCATCCGGTCGGCCGGGAAAAAGGTTCACGTGTTCACGGAGATCTATGACCAGTCCGCGGTGGTGCTCGGGTCGTTCGCGGACGAGGTGATCGTGCAATCGGGCGGGGCGGTGACGCTCACGGGCGTGTACATGGAGGAGATGTTCCTCGCGGACATGCTGAAGTGGGTGGGGGTGACGCCGGACTTCGTGCAGATCGGCGACTACAAGGGCGCGAAAGAGATGTTCGCGAACAGCAAGCCTTCGCCCGAGTGGGACCAGAACCTGAACCAGTTGCTCGACAGCATGTACGCGCACGTCCGCGAGCACATCAAGTCGGGACGGAAGATCAACGATCAGCAGCTTGACGCGGCGATGAGCGAGGGGCTTTTCATGGAGCCTGGCGACGCGGTGAAGTTCGGGATCGTCGATGCGGAGGCCGACCGGCTGGGTCTCGACGATCATCTCAAGCGTGTCTATGGCGATGATTTCAGGTGGGAACTCGGGCTTGGCGAGCCGGAGGGCGCGCCCGATTTTTCGCGGATGGGCCTCTTCGAGGCGTTTTCGCAGATCATGAAGGCGCTCGAGGACCTCGGGGGCGGCACGGTGCGCGACACGATCGCGGTCGTGCACATCGACGGGCCGATCATGGACGGGAAGTCGTCGAACGGCTCGTTCCTGAGCGGGGCGACGGTCGGCTCGCTCACGATCCGCGAGCAGTTGAAGAAGATCGAGGACGACGACCACGTCAAGGGGGTGATCGTTCGCATCAACTCTCCTGGCGGGAGCGCGATCGCAAGCGAGAGCATCTGGCTCGGGCTGCGGCGGATCGCCGAGCGGACGAAGAAGCCGGTGTGGGTGAGCGTCGGGAGCATGGCGGCGAGCGGCGGGTACTACATCGCGGTGGCGGGGGACAAGATCTACGTGAATCCGTCCTCGATCGTCGGCTCCATCGGCGTGGTTGGGGGGAAGCTGGCGATGGGGGGGCTGTATGAGAAGTTGCACATCAATGCGGTGCCGCGTGCCCGCGGCCCGCTGGGCGGGATCATGAGCGGATTGGCGCCGTGGACCGAGGCCGAGCGCGGGGCGATCACGCGGAGCATGAAGCGCACGTACGATCAGTTTGTCGATCGGGTGACGAAGGGGCGCAAAGGGATTGATGTCTCGAAGACGGCGGAGGGGCGCATTTTCACTGGTGACAAGGCGATCGCACTGAAGATGGCCGACGAAATCGGCGGGCTTGACGATGCGGTGTCGGACATGGCCTCGGCGTTGAAGTTGTCGGACGGCCAGTTCGACGTGCTGGACTATCCGCCGCCGATGACGCTGTCCGAGATGTTCGAGAACGGTCTGCCCTTCGGGGCCGCCTCGCCGAAGATCGAGGCGGTTGAATCGTTGCGTTCGGCGATCGGTCCGGGATCGTGGGACGCGGTGGCGGATGCGATGCAGGCGCTGTTGCAGTTGCGCGACGAGCCGATCCTGCTGGCGATGCCGCGGGTGGTGGTGTTCAGGTGAGGGGGGCGGCGGACGACGCCGAACGCGCGTCAACTCCTACCCCGCCATGCGGTCCAAGCCGTAGGTTTTCATCTTCTTGTACAGCGTGGTGCGGTTGATCTGGAGTTGGTCCGCGGTTGACTGACGGTTCCAGTTGTTGGCTTTCAGCGCCTTGAGGAGGATGCGTCGTTCGGGCTCTTCGAGTGCTTTTTCAAGCGGGGTGGGGGTCCACGGGGCGGCGTCGAGATCGACGGCGCCGGGCGACTTGCCCATGAGGGTGAGGAGTTCGGAGGGGAGCGCGCCCCCGCCGTCGGTCTGGACGTGCGGCGGGAGGTCGGCAAGGGTGATGGTCGGCGTTCGGGCGAGGACGACGGCGCGTTCGATGATGTTGCGGAGTTCTCGCACGTTGCCGGGGAAGGGGTAGCGTCGGATGGCGTCGAGGGCGTCGGGGGCGACGCCGGCGATGGTGCGGTGGTGCTCGGCGGCGAGTTCTTCGACGAATCGCTGGACGAGCGAGGGGATGTCGCTGGTGCGTTCGCGGAGGGCGGGGAGTTCGATCTTGACGACGTTGATGCGGTAGTAGAGGTCCTGGCGGAACTCGCCGGCGGCGACCATTTTTTCGAGCGACTGATTGCTGGCAAGGATGACACGGACGTCCACTTCGATTGTTTCATTGGAGCCGACGGGTTCGAAGCGTCGCTCCTGGAGGACGCGGAGGAGTTTGAGTTGCATCGCCGGGGAAGCGGAGTTGATCTCGTCGATGAAGATTGTTCCGCCGTCGGCGGCGAGGAAGCGTCCCTGCTTGTCGGCGTGGGCGCCGGTGAAGGCTCCCTTGACGTGGCCGAAGAGTTCGGATTCGAGGAGTGTTTCGGGGATGCTGCCGCAGTGGATCTCGATGAAGGGTCGGGCGAATCGCGGGCTGAGTTGGTGGATGGCATGGGCGACGAGCGACTTGCCTGTGCCGGATTCGCCGGTCATGAGGACGGTGGCCTTGCTGGGTGCGACAGCCTCGATGAGTTCGTAGGCCTTGAGCATTCGGTAATCGGAGCCGACGATGCTGCCGAGGCCGAAGCGCTTGTCGAGGGATTCGCGGAGGGCCTTGTTCTCCGCGAGGAGCGCCTGCTGCCGCAGCGCCTTGTTGATCGCGAGGCGCAGTTCGCTGTCAACGATGGGCTTGGCGAGGAAGTCGGAAGCGCCCGAGCGGATGGCCTCGATGGCGGCCTCGATGGTGCCGTAGCCCGTGAGCATGATGGTGACGACGTGGGGGAAGCGTTCGCTCGTCCGCTTCAGGAGTTCGAGTCCCGACATCCCGGGCATGGCGACGTCCGAGAGGATGAGGTTGAAAGGACGTTGCTTGCGCGCGGGGGCGGTCGCGGCGCGTTCGGACTCTTCGAGCGCTTCGATGGCTTCGGCGCCCCGGCGCACGAGGCGACGCTGTAACCTTCGTTGACGAGGAACTCGACGAGCGATTCGGAGACGAATGGATCATCGTCCACGACGAGGATGCGCGGCGTGGAGTCCTCGCCGTTTCCCGGCGGCGGATGGCTGACGAATGAGGATTGCAGTTTGAGCATGGTTACCCCTGGAAGGATGCGGATGCGTGCGAGGGAATCGGATAGGTGGCGCGGAGGATGGCCCCCGGCCGATCCCGGTTGTCGAGGTTGCGAGGCAGGAGGCGGATCGTCCCCCGGAGTTCGGTGACGACCTCCGCCGCGAGGGCGAGTCCGATGCCGGCGGAGCCACTCCGTGTGGAGAAGCCGAGTTCAAAGACGCGGTCGGCGTCGCGTGGCGGTCCTGGGCCGTCGTCGAGGATTTCGAGGGTGACGGCGCCCTCATGCACTCGGGCGCGGATGTCGATGCGGCCGTCGCGTCCGATGGCTTCGATCGAGTTTCGGACGGCGTTGGAGACGACGGCGTAGATTTCGTCAGCGGGCACGCCGCGCGACGTGGCGTCGAGATCGAGATGGACGGTGATGTTCAACGAGCGAAGGCGGTGAGCCAGGACATCGACAGCGGAGATGATGGCAGAAGCGAGTGATGGGGGTGCGTTCCTGTTGTCTTCCAGGATTCCCGACGCGCGGTCGCGGGTGGAGGGTCGATAGGCCGAGCGGACGAGGGCCGCGATGTGCGACAAGGCGGCGTGGGCGCCGTCGAGGTGCCGGATCGCTGGGGTGGGATCGGTGTTCGCTCCCGCGGGTGATTGGATGGATCGACGGGCGAGGTCGATGAGTCGGATCGAGCCGTCAACGAGATTGGCGACTTCATGGATGAGGCGCTGCGCCTGCTGAATTGTTTCTTCGGTCAACCGCGCGGGATCGGGTTGCGTCGAATGAACGACCACAGGGTGTTGATCGGGATGTTGGCTCGGTCGTTCGGTCACGGATGATCCTCGCACCCCCTGTTTCGACGGGTTGAACGCGCGACTTCAGCGCGATGATGCGTTGGATCGACGTATTTTTCGGGCGTGTGAGGTCTGGAATGTTGAGGGGCGGCACCCGGTCCGATAACCACGCGACTGGATGTGTCGCCTGCCGACAACGATTCGGGTATGCGGCGTGTGCGTTCGCGGGGCGGCGATGTACGGCGCGGCTAAAAAAGGCCCGTCATGCGCGCCGCCATGACGGCGAGGACGACGGCCATGATGAGTCTCATCGCGTTGATGGGGGCGCGATGGGTGAGTCCGGCGCCGAAATGTCCGCCAAGGAGGGCGGTCGGGGCGAGAACCGCGGCGAGGAGCATCGCCTGCGACCATGAGACGTGGTGTTGGCCCAGGGTTGCGATCTTAAGGGCCGCGCCGAGCGTGGATGAGAAGACCATGGTCGAAGCGCTCGCGGCGATGGCGCTGCGGAGCGGCAGTTTGCAGATGAGGTGCGCGAGCGGGACGGAGACGATCCCGCCGCCGATGCCGAGGAGTCCCCCCATGGTGCCGGTGGCGATGCCGATGAACCCCGAGCGCTGCGGCGTGATCCGGGTGTGTTCGGGCTTGTGGTCCGCCGACCTGCGGAAGACCTTGGAGGCGGTGGAGACGACGACGTAAACGAGGAAGAGCGCAAAGATGCGTCGGAGGATGTCGCCCCCGAGCAGGTTGGAGAGGAGGACTCCGACCACCATGAATACCATGGTGACGGGGAGGAAGACGCGGACATACTCGCGGGGGATGGCGCCCGCCTGCTGGTGGCGTCTCATGGCGGGGAGCGCGACGACGATGTTCACCACCATCGCGGCGGCCTGATAGAGATGCTGATTGTCCCATGCGCGGTCATGGAAGAGGAAGACCATCGCGGGGATCATGATGACGGACCCGCCGATGCCGAGGAGTCCTCCCAGCAATCCCGCGGCGAGGCCGACGGCGAGGAGCGAGAGTATCTCGACGGGGGTGATGGGCACGGAACCGATGGTAGCGGTGTTGTTGATGATTTGGAACGGGCGTACCCTTCAGCGATGCGGCATGCCCGGGTGGTGACGGTGACGCTGAGTTCCGCGATCGACCGCGTGATCGTGGCGAGGGGTCTCTCTCGCGGCGGGAGCGTGGCGGCACGAGAGGTTTCGAGATTGCCGGGTGGAAAGGGATTCAACGCGGCGCGGGGGATCGCGGCGCTCGGCGGCCGGTGTACGGCCGCGGGGCTGGTCGGATCGCGGCGGAGCGAGTGGTTCCGGCGACGGTTGCGGGAACTGAGCGACAGGCGGGTCGGGGCGCGGCTGGTGCTCACGCGCGGCGGCATGCGCGAGTGTTTCACGATCCGCGATCCGGCGGCGCGGAGCGAATGGCATCTGCGGACTGAACCGGGGGAAGTGAACACGGCGGATGCGGAGCGGCTGGTGTCGCAGGTGCTCTCGCTGGTCGGCGCGGGCGGCATCGTCGCGTTGTGCGGCTCGTCGCCTCCCGGCGCCGGGTTGGCGTGCTTCCTGACGTTGTTCGCCGAATGTCGGGCGCGCGGGGCGCGGGTGGCGGTCGATACATCCGGTGAATCGCTCGCGGCGGTGCTCGAAGACCCGATGTGGCTGTTGAAGATCAACGCGGATGAGTTGAGCGAAGTCACGGGGCGAAAGACGGGAACGCTGCGGCAGGTTGCCGCGGCGGCACGCGCATTGTGCAGGCCTCGCACGGGCGCTTCGCGCGTGGTGATCGTCACGCGCGGACGATCCGGCGCCGTCATGGCGTCATCACGGGGAGTTGTGCAATCGCGTGCGTCGATCAATCAGAGGCGGGTGGCCGGCACGGTCGGGTGCGGAGATGCCCTGCTCGCCGGCGTGCTGGAAGCGAAGTCGCGGGGTCGTTCTTGGTCCGAGGCGCTGCGTCTTGGCGTCGCGTCGGCGTCCGCGCTGGCGGTGAGCGAAACTCCGGGCGTGTTCACTCGGCAGCAGGCGATGATGCAGTACGAATCGACGACGGTCGAACCTCTATAAGCCGCCCAGACATCCACGTTTGGGGATTTTCCTCCGCAGAGATGAGGGGGCAGGGCTGAATGGGAGGAATTATCAGCCCTCGCCCCACAAGTTCCGGGGATATCGGGCCGATGTGGCGAGTTGGCCCGCCGTGTGCAAGTCGTTGAGCCAGCCGTTCGCGATGAAACCGACCGGTTGCTGGTTGATAGGATAGGTGGGTACGAGCGGACGGATTCGCCCACCCTCAGGATCGAGCCGAGTTCGATTGTGAGGCACTGCAGGCCGCGTATCGGTCGTGCCACCAGCAACGGATGCGATGGAGCAATGTTCAGATGGTGAATCCATCACGACGTCGATCCCTCCGTCTGCGGTTGTCGCGTTTCGGCGCTGAGGCGGGGCTATTCATGCTGGCGGCGCTTGTTGTTTCGCAGTCCGCGTTTCTCGCGAAGCGTTCGGTCGGGGCGATGGCCCTGGTGGCGCTGGACGATGGGGCGGCGGTGTCGCTGGCGATGGGGACTACCGAATCGGCGGCGCCGGCGACCTCGCCGATCCGGGAGCTGCCGGACGTTGGTGACGACGACGTGCTGATCGAAGAAGGTCCGGTGACGATGACGCCGCCGGAGGGCTTCCAGCGCTATTTCGACGGTCGTCCCATCCGACCCGTGAAGACGATGTGGATGACGGTGACGGCGTACAGCCCGGACGAGCGGTCCTGCGATCAGTGGGCGGATGGTTACACGGCGACGAATCATTCCGTGTGGACGAACGCGATGCGGCTCGTGGCGGCGGATACGAACCTGTTGCCATTTGGTTCGATGGTGAGCGTGCCGGGCTACGCTGAAGGCGAAGTGGTGCCGGTGCTCGATCGGGGCGGCGCGATCAAGGGACGGCGGCTGGACGTGCTCTACCCGACGCACGAGGTCGCGCGGAAGTGGGGGAGGCAGCGCCTGCAGGTGACGGTGTGGGAGTTTGCCGACGGCAAGCCGAACACGCTCGGCGTGCGGAAGCGCGGCTGAATCAGCAAGCGCGGCCCGTGGATTTACTTTTGTTCGACGATGTTCTGGACCGCGAGGTCGTAGCCGAACTCGGTATACGGGCCGATGAAGCGCGGCTCGTCCTTGGCTCCCTTTTCGGCGCGCTGCGCGTTGTGGACGGGCTTGGCGCCGAAGGTGCCGGTGAGCTTGAAGGTCTTCTTTCCGACTCCCTCGCTGAGTTCCTTGATGAAGCGTGCGGGGATGACCTGCGTGACGGGATCGCCGGTCGGCTTGCCGAGCTTGTCGAGGATCGTAAAGGTGACATCGGTCGGCTTGGCCGAGGCGCCCGGGTCCACTTTCACGACCTGGATGGTCCACTCGACCGGGCCTCGGAAGTCGCGCGTGGCGTCGGCGGCCCAACGCTTGGCCGCGCCGGCGAACTTGACCTGATCGGGCTTCGATTCGTTGGGGAGCGAGGCGACCTTGGCTTCAAAGTCCTTGACGAGCGCTTCGAAGAGCGAATGCGGTGACGAGAGCGGTTCGGCCGGGGTGGGGTTCCTGGTCGGCTTTGTGTCTTTGCCCCCGGGCTTGGCCTCCGCGTTCTCCTTGCGCAGTCGCTCGTTCTCCCGGACCATGTCCTTCAGCCGGTTCTCCGTCTGTCGGAGTTGCTCTTCGAGTTCCTTCACGCGCTGCTCGCAGGGCTTGTCCTGCGCGAGCGCGGAGGGGAGCATGATCGACGCGGCGAGCGCGGCCGAGGCGAGGCGTTCGAAGAGTTTCATGTCGAGGTTCTCCGAGTGCGGGTTCGACGGTACAGGGTAGCGGATCGGTCTCCGGTTGTACCCGCCGGGAGGCGGTGACGCTGCGGCTACCATTCGGCGATGATCGTCGGCGGTTCCACAGCGAGGCCGGTCAAGATCGAGGATCTCCTGGAGAGCCGGTTGTCGGCGCGGCTGGACCGGCTGGATTTTCGGAGCCGGAAGATCTTTGCCGGCAAGATGCAGGGGGAGCGGCGGAGCAAGAAGCGCGGTCAATCCGTCGAGTTCGATGATTACCGAGAGTACGTCTCCGGGGATGACCTTCGGCACATCGACTGGAATGTCTTTGCGCGGTTTGATCGCCTGTTCATCAAGTTGTTCCTCGAGGAGGAGGACCTGGCGCTGCACGTGGCGCTCGATGCGTCGGCGAGCATGGACGCGGGCGAGCCTTCCAAGTTGGTGTTCGCGTCGCGGCTGGCGATGGCGCTGGCGTATGTCGGACTGTGCGGGAACAACCGTGTCGGGCTGAGCGTCTTCGGCGTGCCCGGGATGTTCGCGCCCGACGCCGACGCAGAGGGTGAGGGGCGGTCGAAGGTCTCGATCTCCCGGCTTGCGGACCTTCGCGGGAAGCACCACGTGCCGAGGGTCGCAAGGTTCCTGATGGACAGCGTGTGGCCCGAATCGCGCCGGAGCGGGCCGGCGGGGGGCGCGGGGCTGACGACGTTCAGCGATGCGTTGACGACGATCGCGCGGCAGCGTGTGGGGAAGGGCGTCATGGTGGTGATCAGCGATTTCCTGATCGACCCGAAGGCGGGCGGGTACGAGGTGGGGCTGCGGTCGCTGGCGGCGGCGGGCGGGTACGACACGTGGGCGATGCAGGTGCTCTCCCCCAGCGAACTCGAGCCTGAACGCGAGGTCCAGGCCGGGGTGACGGGCGATCTGCGGCTGACGGATATCGAGACGGGGCGGGCGGCGGAGGTGACGATCACCGCGCCGCTCATCAGGAAGTACAAGGAAAGGCTGGAGCGGTACTGCAACGACCTGCATTCGTATTGCGCGGCGCGTCAGATCACGCATGTCCTGACGCGGAGCGATGCGAGCATCGAGACGCTGATCCTGGAGACGTTGAGGCGGCAGGGGATGGTGGGGTGAGGCTTCACTCGGCCATCGGCACGTCGATCTCGTGCTCGGCGGCGCACCGGCGCGCGATCTCGTAGCCCGCGTCCGCGTGGCGGAAGACGCCCATCATGGGGTCGTTGGCGAGGACGCGGGCGATACGCTCGCGTGCGTCGGGGGTGCCGTCGGCGACGATGACCTGGCCCGCGTGCTGCGAATAGCCGATGCCGACGCCGCCGCCGTGGTGGAAACTGACCCATGAAGCGCCGCTGGCGATGTTGACCATGGCGTTGAGGATGGCCCAATCGCTGACGGCGTCGGTTCCGTCGAGCATGCCCTCGGTCTCGCGGTTGGGCGAGGCGACGGAGCCGCAGTCGAGGTGGTCGCGTCCGATGACGATGGGCGCGGAGACTTCGCCGCGCGCGACGAGGTCGTTGAAGAGGAGGCCGGCTTTCTCGCGCTGGCCGTAGCCGAGCCAGCAGATTCGGGCGGGGAGGCCCTGGAACTGGAACTTGTTCTTGCCGTCCTTTCCTCGGCAGCCGCGGAGCCATCGGTGCAGCCCCTCGTCCTTGGGGAAGAGGTCCATGAGCGCGGCGTCGGTGGTGTAGATGTCTTCGGGATCGCCGCTGAGGGCGACCCATCGGAAGGGGCCTCGGCCGAGGCAGAACTGATCGCGGATGTAGGCGGGGACGAATCCCGGGAACCTGAAGGCTTCCTTGAATCCGTTGTCGAAGGCGCGCTGGCGGATGTTGTTGCCGTAGTCGAAGGTTGCGGCGCCTCGCTCCATCAGTGTGACCATGGCGCGGACGTGGTCTTCCATGCTCATCATGGAGCGCTTGACGTACTCGTCGGGCCTGTCGGCGCGGAGCAGGTCCGCCTCGTGGAGCGTCATGCCGTGGGGGATGTAGCCGATGAGCGGGTCGTGCGCCGAGGTCTGGTCGGTCAGGACATCGGGGGTGATGTCGCGCTTGATGAGGCGGTGGAGGAGATCGACGGCGTTGCCGTGGACGCCGACGGAGACGTTTTTGCCCTGGCGCGCATACTCGACGGCGGCGTCGATGGCCTGGTCGATGGTGTGCGCGTCCGGGACGCCCGCGATGGCGGGGACGATCTCATCGAGGTACGAGTCGTGGCATCGTCGTTCGAGCTTCGAGCGGTCGGCATCGGCGATGAGGCAGGTGCCTCCGTTGAGTGTGATCGCGAGCGGCTGCGCGCCGCCCATCCCGCCGCAGCCCGCGGTGACGCAGAGTTTTCCGGCGAGCGGACCGCGCGGATCAGAGGCGAGTTTCGGGAAGTGCTTTCGGCCGAGTGCGGCGAAGGTTTCGTAGGTTCCCTGGAGGATTCCCTGGGTGCCGATGTAGATCCATGACCCCGCGGTCATCTGGCCGAACATCATGAGTCCCCGGGCTTCGAGGTCATCGAAATGTTTCTGCGTGGCCCAGTGCGGGACGAGGTTCGAGTTGGCGATGAGGACGCGGGGGGCGTCCTCGTGGGTGCGGACGACGCCGACGGGCTTGCCCGATTGGACGAGGAGGGTTTCGTCGGGTTCGAGTCGCCTGAGGGTCTCGATGATGGCGTCGTAGCAGGCCCAGTTTCGTGCGGCCTTGCCGCGTCCGCCGTAGACCACCAGGTCCTCGGGACGCTCGGCGACGTCCGGGTCCAGGTTGTTCATGAGCATGCGCATGGCGGCCTCGGCCTGCCAGGTCTTGCAGGTGAGGCGGTTGCCGCGCGGGGCGCGGATGACACGCGATGAAGCGGCGGGCGCGAGTGTGGTCATGATTGGCCTCCGTTCCGGATTGTACGGGACAGGGGAGGCCGGCCGTCGCGCCGGGAGCGGCGTGATTCAGGGCTTTTTCTTCAGGGCGGCGTTTCGTTCTTCGGCCATCTGCTTCAGGACGCCGAGAACCTCGTTGATATCGGCACGCACCTTGTAGTCCTCGTTGCAGTAGGCGTAGCGGACCTTCGCCTCGCGGTCCACGACGTAGACCGCGGGGTGTGGGAGTTTCCATGACTTGTCCCAGTTGTGGGCGGCGAGGTCAACGCCATAGCCCTTGTACTTCTCCTGAAGTTCCGGAGGCATCTCGAAGCCGATTCCGAACGCCTCGGCGGCTTCGTTCTTGTAGTCGGAGAGGATGCCGTAGCGGAGCTTCTGGTCAACCGTTGTTTTCTTGATGAACTCCGGCCCCTCGGGGGTGATGGCCATGACGATGGCGCCGAACGAGGCGACCTTGCTGAGTTGCTCATCCCATCCGGCGAGCTGCTTGTTGCAGTATGGGCACCAGCCGCCTCGATAGAAGACGAGGACGACGGGGCCTTTGGCGTAGACCTCGGCGAGTTGGACCGGCGTGCCGCTGGGAAGGGCGACCTGCGCGTCGGGCGCGGTGTCGCCCACTTTCAACCCGGGCATCGCGGCGGGAGCGGTGGCGGGGGGCGGACTCGGCTCCTCTTCGGCGCGGCTGAAAGCGGCGAGTGACACGACGGCGACGGTGAAGGCGCTCAGCAGCGTGCGGACAGACAGCATGCGAAAAACTCCAAAGGGTTGAAAGGTCTGAAGTGTTCCGATGTCGGCAATCGTAGCCGGTTACTCGCTTTCAGTCACCGAATCGCCCGGCGCGGATCATCGCCGCGATCGCCTCGATATCCGCGGCCGGCGAACGGTCGGCGGTGAGCGTGGGGACCACGGCGCGGATGCGGGCGTGAGCGCGCTCGATGACCTCCCCGGAACGAAGGGGGCGGTGGGATTCGAGTCCCTGCGCGGCGCACAAGAGTTCGATGGCGACGACCTGCGTGGCCAGTTCGAGTGAGCGTCGGGCCTTGGCGGCGGCGCGCGGGCCGAAGGAGTTGTAATCCTCCATCCCGGCGCACGTCGGAAGGTTGATGACGGAGGCGGGGGAGGCGAGGGCGGCGATCTCGTTGCAGCACGCCGCGGCGACGTACTGCGTGATCATCAGCCCCGAGTGCAGCCCCGGTCTCGGAGAGAGGTGTGGTTTGAGGTGGGATTCCGGGTCGGCGGCGGAGAGCATCAGGTAGGTGCGACGCTCGGAGATCCCCGCGATGTGCGCGATCGATATGGCGAGGATATCGAGCGGGATCGCGATGGGCATGCCGTGGAAGTTTCCGGCGGAGACGATCGCTGGAACTGCCGGCGCGCCGGCGGTCTGGGGGCCTGAGAACACGAGCGGGTTGTCGGTGACGGCGCCGAGTTCGTGGTTCACCGCCTTGCGGACGTAGTCGGCGGCGTCGAGCGCCGCGCCGAGGACGTGCGGCGCGCAGCGAAGCGAGTAGGGGTCCTGCACGCGGGGATCGTTCTCCGCGTGGCTCGGGATGATGGTGCTGTCCCGGAGCATCAGGCGGAGGCGCGAGGCGACGCGCGCGGCCCCCGGCTGCCGGCGGGCCTCGAACACGCGCTCGTCCAGCGAGGCGTTGGTGCCGCGGCAGGCGTCGATCGTCATCGCGGCGGCGACGAGTGCGGCGTCGAGCAGGCGGTCAAAGTCGGTCATGAGGAGGGCCGCGTGCGCCGCCATCAGGTGCGTCCCGTTGATCAGCGCCAGCCCTTCCTTCGCCGCGAGGGCGAGGGGTTCGATCCCCGCCTGCCGGAGCGCCGCGGCGCTGGGGAGGCGCGCACCCTTGACCAGCGCCTCGCCCTCTCCGATGAGCACCTGGGCCGCGTGGGCGAGCGGGGCGAGATCGCCCGAGGCGCCGACCGAGCCTGTTTCCGGGACGCACGGGGTGATCCCCGCGTTGAGGATCGCGACGAGCCGTTCAACCACGACGGGGCGGACGCCCGAGCAGCCCCGCGAGAGCGAGCCGGCGAGCATGAGCAGCATCGCTCGGACAATGTCTTCAGGGAGATGCGGTCCCACCCCCGCGGCGTGTGAACGGATGAGGTTGTGCTGCACCTCGGACAACTGTTCGTCGGGGATGCGCACCCTGGAAAGCGATCCGAAGCCCGTGTTGACGCCGTAGACGGGTGTCCCGGTCTTGATCTCGTGTTCGAGGGTCTCACGTGATCGTTCGAGGGCGACGGCGGCCTCGGGCGCCAGGGCGACCGGGCGGCGCTGTCGCGCGACCTGCTCGACGGCGACGCAGTCGAGCGGGCGGCCGTCGAGGAGAAAGGTTGACGATCGCGGAGTCGCCATGATCGGCACAGTGTACGGAACGGAAAACGAAACAAGCCGAGCGTTCAACGCTCGGCTTGATGGAAGGCGTTTGTGCTGCGCGAGTGCGCCTCAGCCCTTGGCCGGGGTCGCGGCGGCGGCCTTGATGGCGCTCTTGACGAGCGAATCAAAGGTGGCGGGGTCCTCGATCGCGACCTGGCTGAGCATCTTCCGGTTGAGGAGGATGCCGGCCATCTTGAGGCCGTTCATGAAGAGTGAATACCGGGTGCCGCGCATGCGGCAGGCGGCGGTGATGCGCGTGATCCAGAGCCTGCGCATGTCCCGCTTGCGTTGGCGACGGTCCCGCCAGGCGTACATGCCCGCCTTCATGACGGCGACCTTGGCCTGCTGGAAGTGCTTGCTCTTGGTGCCGAAATAACCGCGGGCTTCGCGGATGATTCTCTTGTGCTTACGCTTGCGGGCGGAACCGAGTCGGACGCGTGGCATGGTGAAACTCCTTTGCGGCCTGACGGGGCGGATCACGCGGGTGACCCGGCTTGAAAGCGCCCGGCAGACAGGTCTTTGATTACCGATTGAACGTTAGGCGGCGACTTTCTTCTTCGCGGCTTCGCGCGAGGCCTTTTTCTCGGCCGGGGTCGGGCTGCGCCGGATGGCCGAACGGGGCTGATCGCGCCCGCGGAGCCGCATGAAGAGGATCTTGCTCACACGCTTCGCATCCGGCGTGGACATGAGGCTTCCGCCGCGGAGGCGCAGCTTGCGCTTGGCCGACTTGGCGGAGCGGAGGTGCTTGTAGCCCGCCTTGTTGTGATTGACTTTGCCCGTCTTGGAGATCTTGACGCGCTTGAGCAGACCTTTGTGGGTTTTGACCTTGGGCATGGCGGTATCCGTTGACAGTGCGACCGGTCGTGACGCGGGAGCGATCCCGGCCCGGACCGGCCGACGAAGGCGAGTCGGACAGTGTAGGGAAAGCGGCTCGGTTCGGCAAATCCCGAACAGATCACGGGCCAACGAATGCATCCTGATCGGTCGCGGGGGTTTCCCGGCCGGTGAGGGGGCTTCCCGAGCCGGTCCGAAGCGCGGGAAGCCAGATGTTGTCCCCGTTTTCGAGGACCGGGCGTGGATAGAAGCGGATGCTCGCGTCCGCGAAGAGGATGTTCTGGCCCCGGCCGGCGTGGTTGCGCGACGATTCTTCGGGGTCCGTTTTCTCACCGAAGCGTGATCGGCGTACGACGGGCGAGCGGTCGGCCAGCACGACAAAGTGCGCCCCGGAGTTCCACCCCAATCGGCCCGGCCCGGGCAACTGGTACGAGAACGACACCTCATCCGCCGACTTCCAATCGGAGGCCGCGACGCTGTGTTCGTTGGTCATCGTCGGGGCGCCGGCGTTTCCGGGGCAGGAAAGGTCCGCGAGGGATGCGTACCCCCCCTTGACAAGCAGGTAGAGGTTGGCGGAATGCGAGCGGTCGTGCGTGCCCACGTCCCACCACGTGCCGCCGAGAAACGACGAGCGCGACTGCGGGAGACGATCGCGGTGGTCCGAGGCGTACTGCGAGAAGCCCAGCGCGGCGCGGGCGAGGTTGGCCGCGCACATGGTTTCACGG
>JAEUIV010000121.1 GCA_016795005.1 Phycisphaerae bacterium
GCGGTGCATCGGCTGGCTCAAGGGCTGCCGCCGGATCGCCACCCGTTATGAGAAACTGGCGATCCACTTCATGGGCATGGTCACACTCGCCATGATCCAGCGCTGCCTCAGACTTCTTGATCCGTCAAACAGGACCTAGTCAACGTCGCCCGCCTGTTCCCCCGCGCCAACTATCATCCCCGCGTGCCACGCCCAAAGCCAACGCCCGCGGACCCTTCCGCCCGCTTCCGCCGCACGCGCGACGCCCACACCCGCGAGACCGCCGAGGACTACGTCGAGGCGATCGCCGAACTCATCGGCGCCAAGGGCGAGGCCCGCGTCCGCGACCTCGCCCGCCTCATGGGCGTCAGCCACGTCACCGTCTCGCGCATCGTCGCGCGCATCGCCGACGAGGGACTGGTCGAATCCAGCCGCTACCGCCCCCTCGCCCTCACCCCCGCCGGCAAGCGCCTCGCCCAGCGCGCCCGCGAGCGACACGACATCGTCGTCCGCTTCCTCATCGCCATCGGCGTGCCCGCCGCGCAGGCCTCGATCGACGCCGAGGGAATGGAGCACCACGTCGGCAACGCCACACTGAAAGCCATGGAAAACCTCGTCGCCCGTTCCCTCCCCCGCCCCTGATCCCCGTTCACGGCCCCATGTCCACCCCCACCACCGCCGATGTCACCGCGATGCGCCGAGCGCTCGAACTGGCGAACCTCGCCGCCAGCGAGGGCGAAGTCCCCGTCGGCTGCGTCATCTACGAAACCGCCACCGGCAGGTCCATCGCCGAGGCACGCAACAACCGCGAAGGCGCGAACGATCCCCTCGGCCACGCCGAGACCCTCGCCATCCGCCTCGCCGCCGGGGCGCGCGGCGACTGGCGACTCAACGACTGCACCCTCGTCGTCACCCTCGAACCCTGCTGCATGTGCGCCGGCGCGATCATCAACGCACGCCTCGGCCGCGTCGTCTACGCCGCGGACGATCCGAAAGCCGGCGCCGCCCGCTCACTCTTCAACCTGCTCGAAGACCCGCGCCTCAACCACCGCGTCACGCCCATCCGCGGACTCCTCGAGAACGAAAGCGCCGCCCTTCTACGGGCCTTTTTCCAGGCCCGCCGTTGATCGAGCGCAATCAACTCCAAAAACGAGCGACCCGCGAACGGTTGGTCCGCGGGGCGCTGGAGGAGAGAGAGATGATTCGTCTGAGAGAAGAAACGCGTCTTGCTGCCCGTCACTACGTCTGATTCCGAACCCGTGTTCGCGGGTTCAGGAATCCTATTCGGTCCATATTCAATCTATGCCACTACCGGTTGTGAACTTGAGGCCATTCCGACACGCTCCATACCATTCCTGGCGTGCCGTCGCACCATTCGAAGTTTCACTCCCGTCAACCAGACAAGCGACGGTGCAAGAAAAAACCGGCGCATCGTGGCGCCGGTTCGCAATCTGATCGGCATATCGGGAACTCAGGAGGCCCAGCGGAGACGCCAGGACTTCTTTCGCTCCGGTTCGTGGTCATTCGGGAGCATTCGGGGGAGAGTTTCGGACTCCATCGGCTCGCCGGTTGCCGCGTTCGGGTCGGCCTCTTCCAAGATCGCGTTCAGTTCCGCCCCGATCCGGTCGGCCAGGTTGGAGAACCGCATCCGCGCGCTCCCGAGCCGCACTTCCAGCCCGGCGCTCACGGGCACCGCCCGAACCCGTTCTCCCTCGACCACGCATCCGTGCGTCGATTCGCGGTCTTTCAGCACCCAGACGTCGCCGACCGGCTCCAGCGTCGCGTGCTCGCGCGAAACGTCCATCAACGGCACCTGAATATCACAGACCGATCCTCGCCCCACCTGAAGAGGACGCGATCCGGTCAGTTCGTAGCGTTTGAGTGTTTTTCCGTCTTTTGAGGTAATCGTGACTTCGAGCATGCGCTGTCTCCCCTGTGCGCGCTTGCCCAGCTTGACTCAACTGCCGGGACTCCAGACCGGCACCGACATTGTGTATTGAAAACAAGCCCGAGACAAGCCGAATCTCGCACGAATTCTCAGCGATACTCCGGCTCCTTGATCACTCGGATCAGATTATCAAGGATCTGTTCGGTATCGACCCCCTCGGATGCGGCGGTGTAGTTCAGCACGATCCGGTGCCGGAGCACGGCCGGGGCGAGTCTTCGGACATGTTCGGCGGAGGGCGTCGGCTCCCCTTCGAGCACCGCCAGGCAGCGCGCCGCGAGGACGAGGGCCTGCCCCGCGCGCGGGCCGGCGCCCCACGAAATGAAGTGCGCGATCGACTTCGGGCAGGCCTCGTCGCCGGGGCGCGTGGCGCGGGCGAGCGCGACGGCGTACTCGACCACGTGCTCGCTCACGGGAACCCGGCCGATGAGCGCGCGGAGCCGCGCGAGTTCACCGCCGTCGAAAAGCGGACGGATCTTCGAGGCGCGCTCGGCGATGTCATCGCCCGCGGCGACGATGCGGCGTTCCTCGGTCGCCTTGGGATAGGTCATGCGCAAGCCGAACATGAAGCGGTCGAGTTGCGCCTCCGGGAGCGGATAGGTTCCCTCCTGTTCGATCGGATTCTGCGTCGCGACGACGATGAACGGAGAGTGGAGCGGGATGGTGCGGCCGGCGATGGAGACCTGTCGCTCGGCCATGGCTTCGAGAAGGGCGGCCTGGGTCTTGGGCGGCGTGCGATTGACCTCGTCCGCCAGGACAATGTTGGCGAAGATCGGGCCGGGGAGGAACCGCATCGAGCGTTCGCCGGTGACGGCGTCGGAATGAAGAAGTTCCCCGCCGAGGATGTCGCTGGGCATCATGTCGGGGGTGAACTGGATGCGCTTGAAGTCGAGACGGAGCGCGGAGGCGAGGGTGCGGACCAGGAGCGTCTTCGCGAGGCCGGGCACACCGACCAGCAGCGTGTGCCCCTCGCAGAAGACCGCGACGAGGAGTTGCTCGACCACTTCGTGCTGTCCCACCACCACGGTGCGGAGGGCTTCGGTGAGTTGGGCGTAGCGCTGCGGGAGCGAATCGAGTCCGGCGGAGCCGTCGGTTTCGGGCATGCGGGGATGGTAGCGGCGGCGTGCGGGATGCCGGCCGGAAATCCGCGGCTCGGACCCGCTGTGTTCCCGTGGCGGAAGAGTTCGTGCGCGGCTCGGGGGCTCGTCCCGAGCGCGGAGATGCACGATTGGGCGACCGGCCGCTGACGGAGGCCCGACGCGCATATGAGCGGGACTGAGAGGTCCATGAGAGGTTCACGCGCTCGGATGCATCCGCGGGCCGGCTGTTCTCAGTTGGACCGCGTGTCCTCTATCCGCGGTCAACTGGGAAATCCGTTCGACCGCGGCTCCCGAAGAACAAGGGCCTTGCCGAGTGCGCCGCCCGCCCCGCTTGTTGAACGGTCGGTCAGAAATGCAAGTGGCTCCCCAACAACAACATACGCAATCACAACACCGCTCCGCGCGATTTCCTGCTTGGTGCCCGCGCGGGAATTGCATAATATTTAGTCATTTTCAGTTGCATCCACCGCCGACGTTGGGCATAGTTCCGATGTGACGCCCTTCCGCAGGGGGATGCCTCGCTGCGTGTTTCGGGGGCGGTCGGCTTTCAAATCGGGGGTTCCAATCTCATGCTGCACACACTCGACCGCGTTCAACGGTTCCGGCTCCGTTCTCGCTCCGCGGGGGGGGTAAAGGCTTCACGGCGGTTTGCGCCGCCCTGCTGACCGCTTCGTCGGCTTCCGCGCAGTTCGGGGGGTTCGCGCCGCACGTGATCTATGGCCTCGGGGGCGGTCCGGCCTCGGTCGCGATCGCGGACCTCGACGCCGACGGGGACAACGACCTCGCCGTGGCGAACTTCACCAGCGACAACGTCTCGGTCCTGAAGAACAACGGCAACGGCACCTTCGCAGCGCACGTGACCTACGCCGCGGGGAGCCTCCCGGACTCCGTCGCGATCGCCGACCTCGACGCCGACGGCGACATGGACCTCGCCGTGGCGAACGCCAACAGCAACAACGTCTCGGTCCTGAAGAACAACGGCGACGGCACCTTCTCTGCGCACGTGCCCTACGGCGTGGGGTCCAGCCCGCGATCGGTCGCGATCGCGGACCTCGACGGCAACACGTCCCCGGATCTCGCCGTGGCGAACTACTCCGGCAACAACGTCTCGATCCTGATCAACCTGACCGAAGTCCTTCCGCCCGGCGCGTTCAGCCTGACACTGCCCGCTGACGGCGCCGGGGGTTTGCCGCTGCCGGACGATGTGATCGCCGGCTGGGCTGTTCAGCCGTCGCTGCGCTGGTCGCGCCCGAACTCCTTCGCCGAGCCGACGTACGACCTGACCGTCGCCACCGACGCGGGGCTGACGAACATCGTCGTCCAGCAGAACGGGCTGACGCAGCGCCAGTTCGATCTTCTGTACGGCGTTCTCCAGTTCGGCGCGGCGTACTACTGGAGCGTCACCGCGCACAACTCCATCGGCAGTCGGGTCTCCACCCCCAGTCCGGCCAGATTCAGCATTTCCGGCGTGTGCCCCGGCGACGCCAACAACGACCGGGTCGTGAACTTCGCGGATCTCACCGCCGTGCTGAGTCGGTTCCTGGACGTGTGCCCGTAGCGACGGACGCGCGGTTTGCTCGCCGCGTGCTGAACCGCCGATCTTTACCGGTTGATGAAAAAGGCCGCGGCGCCTCCAGGCGTCGCGGCCCCTTACAGATCAGAGGATGGTTCGTGAGGCTCAACCGCGTGCTTGCTCCGGGCCGCAAGCACGCCACCGCGTCAGGCCGCCTTGCGGTTGTAGCGGCGGGTGGAGTTCGTGCGGCTGAAGAACGAGAAGGGGTAGAAGTTCGAGTTGAAGTGGCTGGAGTTCCGGTTCTTGAACTTGCCGGAGAACTTCTTCGCCGGCTTCGAGTAGGTCTTGCGGGCGCTCGACTTCCTGGCGTACTTCTTCGAGAAGTTCTTCTTCGCGGCGGAGGTCTTCGACGAGTAGCGCTTCGTGGAGTTCTTCTTCGAGAACTTCTTGAAGGCGCGCGTGGCGCTCGACTTCTTCGAGAAGCGGCGGGTCATCTTCTTCGCCGTGCGGGACGTGCGGCGGGCGCTCGACTTCTTCGAGAAGCGGGCGGCGCGGGTCGTCCGCGGGGTGCGGCGCGTCGTCCTGGACGTGCGACGCGCCTTGGATTTGAACGTACGGCGGCGGCTCGTGCTGCGTGACTTGTTCATCGGCATGTGGTTCGACTCCGTTCGTGGCCCCCGGCGCGGCGTGAGGCCGACGCCCTGGCGGCGGATGCGTTGTTCGCCCGCGACACACGCAACGGGCGGCCGGGGCGGGTGGCTCCCCAACGGGAGGAAGCCCTCGGCAACGCGAAGTATCGGCGTGCGCGCGGGGGAGAATGAGCGCTGGAGGTCTGCTTGCGATTTATTTTCAGAATTCACTTGAGTTGCTCGCGCCGGCAAGGCGGCGCGCGGCAACGGCCGATCACTGTGAACGACCTATACTCTCGCCCCCCATGCGTGCGGAACGGGGTTCGGGGTCGGACTGGAGACGCGGAACATGCCTTGGAAGACCCCGGCGGTGTGGTCGCCGGAATCCTGGAAAGATCGCCTGGCGGCCCACCAGGTCGTCTATCACGATCGCGCGGCGGTGGACGCGGCGGTGGCCAAACTGCGGTCCCTCCCGCCGCTGGTGACCTCGGGCGAGATCGAGCGGCTGCGCTCGCTGATCGCCGAGGCGCAGCGGGGTGAACGGTTCCTGCTCCAGGGGGGGGACTGCGCGGAGACCCTGGCCGACTGCCGGGCGGATTCGATCGCCAGCAAACTGAAAATACTGCTCCAGATGTCGCTGGTCCTGGTGCACGGGCTGCGCAAGCCGGTGATCCGCGTCGGGCGGTTCGCGGGCCAATACGCCAAGCCTCGGTCGAGCCAGACCGAGACGCGCCACGGCGTGACGCTGCCCTCCTACTTCGGGGACCTGGTGAACTCGGCGGACTTCGAGGAGGAAGCCCGGCGGCCGAATCCGCACCTGATGGTGCGCGGCTACCAGCACGCCGCGATGACCCTCAACTTCATCCGCTCGCTGATCGACGGCGGGTTCGCGGACCTGCACCACCCCGAGTACTGGGACCTGCGCTTCATGGAGCACGCCGGGCTGTCGAACGAGTTGCGCGAGCAGTATCAGCGCATGACGAGGGAGCTGGGCGAGGCGCTGCGCCTGACGGAGATCCTGGGCGAGGCCTCGATCGACGACCTGACGCGCATCGAGTTCTTCACGAGCCACGAGGGGCTGAACCTGCAATACGAGTCGGCGCAGACGAGGCCCGTGCCGCGCAAGAGCGGCTACTTCAACCTCACCACCCACCTGCCTTGGATCGGGGAGCGGACGCGGGCGCTCGACGGGGCGCACGTCGAGTATTTCCGCGGAATCCGAAACCCGATCGGCGTGAAGATCGGCCCGGCGTGCAGGCCGAGCGAACTCCTGGAGCTGATCG
This sequence comes from Phycisphaerae bacterium, assembly GCA_016795005.1. Lineage (GTDB taxonomy): Bacteria > Planctomycetota > Phycisphaerae > Phycisphaerales > UBA1924 > JAEUIV01. Next base: position 6,450 of record JAEUIV010000121.1, read on the forward strand.
ACGTGCTGAACCCGGACAACGAGCCTGGGAGGCTGATCCTCATCCACCGCATGGGGGCGGCGAAGATCATGGAGGCGCTCCCGCCGCTGCTCGGAGCGGTAAGGGAGGCGCCGACGCTCAAGCGGCACGTGCTCTGGGTCTGCGACCCGATGCACGGCAACTCCCAGAACGCCGGGAACGGCGTCAAGACACGGAACATGAACGAGATCCTGGCCGAGATGGAGTCGGCGGCGGAGGCGCACCGACAAGCGGGTACCATCTTCGGCGGTCTGCACCTGGAGTTGACGGGTGAGGACGTGACCGAGTGCGTCGGGGGCGCGGCGGGAATCTCCGAGGCTGACCTCACGATCAACTATGCCAGCCTGTGTGATCCAAGGCTGAACTACCAGCAGGCGCTCGAAATGGCGTTCGCGGCGGCGCGGGCGTTGCGTTCGCCGAGCGCGCGGTAGGGTCATCGCGGCAGCGACCCAAACCCGAACTTGAAGATGCAAGCGTGTTCAGTCGGGCGAGCGTGAATCTGCCAGTTCGGCAGCCTCGTATGACATGGTGGGACCAAACCCGCCGGAAGAGCGGCTTGGAGCAGGGCTGGGAGAAAAGAACACGCAGGGGAAACTTCAGGATCAGGCACGGCATTCGCAGAAGGTGATTATTCAGGAAGGCGGGAACGCCGACCTATAATCTTGGCTCCACGGCCTTTGCCAGAGGCATCGGTGCATTGGGACGATCGCTGGCACGGGACGTGGGTCGGAAGTCTGATGTGGCCGGGAGCGATCCCGGCCGATGAAGTCGGGCAACATCCCGATGGAGGCCCTCGATGTTTGAGAGGTTCACAGATCGTGCCCGGAAAGTCATGGCGCTCGCGAACCAGGAAGCGCAGCGCTTCAACCACGAGTACATCGGGACCGAGCACATCCTGCTCGGCCTGGTGAAAGAGGGGTCCGGCGTCGGCGCGAACGTGCTGAAGAACCTCGACGTGGACCTGCGGAAGGTTCGCCTCGAGGTCGAGAAGCTGGTCCATGCCGGGCCGGAGATGGTGACGATGGGGAAACTCCCCCAGACGCCGCGCGCCAAGAAGGTGATCGAGTACGCGATCGAGGAAGCGCGGAACCTGAACCATAACTACGTCGGGACCGAGCACCTGTTGCTCGGCCTGCTGCGCGAGCACGACGGCGTGGCGGCGCAGGTGCTCATGAACCTTGGGCTGAAGCTGGACGAGGTGCGCGAAGAGGTGTTGAACCTGCTCGGCGCCGGCGTGGACAAGGAAGAACCCGAGAACGCGGGCACTCCGCCGCAGGGCAAGGAGGGCAACGGCGGCGGCGCGGCGGCGGCACGCGGCGGGCAGGCCAAGAGCAAGACCCCGGCGCTCGATTCGTTCGGCCGCGACCTGACGGCGCTCGCCCAGGAAGGTCAGTTGGACCCCGTGATCGGGCGCGAGCGCGAGATCGAGCGCGTCGTGCAGGTCCTGTGCCGACGGACCAAGAACAATCCGGTCCTGCTCGGCGAGGCGGGGGTCGGCAAGACCGCGATCGTCGAGGGGCTGGCCCAGCAGATCGTGAACCAGGAGGTGCCGGACCTGCTGCACGATCGGCGCGTGGTGGTGCTGGACCTGGCGATGATGGTCGCCGGGACGAAGTACCGCGGACAGTTCGAGGAACGGATCAAGGCGGTGATGAACGAGGTGCGTCGCGCGCAGAACCTGATCCTCTTCATCGACGAGTTGCACACGCTGGTGGGCGCGGGCGGCGCGGAGGGGGCGATCGACGCCTCGAACGTGCTGAAGCCGGCGCTCGCCCGGGGCGAGATCCAGTGCATCGGCGCGACGACCTTCGACGAATACCGGAAGTACATCGAGAAGGACGCGGCGCTGGCGCGAAGGTTCCAGGCGATCAACGTCGATCCGCCGACGCCCGAGCAGACGGTCCAGATCCTGATGGGCCTGCGCGATCGTTACGAGAACCATCACCGCGTGCGCTACACGGACGAGGCGGTGAAGCTCGCGGTCGAGTTGTCCGGTCGGTACATCACGGGCCGGGTGCAGCCCGACAAGTCGATCGACGTGATCGACGAGGCGGGCGCCCGCGTCCGCCTGAAGACGATGACCAAGCCGCCGAACCTCGCCGAGGTCGAGGGGCAGATCGAGCAGTTGTCGGTGCAGAAGGACGAGGCGGTGAAGGGCGCCGACTACGAGAAGGCCGCCGAACTGCGCGACAAGGTCGAGAAACTCCGCCGCGCGAAGGAGCGGTCGGTGCTCGAATGGCGCGAGAAGAGCAAGGAATCGGGGGGCGTGGTGGACGAGAACATCATCGCGGAGGTGGTGTCGAAGATCACCGGCGTCCCGCTGACTCGGCTCGAGAAGGAGGAAGCGGCGCGGCTGCTGCACCTCGAAGAGGAACTCCACAAGAAGGTCGTGGCCCAGGACGACGCGATCAAGGCGATCTCGAAGGCGATCCGGCGTGCGCGGGCGGGGCTGAAGGACCCGAAGCGGCCCATGGGATCGTTCATCTTCATCGGCCCCTCGGGCGTCGGCAAGACGCTGCTCGCCAAGGCGCTGGCGGAGTTCATGTTCGGCGATGAGGACGCGCTCATCATGCTCGACATGAGCGACTACATGGAGAAGCACAACGTGTCGAGGCTCGTCGGAGCGCCCCCCGGCTATGTCGGGTACGAGGAGGGCGGGCAGCTGACCGAGCGGATCCGCCGTCGGCCCTACTCGGTGCTCCTGCTCGACGAGATCGAGAAGGCGCACCCGGACGTGTTCAACATGCTCCTCCAGATCATGGAGGAGGGACGCCTCGTGGACTCGTACGGACGCCACGTCGATTTCCGCAACACCATCCTCATCATGACCTCGAACATCGGGGCCGACCTCATCAAGGGCGGCGGCGGGTTCGGGTTCACGAAGCGCGACACCGAAGGCAACTTCGAAGGCATGAAGGGCGTGCTGATGAAGGAGATCGAGCGGTTCTTCCGCCCCGAGTTCATCAACCGCCTCGACGACGTGATCGTGTTCCGCCCGCTGAGTCGGGAGAACCTCATCACGATCGTGGACTACGAGACGGGCAAGTTGCGCAAGCGTCTCGCCGAGCAGGGGTGGGAACTGGTGCTCGACCAGGCGGCCAAGGACTTCCTGATCGACAAGGGCTTCAACCCCGACTTCGGCGCCCGGCCTCTGCGTCGCGCGATCAGCCAGTACATCGAAGACCCGATGTCCGAAGCCCTCCTGACCGGCGAGTTCCAGGGCAAGAACCGGATCCTGGTGACCAAGGCCGGCACACCCGAAGGGAACGACGAGAAACTGGTGTTCAAGGGCGAGGAGGCGCCGAAGCCGGAGGACACCAAGCCCGTGGAAGCCGGGGCCGAGAGCACCTGATTCCATGACATGACGCGATCCACCAAGCCCGTCGGCACCGTCCGGCGGGCTTTTTCATTTCCCGCTGGCAGCGGCGGCTGTTGCCGACTCATCACCGACTGCGTATTCTGCCGCCCTCGTTTGGCGGCGTTCCAATGAAGCAGCCGGAGTTGAGCGACCGTGGAGTTCGTGGCTAATCCCATCCTGCTTTATGTCTGCGTCGCCCTCGGTGGTTTCGGCGTCGCGATGACCCTGCCACGGCCCAAACTCAGCCCGCAGGTGATCGGCGCGTTGCTGGCGGCGGTCGGACTCGGTGGCGCATTTCTTGCGCTGGGGTTGAAGGCGGGGGCCGAGCGGCCCGGATTCTATTTCTATGTATTTGCGGCCATTGCGCTCGGATCGGCGGTGCGGGTGATCTCGCACCCCAGGCCGGTGTACGCGGCGCTGTATTTCATCCTGACGATCCTGGCGTCCTCCGCGCTGTATCTCATGCTGGGCGCGGAGTTTATGGCTTTTGCGCTGATCATCATCTACGCCGGGGCGATCCTGATCACGTATCTCTTTGTCATCATGCTTGCGGAGCAGACGCCGGAGGGGGCGGAGGTGGGTGTGGCCTCGGAGTACGACCGCTACAGCCGCGAGCCGGGGGTCGCGACGGTGGTGGGCTTTGTGCTGTTGGCGCTGCTGACGGGGATGATGGCGCGGGGCATGAAGACCATCGAGCCGGCGTCGCCTCGTGGTGAGGGGATCGGGCTGCTGGCGCGGATGCCGAAGAAGGTGATCGAGGCGTACGACCGTCTCGGGGTGCTCGAGCCGCGGGGCGGGTTCGCGCGGCCGGAGGTCTCAGGGGTCGCTTCGAGGCTAAGCACTTCGGCGGGCACGATGAGCCTGACGGTGGCGGATGTCGAGAAGGTTCGGAAGAACCTGGATGACCCGCGCGTCGCGGCGCTCTTTGGTGAGGAGATGGCGGCGGGTGTGCGGGCGACGGTGCAGAGCGGGCAGACGCTGACGCTCCGGTTGCCGGGCGACCTCCGTGCCGAGAACCTCGACGGCGTGGGTTTCGCGCTGATCGCCGAGCATCCGATGGCGCTGGAACTGGCGGGTGTCATTCTTTTGATGGCGATGCTCGGGGCCGTGGTTCTTGCGCGCAAGCAGATCGAGATGAGCGAGGCTGAGAAAGCGGCGGCGGCGCGTCCTTCCCATTGAGATCAAGGCAGACGCAAGGAGAGCACGAGGGCAGGCAGACAGGGTGAACGAGACGGATCAGAACCGAGACCCCGAACCGAACGCTGAACACGGAACACTTTGAACACGGCGCTTTCCAACCTCTGCCTGGCCGCGACGACGAGCGGCGACTTTGCGCCGATCGGGGCGCTGACGCTGTACCACTTCCTGTTCGTCTCGGCGGCGATGTTCGCGGTCGGAGTGATCGGGTTCGTGTCGCGGCGCAACCTGATCATCATGTTCCTCTGCACCGAGATGATGTTCCAGGCGGCGGGGATCGCGCTCATCGCGTTCAGCCGGTACCACCTGAACCACACCGGGGAGGTGTTCGTGATCTTTGTCCTGACGATCGCGGCGGCGGAAGCGGCGCTGGCGCTGGCGCTGGTGGTCTGGACCTTCAGACGGAAGGCGACGCTCGACGCGGCGGCGTGGAGCGAGATGGCGGGCTGATCAAGAAGCAGGAACCGGGCGACAGGCCCCGGTCAAAGGCGGAATCGTGCAAGCAATGAGTGAACCGGCAGGCATCCTGGGATTCATGACGCTCGCGGCGGAGGGCGGGCACGGCGCGGCATCATCCGGAGGCCCGGCGTGGTTCGCGGCGGTCCCGCTCCTGCCCCTGGCGGCCTCGATCCTGTGCGGGCTGACGATCGCGTTCAGGGTGAAGACCAAGCTTCCGGCGGTCATCACGGTCGCGGCGCTGGCGGTCTCGTTCGGCGTGACGGTGGCGGGGTTCCTTTCATGGAGCAACGCCGGCCACGCGACGCAGATCGCGGACATCTACGAATGGATCGGCGTCTCGTGGGGGAGCGACGCGGGGCAGACGCTCTCGGCGAAGTTCGGCTTCTACATGGACGGGCTGTCGTGGCTCTGGATGCTCTTTGTCACGGGGCTGGCGACGCTGATCGCCCTGTACGCCAGCGAATACATGGGGCACGATGTCGGCAAGGGGTACGGGCGGTTCTTCGCGGCGTTCGCGCTCTTTGTGTTCTCGATGGCGTGCCTCGTGATGGGAGACAACCTGATCCTTCTCTACCTCGGGTGGGAGGGCGTCGGGCTGTGTTCGTACCTACTCATCGGGTACTTCTTCCAGAAACCCAGCGCCGTGGCCGCGGCGAAGAAGGCGTTCATCGTCAACCGCATCGGCGACCTGGGGCTTGCGGTGGGGATTTTCCTGACGTTTGTCACGTTCGGGACCGTGGAGTACGGGCCGCTGTTTGAGATGGTGCGGCAGGGCGTGGACGCGGCGGGCCGACCGCTGTCGGGGCAGTGGCAGGAGTGGGTGATCCCGTGCCTGCTGATGATCGGGGCGTTCGGGAAGAGCGCGCAGTTCCCGCTGTACGTGTGGCTCCCGGACGCGATGGAGGGGCCGACGCCCGTGAGCGCACTGATCCACGCGGCGACGATGGTGACGGCCGGGGTGTACCTGATCGCGCGGACGATGCCGCTGTTCCTGCTGGACGACTCGCACTTCGCGCTGACCATCGTCGCGTGGACGGGGACGATCACGGCGCTGCTGGCGGCGACGATCGGCATGGCGCAGTTCGACATCAAGCGGATCATGGCGTACTCGACGGTGTCGCAGCTCGGGTACATGTTCGCGGGGCTGGGGGTGTTGACGAGCGTGGGCGCCGCGTTCCACGTCTTCACGCACGCATTCTTCAAGGCGCTCCTCTTCCTCGCGTGCGGGGCGGTGATGCACGGCTTTGCCGGGCAACTCGACCTGCGCCGGCTCAGCGGCGTGCAGAAGATGCCGGGCTGGCGGATCGTCGGGCTGACCATGCTCGTCGGGTGCCTGAACCTCGCGGGGTTCCCGCTCATCACGAGCGGATACTTCTCGAAAGACATGATCCTGGCGCAGGCGTTCACCACGCCCGGCGAAGTGATCGCGGGGAGCCGGTGGATCGGGTGGATTCTTCTCTTCACGGCCGGTCTGACGGCGTACTACACGTTCCGGGTGTATTTCCGGGTATTCGTCGGGCCGCAACACTTTGAGCCGGGGGAGGAACTGCACGCCGCGGACCACGACCACCACGGGGGCCACGACGATCACGGCGGTCACGCCCGGGATGCCGCGCACGGGCACGACGGTGCGCACGATTTCCATCCTCACCCGCCCGGGTGGGCGATCAACTCTGTGCTGGTGATCCTGGCGGCATGCTCGTTCCTGGCGATCCCGACGTACTTCATGATGACGGAGCATCATGGCTGGGTCGGGTCGATGGTTCACTCGTCCACCGCGTTTGTGGAATCTCCCGGGTCGCATCATGTCGAGGGCGCGCACGCCGAGCGTCTCGGCACGTTCCTCGGCATGGACCCGCACAAGGTGATGTACTACGTGTCGGGCCTCGTGGGTTTCATCGGGATCGGGATCGCGTGGTTCCTGCACCTTTCGGGTCGGACGGGGGCGGCGACGAGCCGGGCCGATGCGTTGCTGCCGATGCTCGGCCCCGTGCCGAGGTGGGCGCAGAACAAGTGGTACGTGGACGAGTTCTACGAAGCGGTGATCCGGCTGCCTCTGTGGGTGCTTGCGTCGCTTTTCCACTGGTTCGACAAGCTGGTGATCGACGGGCTGGTGGACCTGTGCGGGCTGTTGCCGCGGTGGTTCGCGCGGGCGATCCGGCCGAGCCAGAGCGGGGTGCTGCAGGGCTACGCGGTCGGGATGGCCGGTGGGCTTGCGGTGATTCTCGTCATCGTCCTGATCGTGATGGGGGCGAATGTCTGACATGAGCACCCTCCTCAGCCTCTTCCCGCTTGTCGCGATGGCCTTGCCGCTGCTCGGCGCGGTGTTGATCGCTTTCCGCCCGCCGGGGCGCGCCCACCGCATCGCGTTCGGCGTGTCGCTTTCGGTGCTCTTGCTCACCTTCGGGATGATGCAGCGCTTCGATTGGGACCACGGCGCGACGTACCAGTTCGCCAACTCCTTCGCGGTGCTGCCGGAGATGGGGGTCCATCTCTCCTACGGCGTGGACGCGGTGGCGATGTGGCTGGTGATCCTGACGGCGGTGCTGCAGCCGATCTGCGTGAAAGCGTCGAAGACGGCGGTCACCGAGAACCACCGGGCGTTCTACGCGTGGCTGACGGCGCTGCAGGCGCCGATGCTTGGGGTGTTCTTCGCGCGGGACCTGGTCTTCTTTTACACGTGCTTCGAGTTCACGCTCGTGCCGATGTACGTGCTCATCAGCCTCTTCGGCTCGACGAATCGGAAGAAGGCGGCGACGAAGTTTTTCCTGTACACGTTCACGGGTTCCATCATCGCGCTCGCCGGGCTGGTCTATGTCGCCTTCACCGCGACAAAGAACGGAACGGTCGCGTGGACGTTTGACATCGACACGCTCGCGAGCGCGGCGCGGGGGATGACGCTGAGCGAGCAGTCGTGGGTGCTCCTGGCGCTCATGTGCGGCTTTGCGGTGAAGGTGCCGCTCTTCCCGGTGCATACGTGGCTTCCCCTCGCCCATACCGAAGCGCCGACAGCGGGGTCGGTGGTGCTGGCGGGCGTGCTGCTGAAACTGGGGACGTACGCGATCTACCGGTTCGTGCTCCCGTTCGTGCCGGCGGCGGTCGTGGAGTACGCCGGGGTGATCGCGACCATCTGCGTGATCGGGATCCTCTACGGCGGGCTGATCTGCTGGGTGCAGCGGGACGTCAAGAAACTGGTGGCGTATTCGTCGGTCGCGCACCTGGGGTTCTGCATGCTGGGGATGTTCGCGCTCAACATGGTGGGCGGCGTGGGCAGCGTGCTGTACATGATCAACCACGGGCTTTCGACCGGGGCGCTCTTCCTGTGCATCGGCATGATCTATGAGCGCTACCACACGCGCTCGATGCAGGAGATGGAAGGGCTTGCGAAGGCGATGCCCGTGTGGGGATTCTTCATGGTGTTCTTCACGATGGCGAGCGTCGGCCTGCCGGGGTTGAACGGGTTCGTCAGCGAGTTCATGTGCCTGCTGGGCGCCTTCCAGTCGGGCGCGATCGGGATCGGCCGAGGGGGAACACTCGGGACGCTCGGTCCGTGGTACGCGGTGATCGCGGGGTCCGGGATGATCGTGGCGGCGATCTACCTGCTGTACATGGTGGGCAAGGTGGTGTTCGGGCCGTTGCGCGAGCCTGGCGACCACGGGCACGGTCACGGTCACGAGGCGCATGCTGAGCCGAACGCGCTTCCGCGGGACCTGACGGCGCGCGAGATCGGCGTGCTGGCGCCCCTGGCGCTGGGGTGCATTGTGCTTGGAGTGGTTCCGACGCCGTTCATCAAGACTCTGGAGCCGTCGGTCGCGGCGGCGATTTCGCACGCGCAGGTCGCGGCGAAGGGCGCGCTTTCCGGCCAGCCGGGCGTCCATGAAATCGCGGAGGCCCGTCCATGAACCTCCTCATCGCATCGGTGCCGATTGTTGAGAAGTTGAGCTACCTCGGGCCGGAGATCGTGCTGTTTGTCGCGACGGTGGTCGTGATGGTTCTGGGGTTGTCGCCCAATCACGGGGTCCGGCGTTCGTGCGCCGGGGTGTCGATCGTGGCGTTGGTGATTGCCGGGGTGATGTCGGCGTGGCTGCCGACGCCGCCGCACTCTCTGCTGCCGAACCTCATGCCGTTCGCGAAGATGCTCGTGGCGGCGGTGGGGGTGCTGCTGGTGATGGCGTTGTCGGGCACGGTGGACCGCGAGTACGAGTCCTCGCTCGGGCGCGGCGGCGTGTTCGACGGGTTGCGGTCGACGCGCGGCGAGTTCTATGCGTTCATCCTGTTCAGCCTGACGGGGCTGATGCTCTGCGCCTCGGCCGACGACCTGATCTGGCTCTTCCTCGCGCTCGAACTGGTGAGCCTGCCGACGTATGTGATGGTGAGCATCTCGACCTCCGGCACGCGGAGCCAGGAAGCGGGGATCAAGTACTTCTTCCTCGGGGCGCTCGGGGCGGCGTTTTTTCTCTACGGCTTCGCGATGCTGTACGGGGCGACGGGGACGACCATGCTCTTCGGCGACGGCGTGACGCCCGGGATCGCCGAGGTGCTGGCGAACAACGTGGCGACGAACGGGAATATCGGCGGGATCGCGCTGGTCGGGGTGGTGATGTCGATCGTCGGCGTCTCGTTCAAGATCGCGGCGGTGCCCATGCACTTCTACACGGCCGACGTGTACGAGGGCGCGGCGTCGAGCGTGTCCGCGTTCCTGGCGTTCGTGCCCAAGGCGGCGGGATTCATCTCGCTCATGCTGCTGCTGAGCGTCGTGGGGTGGGGGTACGGCGGCGAGAACTCGTCGCTGCCCGAGGTGCTGCGCGTGCTGCTGTGGGTGATGGCGGTGATGACGATGACGGTCGGCAACGTGCTGGCGCTGCTCCAGACAAACGTGAAGCGAGTGCTGGCGTACTCGTCGATCGCGCACTCGGGGTACATGCTCGTGGGGCTGATCGCGGGGCCGGGGGCGTCGGGAGCGCCGCTCTCGCAGAACGGGCTGGCGGCGACGCTGTTCTACCTGCTGTGTTACGGCTTCATGAACCTCGGGACGTTCGCGGTGCTCTCATGCCTTGAGCGGCGGCCGGGCGAAGAGATCGAGACCTTTGAGGACCTGCGCGGGCTTTGCCGTTCGTACCCGATCCTCGGGTGGTGCATGGTGATCTGCTCGCTGAGCCTGCTGGGATTGCCGCCGCTGCTCGGGTTCGCGGGCAAGTTCTACCTGTTCACGAGCGCGATCTCGGCCGGGGAGATCGCGCTGGTGGTGATCATGGGCTTGAACTCGGCGGTGGCGGCGTTCTACTACCTGCGGCTGGCGGGCGCGCCGCTGCTGGAGAAATCGGCGGGCGATGAGGTCTCCGGGTGCCCGTATCGCTCGCGCGGCATTGCGGCGGCGCTCTCGGCGGCGTCGGTCGTCGCGCTCCTTCCCTTTGCGGGGAGGCTGATGAGCGCGAGCGACAAGGCGGCGACGATCCGATCACCGCACGCGGTCGCGGCCGTCGAACCGAACGCGGCGAAGTGACGAATCAGGCGGCGGGCTTCGCGGCTCGTTGCTTTCCGAAGAACAACTGGAAGAGCAGCCCGACGCCGGCGAGCGCGGCCCAGGCGATCAGCCAGACGAGCGGGTCGGTCGGGATTCGTGAGGCGAGCGGGAGGCCGAGGGCGACGACGCCGTAGGCCGCGGCGGGCATCCAGACGGCGGGGCCGATCATGGCGGTGGTGACGGCGGCGGCGCGCTTGGGGAGCGCGAAGCCGAGGACGAGGCCGCCGAGGTATCCGAGCACGAGGGCGAGCAGGAGCAGCGCCCGGCCGCGGGGGTCGAGGTCGGTGTTCCAGAAGTAGACAAGTTGCTGCCACGAGCGGGCGGCGAAGACCTTGACGGCGCGCGAGCCGCGCTCGACGGTGAGGTCGGCGAGCGAGCCGGGGCCGTCGGGATCGTCGGGCTGATCGGCGGTCTCGTCGAGGCGGGCCTTGGCGGCCTCGACCGCTGCGCCGACGGATTCTTTCAGTTGGTTCAGTTGCAGCGACGCGAACCATTCTTCGAGAGTTCGCGGGTTCGTGGCGGGGGCGCGTTCGCTTGAGGTCGATTCGGTGGCCGGTGGCTCGCCGGATGGAACGGGCAGCTTGACGAACGCGGCGACGGCGAGGGTGCTGACGAGCGCGATGACGAGGGCGAGGGTGTTCGCCACCAGCACGCGGAAGGCGAGCCACCCGATCAGGGCGCCCACGGCGGCGCCGACCGCCGAGAGCGCCCAGGGGCTGAGCCACTGCGCGATCACGTCGGGGAGCAGGTGGGCGAACGCGATTCCGACGAGGGCGCCGAGGGCGATGAAAGCGGGTCGCATGAGTCGGCCGCCCGCGAGCCAGATCAGCATGCCGATGAGCAACGCCATCGCCGCCGCGACGTGAACCGTCCAGGGCCAGTCTGCGACGCCGGCGGGGGGAGCCGCGGCGAGGGTCAGGATGTGTCGGAACGTCGATTCCATCGAGCGCCTATTTCGGACAATGTCCGGTACGATTCCCCGCCCCCGGAGAGGATCAATCGACCGAACGAGTTCCGACGCAAGAGCCTAGGACACCTGCCAAGGAGGCGGGGAGGACCGGGAGAAAATCCGGGCCTGTGAAGCGGAGGCGATGTCTCCGGGGTGAAGAACGGCCGATGGAGTATCCCAGTGGAGAGCGGACCGGGACATGCAGGCGATCGCGCCCCGGAAGGGGAAGGCCTCCCCGCGCGCTCGCTCGACGCCATCCGTCAGCGCATCGACCGGCTCGATGACCAGATCGTCCGACTGCTGAATGAGCGGGCGGCATTGATCGTGGAAGTCGGGCGCGTGAAGCGCGAGACGGGGGTGCCGATCTACGCGCCGCACCGGGAGCAGGCGGTGCTGAAGCGCGTGCTCGAGGCGAACGCGGGGCCGCTGCCGGCGCGGACGGTCGAGGCGGTCTACCGAGAGATCATGAGCGGGAGTTTCGCGCTGGAGCAGCCGTTGCGGATCGGGTACCTCGGCCCGCCCGGAAGTTACAGCCACCAGGCGGCGGTGAGACAGTTCGGCAACTCCGTCTCCTTCGAGGACCTGCACACCATCGCGGGGGTCTTCACCGAGGTGATGCGCGGGCACTGCCACTACGGCCTCGCCCCCATCGAGAACTCCATCGGCGGCGGGATCGTCGAGACGCTGGATGCGTTCGCCGAGCACGGAAATGAGATCAAGGTGTACGCCGAGGTGCTGATCGAGGTGCACCATGCGCTCCTGAGTTCGTGCGAGCCGCGCGAAGTGCGGAAGATCCTGAGCAAGCCGGAGGTCTTCGACCAGTGCCGCAACTGGCTGGCGACGCAGTTCCCGAAGGCGGAGCAGGTCGCCGCCCCGAGCACCAGCCGGGCGGTGCAGTTGGTGCTCGAGGAGTTCGAGAAGGATCCGGCGTGCGGGCTGGCGGCGATCGCCTCGCCGCTGGCGGGGCAGATCTACGGCCTCGATGTCCTCTTCGAGAAGATCGAGGACAACCCGAACAACGTGACGCGGTTCGCGGTCATTTCCAAGCAGGCCGCGAAGCCCAGCGGCGACGACAAGACCAGCATCATGTTCGAGACGGCGGACAAGCCGGGGGCGCTGGTGAGCGTGCTGCGCGTCTTTGAGGAGGCGGGGATCAACCTCACGCACATCGACAAGCGCCCCAGCGGGCGGGTGAACTGGACCTACACCTTCTTCATCGACGCCCAGGGGCACCAGGACGACCCCAAGGTCACGGCGGCAATCACCGACGCCCGGACGCACTGCCAGCACCTGACGGTGCTGGGGAGTTATCCGAGGGCGCGGAGGATTCTATGACACCGCGTCGACGCCGAGGCTGAGTCCGCGAAGCCTCGGGTTCCGGGACTCCCGATCCGAGGCTTTGTCGCAGACTCCTCAGCCTCGGCGTCCTTGACGTAGTCTGAGTGACATGACCGGTTGGGCACATGTGATGACGTCCACCCTCGGGCATTGGCTCCCCGGGGATCCGCGTGGATTCCGGGATCATGGGCATCGCGTTCATTCCTCAGGGGACTACAAGAACCCTTCGCCTGACGGCGAGCACGCCGGGTTGCATCATTACGCCCGGTCAATCCTTCGGAACGAGGTCTCGCTCACCGAACCGCAGCGAGCGCGCCTCGGCAAGTCGCTCTTGGAGAAGTTGGAACGAATGGGCACGGCGGTTGCCGTATTAGCGGTGGGTGCGCGACATGTTCATGGCTTGATCCGAGTCGGCACGGCGGACGCGGTCGAGGTGTTCGGTCGCGCCAAGCAGTTTGCGTCCCACCAGATTCGTGCCGAGATTCCGGGAAAACTATGGGGTGCGTCGAGCCACGTCGAGCGCATCCATGATGGTGCACAGTTCGTCTCGGCGCTCAAGTACATCACTCGCCACCGCGCGGAGGGCGCGTGGGTGTGGGAGAACCCGGAAATCGCTACTGATCGACGCTGAGCCCGCGTTTTCTCGGCATAGGCGTCCGATCCGAGGCTTCGTCGAAGACTCCTCAGCCTCGGCGTCTTGCGGAGTGGGGCGCCTAGCCCTGCTTCCGCCCGCCCTGCGGCGCGAGTTCGATGACCCCGAAGTTCTGCTCGTAGGCGCCGACGGCCTGCTGGAGGCTCATCATGAGGCGCTTGGCCCCCTGCCAGTTCATGACCACGCGGGCGCCCACGCCGAAGTGCATCGACATCGGTTCGCCCTGTCCCTGCTGGACGGGGAGGTTCAGGCCGAAGTCCATGATGATCTCATCGGCGGTGGTGGTGGTGCGGATGGTGTTCGCGTAGGTGACGTGCATCTTGGATTCGTCAACACGGATCTGGACCTGCTGCTGGGGGCGTTCATCGGCCATGGTTCGGTTCCTTCTTTCTCTCTCTCGGTGGACGAGGGCTTGGGTCGGGGCGGACAATGCCGGAGGAGGGAGTCGAACCCTCACGCCCTTGCGGGCACAGGATTTTGAATCCAGCGCGTCTGCCAGTTCCGCCACTCCGGCGGCGGGGCGGAGATTGTAGCGGGAGCGGATGCCGGGCACGAGGCGAGCCGCGATGCTCGTGAACGAGCGAGAATTGCCGCATCCGCGGTTGAGTGGCTCCGGTCGTGGCCCGGCGTTTCGTGCCGAGGGCCATTCCTCCGGCTATCCTTTCCCCCCTTGCACCTCGGGCGGGGGGTCATCGGCCGGTGGGCGGCCTTGGCCCTGGTCCCCGGAGACATTGACATGGCGGCATCACCAGCGGGCGGCGTTGAGCACAAGGTCACCATCGAGGACGCGGGGCCGAGCCGGAAGAGGCTCCGCTTCACGGTCCCCGGCAAGGTGGTCGCGGAGCAGATCGAGCAATCGCTGGGGGCGCTCGCGATGAGCGCCTCGCTCCCCGGTTTTCGGCCGGGCCACGCGCCGCGACGCCTGATCGAGAAGCGGTTCGGCTCGGGGGTGCGCGAAGAAGCCAAGAACCAGATCATCGCGTCGGCCTATTCCTCCGCGATCAAGGAGCACAAGATCTCCGTCATCGGCGATCCCGAGGGCAACGAGGAACTCGCCAAGCTCGCGCTCGAGCCGGGGAAGGACATGCACTTCCACGTCGAGGTGGACGTGATGCCCGAGTTCGATATCCCTTCGACCGATGGTCTTGAAGTGTTCAAGCCGACGTTCACCCCCTCCGAGAAGGACGTGGACGACCAGATCAACATGCTGGCGGTGAACGAGGGTTCACTCGAACCGCGGGACCGCGCCGAGCCGGGCGATTACTGCATCGGCCACGGCGTGATGAAGGACCAGGAAGGCAAGTCGCTGATCGACATCGAGGGGGCGGTCATCCAGATCCCGCCGACGGACCGGAAGGGCAAGGGGGCGATCCTCGGCGTGCTGGTCGATGACTTCGGCAAGCAGGCGGGTCTCCCGGCGGCGAACGAGACCATCACCGTCAAGGCCAAAGGCCCCGAGAACCACGAGAACGAGCAGGTCCGGGGCAAGGACCTGACCATCACCTTCGAGGTGGCGCAGGTGCAGCGGATCATCCCCTGCCCGATGGACGAACTGCTCAGGAAGACCGGGCTTCCCACGGAGGAATCGCTGCGCGAGGCGATGATGAACCGGCTGAAGCAGCGCGCGGTCGTCGAGCAGCAGGGGGCGATGCGGCAGCAGATCGCCCGGTACCTGGTCGAGAAGGTCGAGGTTCCCCTGCCGCAGCGCCTGACCGCGCGGCAATCGGAGGCCAACCTGGCCCGGGCGCGGATGGACCTCCTGCATCGCGGGATGGACGACCTCCAGATCGAGGAGCGGATGGCGCAGTTGCGTGCGGCGTCGGCCGCCTCCGCCGTGCGCGACCTCAAACTCACCTTCATCCTCGCCCGAGTCGCCCAGACGCTCCAGGTGCAGGTGAACCAGGACGAGGTGCTCGGCCGGATCGCGCAGATGGCGGTGGAGCGCCGCGTCCGCCCCGACCAGATGCGCCAGGAACTCGAGAAGCGGAACCAGATCGGCTTCGTAGTCCAGCAGGTCCGCGATCACAAGACGATGGACGCCCTCCTCGCCCGCGCGAAGGTCTCGGACATCTCGGTCGAGGAGTTCAACAAGAAGTTCGCCGCGGCGAGGGCATGAGCCGACGGCGAGCGGCGCGGAGCCACCCATGCACGCGAGCATCGCCTCTCCCTTTACCACGGGCGCTCAGGCTCCCGCCGGATCGGTGATGATGTGGATCGCGGCGCTGCTGCTCTCCGTCGTGGCGGGGGCCGCGGCGCTGTTCTGGATCCGTCGGCGGCTGCTTGGAGAGGATCCCGCCGATCGTTCAACCGGCCTCACGCTCCAGGACCTGCGCGAGATGCACCAGCGCGGCACGCTGACCGACGAGGAGTTCGCCGCCGCGAAGCGCGCGGTGCTCGGAGCATCCGCCGATGGATCGACTCCCAGCCGGAACCCGATCACCGGTACCGA
This sequence comes from Phycisphaerae bacterium, assembly GCA_016795005.1. Classification (GTDB taxonomy): domain Bacteria; phylum Planctomycetota; class Phycisphaerae; order Phycisphaerales; family UBA1924; genus JAEUIV01. Next base: position 22,394 of record JAEUIV010000121.1, read on the forward strand.
ACGCGGTCGTCCCCCGCGCTGAGACGCCCACTATCGGGCGGTGCTGCGGAAAGGCAGATTCGGGTTCGGATCGGCAGGTATACGGACCTGCTCGTGCGAGCGTTCGAACGCGAGCCTCCCCGGCCTGCTCGTGAGATCGAGATGAAGAAAAGTTACGGAAAAATGCTTGCAATCACCCGCTCAGACCGCATGCTTTTCATCGAATCGCCGGGATGCGTGGAGAAAGTTCCTCCGCACGTCGATACAGTGGGTTATACGCGCTGATGGTCCGCGCATCGGCCCCCAGGGGTGTGTAACGAGGAATCGATGGCAAAGAATCGAAACGACTCAGACGAGCAGGGCAGTCAGTCCACCGGCGGCGGCGACGGGCCGGGGTTCAGGGGGCGCAAGGTCACGACCTGCTCCTTCTGCGGCAAGACCTCGCGCGAAGTCGGCCCGATGGTCGAAGGGCCGAGCGATGTCTACATCTGCTGCAACTGCGTCGATCTGTGCCAGAACATCTTCAAGCAGGAACGGCGTCGCGTGTCGTCGAGCCGTCATGTGCTCGGGGCGATCCCCTCGCCGCGGCAGATGCGCGAGTTCCTCGATCAGTACGTGATCGGGCAGGACCACGCGAAGAAGGCGCTCTCCGTCGCGGTGCACAGCCATTACAAGCGGCTGTCGCAGATGGACAACGAGGATGCTCCCGTCGAACTCGACAAGAGCAACGTGCTGCTCATGGGACCGACCGGATCGGGCAAGACGCTCCTGGCGCGGACGCTGGCGCGCATTCTCAACGTCCCCTTCGCCATCGGCGACGCGACCACGCTCACCGAGGCGGGCTACGTGGGCGAAGACGTCGAGAATCTCCTGCTGAAACTCCTCCAGGCGGCGGACTACGACCTCGAATCCGCGCAGCGCGGCATCATTTACATCGACGAGATCGACAAGATCGGCAAGACCTCGAACAACGTCTCGATTACGCGCGATGTCTCGGGCGAGGGGGTCCAGCAGTCGCTCCTGAAGATGCTCGAGGGCACGATCGCCAACGTGCCGCCCCAGGGAGGCCGCAAGCACCCCGAGCAGCAGTACATCCAGATGGACACGTCGCACATCCTCTTCATCTGCGGCGGGACGTTCGTCGGTCTCGAAGACATCATCCGCCGGCGCATCGGCAAGAAGCGGATCGGCTTCACCGATGACCCGCGCGCCTACGACCGCGTGGAAGAGGCGGGCGATGTGCTGGCGCAGGTCACGCCGGACGACGTGATGGAGTTCGGGATGATCCCGGAACTCATCGGGCGTCTGCCGATGATCGCGCCGCTGATGCCGCTGACCGAGCAGGCGATGATCAACGTGCTGACCGAGCCGAAGAACGCGCTGGTGCGTCAGTACCAGTACCTCTTCAGCCTCGAGGGATCGAAACTCACCTTCACCGAGGGAGCGCTGCGCGAGATCGCGCGGCGTGCGCTCGCCCGCAAGACGGGGGCCCGCGCCCTGCGCTCGGTGATCGAGGAGATCATGCTCGACCTGATGTACGAGCTCCCCGATGTGGCGCACGAGGGGGCGGAGTTTGTGATCGACCGCGACGCGGTGATCGGGCCGCGGCGGCTGGAATCGCTGCGTGTGGCGCGGAAAGAGTCGGCCTGAGCGCCCCTCATGGGGTGGTGGCGGCTCCTTCGAGCAGCTCTCCAAGCCGACGGATCTCGGCGGTGCGCTCCTCGTTCGACATCTGCGCGATGGCGTCGGCGGAAGCCTCGATCGAGGTGTAGCCCATCTGCTGGAGCGCGCCGGTGATCACGCCGGCGGCCTCGGCGGCGGTCGTGGGGTCGTCCTGTTCAAGGTCCATGTGATCAGTCGCGGCACCGCCTTTGGTCCCGACTGACTGGGATACGTACGCGCAGTAGACAAAGGTGAAATCGGCGAGCACCTCGGTGATATCCGCGAAGTTCACCACGCCATCTTTGTTGGCGTCACCCAGGAGCAAGCAACCAGTGGCGTTGAAGTTCGCGAGCACAGCGGTAATGTCCCCTAAGTTCACGATGCCATCCGAACTCGCATCACCAAGCGGAACCTCATCACACACCTCAAACCGGAACTCCTGCGGAACATCGACGACCGGCGCTTCGGGTCGCAGCGGGTGGCGTGGCCACACCGACTCACGCAGCATGACCTGACGCTTCGGGTGGCATACTTGCTGCTTTGAGCAAGCATGCCACCCAAGTTGGGCGACTTACCGTGTGGAAGGGAACAAGCAGGGCACCCGGCGCGAATCATCGAACTTTGCGGGCCCCGGACCTCGGTCCGGGGCCTTTTTCATTGGGCGGGCCGGGGCCGGACGGCGTTGAAAGGAACGTCTATCATCCGCCCCTCATGACGACCGGCCGCCAGAATGTCCGACCCCTTCCCGCGACGGATGTCCGGCGCGTGGCGATCGTGTGGAGCCGGTACAACGACTTCATCACGCGGCCGCTGCTGGAGGGGGCGGTGGCGGAGTTCCGGCGGCAGGCGGGGTCGGAGGAAGGTCTCGTGGTCATGGAGGCCTCGGGGTCGTTCGAGGTGCCGATGCTGGTGCACCGTGCCGCGGCGAGCGGCCGGTTTGATGCGGTCGTGGCGCTGGGGTGCATCATCAAGGGGGAGACGAGCCACGACCTGCACCTGGCGACGGCGGTGACGAACGCGCTGCTCGCGACGGCGCGCGAGACCGGCGTGCCCGTGGGACTCGGCGTGCTGACCGTGGACAACGACACACAGGCGCGTGAGCGCGCGGGTGGACTCAAGGGAAACAAGGGGGTCGAGGCAATGGCGGCGGCACTCGAGACCGCGGGGTCCATCGCGGCGCTGGGCCGCGCGCCGGGCGTGGCCCGGCCGAAGGGGCACTACTGATCATGGCGACGCCGCGCGACATCCGAAGGCTGGCGTTCCAGGCTCTTTTCCAGCTGGACGCGCGGGGCGAGACCGAGGCCGAGGGAATCCGCGCTGCCCTCATCGAGATCGGCGAAGAAGACCCGGCCGAGTTCAGCGAGAAGGAACTCAACAAGGCCTTTGCGATCGCGCAGGCGGCGTACCGCAATCGACGCGAAGCCGACGAGGAATCCTCTCGCCTTGCCCCGACGTGGCCGGCGAGCCGCCAGCCCGCCGTCGATCGCGCGATCATCCGCCTGGCGCACTACGAGATGACGCTCGGCGAGATCAACCCGAAGATCGCGGTCAATGAAGCCGTGGAACTCGCCAAGCGATACAGCACCGAGCGCTCCCCCTCGTTCGTCAACGGCGTGCTCGACAAGATCCTGAAGCGCGTGCTGGCCGAGAAAAAGCCCGCCGCCGAGACGCCAAGCGAGCAAAGCCTGAACGGCCCCGGATGAAGACCACATCGAACGGTTCAAGGATGCCGGACGCCATGAACAGCCTCTTCAATCTTTCTTCCGCCACTCCGCGGTGAACACAATGGGTCTTTTCAAGTCCATCCTGTCCAAGGTCAAGCAGGGGCTGCAGCGCACGCGCGAGACCGTCTTCGGCGGCTTGCGCTCGCTGCTCCTGGGTCGGCGGCTCGACGACGCGCTCATCGAGGAACTCGAAGCCCGACTGGTCCAGGCCGATGTCGGCGTGAAGACGGCGCTCCGCCTTATCGACGGGGTGAAGAGGGCCTATCAATCGGGCGCCATGTCCACCGGCGACGACGTGCTCGAGTACCTGAAGCGAGAACTCAAGGCGCTGTGGCCCGCCGAAGACCGCTCGCTCCACTTCGCGCAGGCCTCGGGTGATGGAAAGAAGTCCCCCACCGTCATCCTGGTCGCGGGAGTGAACGGCGCCGGCAAGACGACGAGCATCGCCAAGATTGCGCACAGCCTCCGCGCCGAGGGGCGGACGGTGCTCCTCGCGGCGTGCGACACGTTCCGGGCGGGGGCCGTGCGGCAGTTGGAGATCTGGTCCGAGCGGCTGGGCATCGAAGTCATCAAGGGTCAGCAGGGAGGCGATCCCGCCGCGGTGGCGTTCGATGCGTGCGACGCGGCCCTGGCGCGCGGCGTGGACGTGCTGATCGTCGATACCGCCGGCCGCCTGCACACGCAGGACCACCTCATGCGGCAACTCACAAAGATCCGAGACATCACGGCACGCCGCATCCCCGGCGCGCCGCACGAGGTGCTGCTGGTCCTCGACGCGACGACCGGGCAGAACGCCGTGCGCCAGGCCGAGGAGTTCGCCAGGGCGATCAAGGTCACGGGGATCTTCCTCTCGAAACTCGACGGGACCGCCAAGGGCGGAGTGGTGATCGCGATCCACGAGGCCACGAAGATCCCGGTCAAGTTCATCGGCGTGGGCGAGACGCCCGAGGATGTTGAGCCGTTCGACCCGGAGAACTTCATCGAGGCGCTCTTCACGGATCGGTGACAGGCCCGAGCCGGCTGCGGTATTCTTCAACCATGCCCGACACGCCCCTGACCTTTCAGGCGTTCCAGCGCCTCATCCGCGACCGCTACCACGCCACCGACGCCGCGCGCGGCACGCCCGGCACGTTCATGTGGATGATCGAAGAGATCGGCGAACTGGCGACCGCGCTCCACGACAACGCCCCCGGCAAGAACCCGACACCCGCGCAGCGCGCCAACCTCGACGAGGAGTTCGCCGACGTCCTCGCCTGGCTGACCACGCTCGCCAATGTCAACGGGGTGGACCTGGAAAAAGCCCTCGAAAAATACACCAAGCGCGGCGTCGAGGGGGTCAAGGTCTGACGCTCCGCGGCGTCAACGATGTTTTGCTCACGATTTCACTCGCTTCCCCGTGAACCGCATCGACTCCATCTTCGCCGGACTCCGCGCCGCCAACCGCCGAGCGCTCATGCCGTTCATCTGCGGCGGATACCCCAGCCTGCGCTCGACGTCTGAAGCAATCGTCGCGCTCCAGGCCGCCGGCGCGTCCGTCGTGGAAGTCGGCTTCCCCTTCAGCGATCCGATCGCCGACGGGCCGGTCATCGCCGCGGCGATGCACGAGGCGCTTGAAGCGGGGGTCACTCCGGCCGCGGTGCTCGAAGCCGTCGCGGAATCGCGCCGGAACGGCGCGACGATCGGGGTCGTTGCGATGGCCAGCATGTCGATCGTCCACCGGATGGGAGTTCGGACGTTCGTCCGCGACGCCGCGGCATCGGGAATCGACGGCGTGATCGTCCCGGATGCCCCGGTGGAAGAGGCGGCCGCGCTCGAGGAGCCGTTGGCAGAGGCCGGCTTGTCGCTGAGCCTGCTCGTGGCGCCCACCACGCCGCCCCCGCGCGCCGAGCGCATCGTGAAGGCCTGCACGGGGTTCGTCTACCTGCTCGCCCGCACCGGGATCACCGGAGACGTGCCGGGCGGCGCCGGCCCGGGCGTGGATGTCGCCGGCATCGCGCATCGCGTCGCGATGCTGCGGGGCATGACCGATCTGCCCATCGCGTGCGGATTCGGCATCGCGACGGCCGACCAGGTGCGGTTGGTCGTCGCACCGACCGAGCAGGGCGGAGCCGGCGCCGACGCCGCCATCGTCGGCTCGGCCCTCGTGAGGCGCATGGGCCGGGCCGCGGCCCAGGGACGAAACGCCGTGGAAGAAGCGGAACTCTTCGTGCGCGGCCTGGCGATCGGGCTATGAATCCGGCCCGAGACCCGCTCGCATCTCGGCAAGGCGACGGGTCGGGCGCGCATCGCCCCGCCGCGATCGCACAAGCGGGTTCATCACGATGGCCAGCGAGAACAGCCGCCCCCGACGTGTTCCCTTGCCCGCGCCCATGATCTGCACCGCGCTCTGAAGGTGCTTCAATACCCGCTGGAATGAATCATCATCAAGCCAGGACGATTCGCACTCCACCAGCGAGTCGATCAGCGGTTCTTCAAGCCGCAACTCACGGGCGGCGAGCGCCCGGTCAAAGTTCCGGGAGGCGTGGTTCAGCCTCGCGCGGAGCATCGCCCGCAGCCGATCCGCGTTCCGCCCGCTGAGAACATCGAAATCAAACCGGAGCCGCTCGGCGACCAGGTCGTAGACCGCCTCGGGTCGCCGCCCGGTGTGCCGCGGGCCGACCGAACGGATCAGCCCGGCCCGGAGAAGTTTTCGCACGTGGTGGTACAGCCCGTCCGGCGGCGCGTTCATCGCGTGGGCCAACTCCGCGATCGACGCGGGGCCGATCGCGCCCAGAAACTGCATGATCTCGTGCCGAGGCTCGGACGCGAGCGCCTCCCACTGATCGTCGGTGTGGACAAACAGGAGGGGCGCCCTCGACGGGCCGGGCTTCGACGGGTCACGGCGGCGTGCTCGCATATGTTGAAATAGTATCACCATATTTCAACATCCGGCCGCCGAGCGGTGGAATAAACGAAATACGCGGATTATTCAGCATTTTTGCGATCGCCCCCCTTGCCGACCCGTGCGCCCGATGATTCAATCCGCCGAATCATCCGCCGGGGCGAGCAACTCACACTCCCCGAAAGGCCTCCACCCATGTCCGACGCCATCAACCGTATGGAAACCATCCGCGCCGTCGCCGAGTGGCACGAGAACGGCGAGGTGCCGCACGAACCCGTGAAGCCTGAATCGATCCAGTCCGTCTTCGGGCGTGATGTCTTCAGCGAGCGCGTGATGCGCGAGCGCCTGCCGAAGGACGTGTTCCGCAGCGTGCTCCGCACGATCCGGCTCGGTGATCCGCTGGACCCCTCCGTCGCCGACACCGTCGCGAACGCGATGAAGGATTGGGCGATCGAGAACGGCGCCACGCATTACACCCACTGGTTCCAGCCGCTGACGGGTTCGACCGCTGAGAAGCATGATTCGTTCATCAGCCCCGACGGCCACGGCGGGATCGTCACCGAGTTCTCGGGCGACGCCCTGGTGCAGGGCGAGCCGGACGCGTCCTCGTTCCCATCGGGCGGCGTGCGCGCCACGTTTGAAGCACGCGGGTACACCGCGTGGGACCCCACCAGCCCGGTCTTCCTGATCCGCGGGACCAACAGCGTCACCCTCTGCATCCCCACCGCGTTCGTTTCGTACACGGGCGAGGCGCTGGACAAGAAGGTGCCCCTGCTCCGATCGATGGACGCCGTGAGCGCCCAGGCCATGCGGATCCTCCGTCTCTTCGGCACCGACAAGGGGGTCTCCCGCGTCTTCACCACCTGCGGCGCCGAGCAGGAATACTTCCTGATCGACCGCCGCTTCTTCGTCACCCGCCCCGACCTGCTCCTGTGCAACCGGACGCTCTTCGGCAGCAAGCCGCCGAAGGATCAGCAGCTGGAAGATCATTACTTCGGCAGCGTGCCCGACCGCGTGCTCTCGTACATGGCCGAATGTGAGAAGGAGCTGTATGCGTTGGGCGTGCCGATCAAGACGAGGCACAACGAGGTCGCCCCGGCGCAGTTCGAGGTCGCCCCCGTCTTCGAGAACGCGAACGTCGCCGCCGACCATCAGCAACTGGTGATGCAGGTGCTGCGGAAAGTCGCGCCGAAGTTCGGCCTCCAGTGCCTGCTCCACGAGAAGCCCTTCGCGGGCGTCAACGGCAGCGGCAAGCACAACAACTGGTCCATGGCCACCGACACGGGCGTCAACCTGCTCGACCCGCGTGAAGAGACGCACACCAACATGCAGTTCATGGTGTTCCTCACCGCGGTCATCCGCGCCGTGGACCTGCACGCCGACATCATCCGCGCCAGCGTCGCCCACGCGGGCAACGATCACCGCCTCGGGGCGAACGAGGCTCCTCCCGCGATCATCTCGATCTTCCTGGGCGACATGCTCCAGGACATCGTCGAACAGATCGAGAAGGGGGCGATCAAGAGCACGATGAAGGGCGGCAAACTCGACCTGGGCGCCGCCTCGCTGCCGCAACTCCCCAGGCACACGGGCGACCGCAACCGCACCAGCCCCTTCGCCTTCACGGGGAACAAGTTCGAGTTCCGGGCCGTGGGGTCGAGCCAGTCGATCGCCTGGCCGAACGTCGTGCTGAACACGATCGTCGCCGAGAGCCTCGATTACATCGCGACCGAACTCGAAGCCGCCGTCGGCAAGTCCCCGACCGAGGAGAAACTCAAGAACGCCGTCGCGAAACTCCTCCAGCGGATCATCAAGGAGCACAAGCGGGTCATCTTCAACGGCGATGGGTACGACATCGCCTGGCACAAGGAGGCCGAGAAGCGGGGACTCCCGAACTTCAAGGACAGCGTGTCCGCCTTCTCGGCGCTCAAGACGAAAAAGGCCTTCGACCTCTTCCGCAAGTACAAGGTGCTGAACAAGGTCGAGGTCGAATCCCGGCACCACATCTACCTCGAACAGTACATCAAGGTCGTCACCATCGAGGCACGCACCGCCCTCTCGATGGCCAAGACCCTGATCCTCCCCGCGGCCCTCCGGCATCAGACCGAACTCGCCGAAGCCGTCGCCGCCACCCAGGCGGCGGACATCGACTGCGGCTCGCTCCGCGACGAGCTCGAGGACTTCGCCGAACTCTCCGCGAAGTTCCGCGAGACCATCGGTACGGTCGAGAAGGCGCTCGCCGACCTTCACCACAAGGACGAGCAGGCCCACGCCGAGCAACTCCGGGACCTCGTCCTGCCGCGCATGCTCGACCTGCGCGAACTGGGCGACGAACTCGAACGGCACGTGGCCAACGACCTCTGGCCCCTGCCGACCTATCGGGAGATGCTGTTCGTCCGGTGATCGGAGCGCGCGCGAACGACACCTCGGGGAAGAGCCGGCCTTCGGGTCGGCCTCTTTTTCACCCCCGCTGTGCGGGTGTATTGTGGTGGCGGCCGGCCCCGTAGCTCAGCGGTCAGAGCAGGGTACTCATAATTCCTTGGTCCTCGGTTCGAATCCGAGCGGGGCCATTCCCCACCCGACCATCCGGGCGCCGTCGCGCCTCCCGGGATACAAGCCGACGCCTCCGCGGAATTCTCACGCCGGCGCCCCTCTTGTTCGATAGAGGTAAGTCGCGGTCAGGCGCCCGTCGCGTCTCGCCGGAACGGATAGGGGACCATGATGCAGCCGATGGAGTCCGATGCCGCACGGAAGTTCCACCGCGTCCTGCGGATGCTCACGCTCATCCAGTCTCGCCGCGGCTGGAACGCCTCTCGGCTCGCCTCCGAGTTGCAGGTCGAGGAGCGAACGATCTTCCGGTATCTCGACGACCTCGAGATCATGGGCGTCCCCTACTACTTCGACAAGGAATCCGACGGCTACCGCATCCGCTCCGACTTCCACCTGCCCCCCGTGCAGATCACCCCGGACGAAGCGCTCGCCCTTTCGCTCCTCTGCGAATCGCTCGCCGAGCGGGAGCAGATCCCGCACCTCCGCCCCGCGTGGCGCGCCCTGAACAAGATCGAGTCGATGCTCCCCGCGCCGATCCGTGCTGAACTCGAATCCTCCCGGCCCGGATTCACGATCCAGACGGCTCAGGCGAATCCCGGCGACGGCTGGAGCGATGTCTACGAGTGCGTCCGCGCGGGGATCCGACAGGGCCGCGTGCTCCGCTGCGCGTACGACTCGAACAACTCCGCGCCGGACGATGCGGCCGAGTTTGATTTCGAGCCGTACGCGCTCTTTTTCAGCGTCCGCGCCTGGTACGCCGTCGGGCGTCACGGCGGACGGGACGCGCTCCGCAGCCTCAAGATCAACCGATTTCAGAAGTGCGATCTGACCGATCGGACCTTCCAGAAGCCGGTCTTCTCGATCGACGAGTACCTGGGGAACGCCTGGCGCATGATGCGAGGCGCGACCGAGTATGACGTCGAGATCCACTTCGACCCCCAGTTCACCCCGACCATGTCCGACACGAACTGGCACAAGACACAGAAGATCGAGTTCAACGAAGACGGTTCGTCAATCTTCCGCTGCACCGTTGCCGGGCTGGACGAGATCATGTGGTGGGTGCTGGGCATGGGGCCGCACTGCAAGGTCATCCGACCCGCCGAACTCCGCGAACGCATCCTGTCGCTCTCACGGGAAACCGTGGCGCTCTACGGGGCGTGACGCGCCCCCCGGCTCATGCCGCAGCCGCCCCACGCCGCCAGCACCGCCGTGATATCCGTGAACCCGACTCGGCGATCACCCGAGGCGTCCCCCATGCCGGGAAGCGGCGCACACTCGCCCCATCGCGCCAGGACCCACGAGACATCGGCGAAATCCACCGAGCCGTCCGCGTTCGCGTCGCCCGGACATTCGAGCGGCAGCAACGCCCGCATCTCGCGGGACGCGAGCGCGACAAACGCCGACTGTGTCAGGTGATTGCGATCGGCTCCGCCCGACTGGTACCAGCCATTCGCAAGCATCTCCGTCGCGCTGGTCAGGCGATCAAACCGCGTCGCCCCGCAGCGCGGCGACGCCGCCGCCAGGTCGCTGACCGCCTCGCGGTAGGACACGAGCGGCGCATCATCCGGCTGGGAAACGGGGTGCGACACCGAGAGCAGGTAGTACAACTCGTCCGCGGGCCAGCCGTTGAGCGTCCAGATGCCCGCGATCCGATCCATGATCGCACGGAGATTGTCCGCGAGCGCCGCAGCGCTGTTCCCGACCGGGACCATCGCCGGGCCGAGTGATGCGAGAGTCTCGTTGCGGTCGTTCAGCCCGGTGTTGATCCGCACGAGGATGTGCCGAGGCGATTCCTGGCCCGCCCGCACCAGCGAAAAATAGAGCGAGAGTTGCTCATCGGTCGCGCTCTGGAATGCCTGGGCCATTCGCCGGGCCGATGCGCCGCCAAGCCCCATGAGTGTGTGGAACGACGCCCCGGCGGTCCGGTCAACTCGCTCGACGCGGCTCCAGTACACCACGCATGGGCCGACCAGGTCCACCCCCGCCGGCACAAAGCGGAATCCGAGCGCGGCGTTGCGTTGCGCCGCCGGCAGATCGAGCGTCGTCTCGCTCACGCCGTCAGACGCCGCACGGGTCGAGAGCACCGAACCGACGACAAGATTGGAATACGGGGGCTGATCGAGCCGAATCGCGGGCCGGAGCGATCCCGGCCCCGCGCCGGTAAAGAGTCCGAACACGACGTGAAACCGCAGCGCGCCGTTCACCCCCAGCGGCGAACCGGCCTCCACCGTGATCCCGGTCGAGAAGCCGCCGCCGGTCGCGGACCCGCCGGCGAGATACAGGTAGTTGCAGGGATGCAACGGCGTCGAGCCGGGCAGGAAAACATCCTGTGCCGGCGGCGCCCCGGCGTATGCGAGCGCCCCGGTCCACAAGGTCGAGAAACCCACCCAGGTGTAACCGACCCCCGCGCCGTTCCCGCCGTTCTCTCCCGCCGACTGAAGCCCCGTCGCGTAGACGCCGAACTCATCGGCGAGCGCCTTGGTCCAGCCGTGGTCCCAGCCATGCCCGCCGAACAGTTGATTTGAATCGCCGACGGCGACGACATCCACCCGCGCGACCCGCGCTCGCTCGAAGAAGGGCCGCAGTTTCTCGGAAGTCACGACTCCTTCGCACTCGGTTTCCGCGTGGATACCGTCGGCCAAGGCCCACGCAGAAATCCCGAGCACCGCCGCCAACATTCCCCCTGCAAAGCCGGATTGTCGCATCGTCGCCGCCTCCGCCGCGTCCGGCGGGGCGGGTCAGCGACGAGCACCGGCCCGCCGCCGCCCCGCGCCACGAAGCGGTGCGGGGAGGGTGCAACACGAAGATGACAGCATCGTGACAGGTTCCACCGGCCACGTGAGCAGGAATCGAGGCAAGACTGACAACACGCTGTCAGCGACCAGCGAATAAAAGATGCGGCCGATCGAGCGGAGAACTTGAGTCGTGATGCCGGCCGCGCGCCGAAATGAAAAGACCCTCGCAAGGTTTACCTTGCGAGGGTCATAAGCCGGCGACGACCTACTTTCCCGCGGAGCAGTATCATCGGCAACCAGGGCTTAACTGCTGTGTTCGGAATGGGAACAGGTGTGACCCCTGGTTTATGGTCACCGACAAAGCCTGAGGCGCGATACTCTCGCGCGTCAGACGGCTGAAATGCCCGACACGCCCTTGTGGGGCGGGCCGGACCTGAAAGGTCCGGGATTCGTCAGCGGGTGGCCCCTCGCCGCCGAGCGACGAGGGAAAGTGTGCGAAGAGACATTCGAAACGGGACAATGAATCGTAACCCGCGGGCGGCTCCCGGTGAGGGGATTCGCCTCGCGGACGTTTTGATGAAGGAAACAAACGAGGATGTTGGACATGCTCCGATGGAAGCCGATTGGATCGGCGTCCGGTTGGAGCGATCAAACGTTCGACCGTTAGTACCGCTCTGCTGAAGACATCTCTGTCCTTACACACGCGGCCTATCAACCTGGTAGTCTTCCAGGGGTCTTTCGCTTTCGCAACCAGATCTTATCTCTGGGGGGGCTTCCCGCTTAGATGCTTTCAGCGGTTATCCCTG
>JAEUIV010000148.1 GCA_016795005.1 Phycisphaerae bacterium
GAATTCCGCAACACCTCCGAGGCCCCCCGAATGTTCTCCAGCACGGCCGAATATGCCCTCCGAGCGGTGGTCCAACTTGCGACGCAGCCCGAGAACGCCCTGACGGCGCAGGCGATCGCCAAGGTGACGCGCGTGCCCGCCGGGTACCTGTCGAAGATCCTCCAGGACCTGGCGAAGGCGGGGATTGTGAACTCACAGCGAGGCCCGAACGGCGGCTTCACCCTGGCGTCGAGGCCGGACCGACTGACGGTGCTCGACGTGGTCAACGCCGTCGATCCCATCCGGCGTATCACCGATTGCCCCCTCGGCCTGCCCGAGCACGGGAAGAACCTCTGCCGGCTGCACCGGCGGCTGGATGATGCGATCGCGCTCGTCGAGACATCGTTCCGCGAGGCCACGATCCAGGACATGATGTCGCCCTCGCGCTCCGGCACGCGCTGCCTCTTTCCCACGGTCGACCGCAAGCCGATCGCCGAGCCGAAGCGTCGAAACGTGAAGAAATAGGCTGCGGACGCCGGATTCCCATGCTCAGACAGGTGCTCGAAAATCTCCTGATCGGCCACGCGGGGCTGCCCGATCCGCTGCCCGCTGATCCCATGCCCATGCTCTCGGCGTGGCTGGACGAAGCGCGGACGGCGGCACGCCAGCCCAATCCGAACGCGATGACGCTCGCGAGTTCCACGCGGGACGGGAAGCCTTCGGCGCGGATTGTGCTGTGCCGGGGGATCGACGTGGCGGACGCATCGCTCACGTTTTTCACAAACTACGAGAGCCGCAAGGCGGGGGAACTGGACTCGAACCCGCGCGTCGCGGTGATTTTTCACTGGGATCATGCGGATCGTCAGGCCCGAGTCGAAGGGCGGGCCGAGCGCACCACCCCGGCCGAGAGCGATACGTACTTTCAATCGCGGCCGTTGCTCTCGCGGCTCGGTTCGTGGGCGAGCGACCAGAGCCGACCGATGGAGCGACGATTGACCTTGATCGAGCGTGTCTTGGAGGCGGCGGAGCGGTTCGATATCGGTCCCGCCGACCTGCTGGATGCGCGAGGGTCGCAGCACGTGCCGAGGCCGGCGCACTGGGGCGGGTACCGTGTCCGCATCGACGCGGTTGAACTCTGGCAGGGTCACGCGGGCCGGCTCCACGATCGGGCCAGGTGGGATCGTGCCGGCGTCGGCTGGCGTTCAACCCGGCTGTTCCCGTGATCGTCGGGTGACAGGTCGAAGCCGCGGGGCTATACTCCCCGCCCACAATGGGCGATTGGCGCAGTTGGCTAGCGCGCATCGTTGACATCGATGAGGTCAGTGGTTCGAGCCCACTATCGCCCATTCACGCCCCCGGCCCCTCGGTCGGGGGCGCTTCGTTCCGCCGGGGCTTGCTCCCCGGCTCGAGCCAGCCGCCGCTGTAGCTCAACTGGTAGAGCGCGTGATTTGTAATCTCGAGGTTGCGGGTTCAAGTCCCACCAGCGGCTTTTTGACGGCCGGAGCGGGCGATTCCCCACTCCGACGGCCCCGCTATACTCCCCGCCCCAACTTTCGCGCCTTCCGGCGACCCCCGGAGCCGCGCCTGGGCGTGTACCGAAGTGGTCAAACGGGTCAGACTGTAAATCTGATGGCTAACGCCTTCGCTGGTTCGAATCCAGCCGCGCCCATTCCCCTTTTTGAATCGCTTCGCGCGGGGGTCCTGGGTACGCTTGGGTGCGTGTCCCGGCGTGCGTTCACACTGATCGAGCTGCTCGTGGTCATCGCGATCATCGCGATCCTGATTGCCATTCTTCTGCCGGCGCTGGGCAAGGCGCGCGAATCCGGGCGGGCGGCGTCGTGCTCATCCAACCTCAGACAGTTGGGACAGGGGTTGACCTCGTACATCGGCGATTACGACGACCGGCTGCCGCAGGTGCGGGTGGACGGCTTCGGCGGCAACCTTGTTCGAGGTGAAGCCGGGCAGAACATCGGCTCGCTTTTCGGCGGGAAACTCGGCTCGCTGCCCTTTCTCGGGATCAATCGGGTCGGGCCGCGCGGCCGGCCGTTGAACAAGTACGTCTGGGAGGGCGACGTTCCGCGCGACGATGCGCCGGACGCCGCCGGGTATCAGATCCCGCTCTTCGAGGATCCGTCGGACGCCGGAACGGACGATGCGCTGATTCCACCGATGTTTGATAAGTCAAGTGTGTACGACCTGGTAGGAACGTCGTACAACCTCAACGACCACGCACTCGACGACGTGCCCGGAGATGAGGTTCATTCAACGCTCATCCCGCCGCGCGGCGGGCGCATGCCGGGCATCGCCAACGTCTCGCGCACGTGGGTGCTCGGCGATCAGCCGATCTACAACTTCGATGACAACGGCGACCGGCGTCAGCGCTGGCACTTCAACCAGGTGCGTGCCAACCTTCTGTTCGCGGACATGCATGTGGACGGGGGGGTTGAGGTTGAGCCGGGGATCGTGAACACGACGCCTCGATACACTTTTCTGCCGCGACCCGATTGGATCGAACGTCCGCCGGTTGGTTGGGATGCGCCATAGGAGGATGGCCACGAGCGCCAGCCATGCACATGGATTACTCCGTCATCGCCGCGTGTATCGCGTTCGGCCTGTTCCTGGGGATGCTCCTGTTGCTCGAGGTCGGGAGGCGGATCGGAAAGCGTCGGCACGCGCGTGACGCCGAGGGCGCGCGGGCGGGCATCGGCGCGATCGAAGGCTCGATGTTCGGGCTGCTCGGGCTGCTGATCGCGTTCACGTTTTCCGGGGCCGCGTCGAGGTTCGATCATCGCCGGATGCAGATTGTCGAAGAGGCGAACGCGATCGGCACCGCGTACCTGCGGATCGATCTGATGCCCGCGGAGCAGCGCGATTCGATGCGTGCCCGGTTTCGGGAGTACCTCGACTCGCGCTTGAAGGCGTTCGAGTTGGTGCCGGACCTGAAGGCGGTGGACGCCGAGCTGGCGCGCACCGCACAAATCCAGGACGCAATCTGGAAGTCCGCGATGGAGGGAGTCGCCGCGTCCGGGCCGGGGCCACTCGCGATGCTGTTCGTACCGGCGGTCAACCAGATGTTCGACATGGGCACCGCGCGGACGGCGACCGCGAGGCTGCACCCGCCCATGGTGATCTTCGCGTTGCTCGCCAGCCTGACACTGATCGGCGCGCTGCTCGCGGGTTTCGGCATGGCGGGTGGCAAGGCGCGATCGCCGCTCCACATGGTGGCGTTCGCGCTCGTCATGGCGACGACGGTCTATGTCATCGCGGACATCGAATATCCCCGGATTGGTCTCTTGAAAGTTGACGATTTCGATATCGTCCTGAACGACCTCCGCCGGTCGATGAACTGACCGGATGCCGCCGGGTAGGATCACGCCGTGGACCTGCGAAGCCTGACTTTTTCTGAACTGCTGGACCGCGTGAGCGCCAAGACCCCGGCGCCGGGGGGTGGCGCGGTCACGGCGTCCGTTGCCGCGCTGGCGGCCGCGCTCGCCCAGATGACGGTCAACTATTCCCTCGGGCGGAAGGACCTTGTCGCCCACGCGGCGAAGCACGAATCGGCGATTGAACAGTTGGAACGCGCCCGGTGGATGCTGCTCGAGCTCGCGGTCGAGGATGTTAGGGCCTACGAAGAACTTAACGAGGCGATGAAGACGCCGAAGGACGACCCCGCGCGTCCGGCGCTGCTCGCGGAAAAGGCGTCCGCGGCGATCCACCCGCCGATGGCCACCATTGCCACGTGCGCCGAACTGCTCCGCGCGTTCGAGATGCTCGCGCCAATCACGAATCGCATGCTCCGGTCGGACCTGGCGATCGCCGCGGTGTACGCCGAGGCGACGGCCCGGGCTTCGAGGTGGAATGTCAAGGTCAACCTGCCCCTGGTTGATCCGGCGCAGCGGACTCGACTGGATCAGGAGACGGACGCCATGCTGACTCGTGCGGAAGCGAGCCTTCGGGTGATCGAATCCGCATGCGGCTGAACCTCGCCGGACACTTCGAGCCTGCGTTCGGCGTCCGGCTGGGTGACGTCTTGAGGGATGCAACAGGCCCCGCATTTCATCCGATAGAGAAGAGGTGCCCGATCCGCAGGACATCGTTGAGATTCCCGGCATAGCGAATCCCGCCGGCGGACCGCCGTCCGCTCCCGCGACGCGCAACTGGCTTGGAGTGTTTTTCAAGTGTTGCCATGTGTACGGGCGGATGTACCGGCTGCCGGGCGCGCCGCGTTATTCTGGGCGCTGTCCGCGGTGCATGAGCGAAGTGAGCGCCGTCGTCGGCGAGGGCGGCACGAGCCAGCGCATCTTCGTTGCGGAGTGACGCTCGGGGGATGGTCCCGGAGTGTCCCGGGGGCGGGGGTCAGCCCCGCTACACTCCCTGCATGTCACGGATGGCTTCACCTCAATACGAGACCGGCCGGATCGCCGAGCGATGCGCGGCGACGGGAGAGGCGCTGAAGCCGGGCGATCCCTTCGTCGCGGCGCTGATCCAGGTCAAGGGGGAAGAATCGTTGATCCGGCGCGACTTTACTCCGAAGGGCTGGGCCGGGCAGCCGAAGCCGGCGGGTCTCTTTGCGACCTGGAGCGGCGTGGTCCCCGCCTCGGAAAAATCGAAGGGGACGGCGATTGATACGGCCTCGCTGCTCGGTCTCTTCGAGCAACTCGCGGAGACGGACGATCCGAAGCGTCAAGCCTTCCGGTATGTGCTTGCGCTGATCCTCATGCGGAAGCGGGTGCTCATGCCGATGGGTTCGCGCGAAGCGAATGGTGACAAGCCGGGGGCGCTGCTGGTTCGTCCGCGCGGATCGCAGCCGGAAGAGCCGCCGATCGAAGTGATCGATCCCGCGATGGACGAGGCGACGGTGGGGGAGATCACCGACCAACTTCGCACATTGCTGAGGATTGAAGCATGAGGCATGTGCGGGGCACGACTTCGTACCTGGGCGCGGCCTGGCTGGCCGCGGCGCTTGCGCTGGTGGGTTGCGAGAGCGAGCAGAAGCAGACCATCACCGGGCCAACCCGCGGCGCCACGACGGCTTCCGAACGGTCCACTCCGGGTTCCGGCCCCGGTTCGTCGCGTCCGTCCAGACCGCTCGCATCGGGTGGGAGCAAGCCGCCCGCGTCGGCGGCGGGGCCGATGGCGACGACCCAGAAGTCCACCGCTCCGCCGTCAAGGGGAGCGACCTCCGGGCCGGCGTCATCGGCGGGATCGAAGGCGGCCGCGGTTCCATCCAAGGATGCGTCCAAGCCCGCGGTCGGGCTTCCACCGCCCACCTACGCGGAAATCGCGAAGGAATACAACGCGCGGGCCGCCCGCCTGCAACGGGTGTGGGCGCGGGCCGTTGTGTCCGTTGAGTTCACGGACGACGAGGGCAAGCGCCGCTCGGAACAGGGGGAGGGACACTTCCAGGTGATCCAGCCCTCGATGATGGCGCTCTCGGCGGGCAAGCTGAGCGAGGTGATGCTCTGGATCGGCTGCGACGCGGAGCGATACTGGTTCATTGATGCCAAGGAGAAGCATCGCGCGTGGCTGGGCCGGCACGCCGCGGCGACGAGACAGAAGATCGAATCGCTCGGGATGCCGGCGGCGCCGCGCGATCTGCTCGCGCTCGCGGGGATCACGCCGCTGCCCAGGCCCACGGGCGACAAGCGTCGCGACCCGCAGGTCAGGTGGAGCGAGGACTGCCGCACACTGATCTTCGACGCGGATCGCGCGGGGACGCGCTGGCGATACTTCATCAATCCGAAGACCTACGAGCCGTCACGCATCGAGGTCATCGACTCCGAATCGAGTGAGCCGATTCTCTCTGCGACGCTCGATCGGTACGACAATCTCATGATCCGCGGCGACGGCACGCTTCCGCCGCGCATCGCCACGCGCTTCCGATGCCTGCACCATCCGTCGGGGTCGATGCTCGGCCTCTCGATCGCGGACATGGTCGATGGGGGGACGAACCGGCTCCGCGAACAGAACTTCGACTTTGACTCGCTCCGTGATCTGCTCGGGATCCGGGAGGTGATCGATCTTGATGCGCGGCGGCCATCGGCTTCGGCCCGCGACGCGGATCAGGAATGATGCAGGCCCCCGCGCGACGAAGCCCGAGCGCAACCAGGTTCATGAACTCACGGTCACTCTCATTCCTGCTGCTGTGTATCGGGTTGATCCTGTCGGGAGCGCCCGCACTCGGCGCGGCCACGGCCGCGGACGAACGGGGGGGCTACTTCTTCCTGCCCACCCCACCCCTGGGTTTCACGCTTATGACCCTCCCGGCCGACGCTCCGCCGGGAACAATTACCCGCGTCATCAACCTCGGCGCGGCCCCGGACCTCTGCGCCGCGCGCGACGGCACGCTGATCATGTTCTATCGGCCCAGCGGAACGGCCGCCGCCGGACCTCGCGCGTGGATGGTCCGTCGGGTCCACCCGGCGCCCACAAGCGAGCCGGTCGAGAGCGACCCGCTGCCGCCCCTCATCACGGAGGGAACACCGATCGGGCTTGCGTTGACGAATCGCTCGGTTCTCGCGCTCGTCGAGTCGCACAACCGGATGGAACTGGTCGAACTCGAAGGGTCCGAATGGAAGCCGGCCACGGTCCCCGAGCGCTTCAACCGCGAACGAAGCGCTCAACTCTTCACGCTGTCGGGGGACGCGGCATTGTTCCAGAATCGCACGGATTCATCGGCCGCTCTGTGGCGCCAGAGCGGCGATCCCGCCCGTCCATCATGGAGCGAAATCGAGTTCCCCGCCGTCCCCGATGCCGCGCTTCACGGGATCGCGAACCAGGTGATCGCCCTGCCGCGTCGCGGCGCGACCGACGCGGCCGTGATGCTCGTCCGACCCACCGGAATCACTCCGATCTTCGCGCTCACGGGGCTGAAACCGGATCATTGGGTTGTGCCGGGTCCGTCGGCGATCAGCGTTGTTGAGTCGGACGGCGGTCTGCTGCCGAGGCTCTCGTGCCGCGTGATTTCGCCGAGCGGCGCGGTGCTCTACGAAGGATGGGCGCGGACGTCCGGCGCGATCGGGCATCGTGACCTTGCATTCCTGGCGGTCGCGCTCGCTTCGCTTTTCTCGGCGGTGCTGATCTTCGTGTTTCGTCCCGAGTCATCGCGCCGCGAGACGATCACCCTCCCCCGCAACACCGCGCTCGCCGGCCCGGCGACGAGGGCGCTGGCGGGAGTGATCGACGCGGGTGCGGCGTGGCTGCTCGCGGGGCTTGGGCTGGGCATCTTCAACTCGAATCTCGGCGCCTGGCTGCTCCCGACGGGGGAAGAGTCGTCCCTCACCCTGCTCGCGGCCCTGCCGATCGCCGTGGTCGCGGGAACGGTGCTTGAGTTCATGATCGGGCGTTCGTTCGGCAAGGTGCTGACCGGCTGCCGCGTGGTCACGACGTCGGGGACTCGCATCTCGATGACCCAGGCGGCCGCAAGAAACCTGGTGCGGTTCCTGTGCCCGCCCCTGGGAATGGCCTGGATGATCCAGACGCCCGATCGGACCTTCGGCCTGTTCGGCACCATCGTCGTCATTGATCTTGGCGACGATCCGGGAGTTTCCTGAAGGCCGCCGAGGTCCGGATAATCGTGTTTGGCCGGCCGGAATCTCCGTCCTGAACGCTTTTTGTGAGGTATTCTCCTTGCTGTGGTCCTGGAGGCTGCCCGGCGGTCTCCAGCCGCGCGGAGGTGAGCGAGATGAAACGTGTACTGGGTGTGCTGGTGTTCGCGGCGTCGGCGTCCTCGACGTTCGGTGAGACCTTTACCGTGCCGATCAATCCGGCGCAATCGTCGATCACGGCCACGCTGACCCTTCAGGGGCGCTCGGATGATGACACCTCGCCCGTTGCGGGAACGGTTCGGCTGAACCTGGCAACCGTGAACACTCCGGCGCAGGTGACGGGGATCGACTTTGATCTTCAGGTGGTTGAGCCGCTGGATTTTTTCATCAACTACGGATTCGGGAGCACGTTTTCGAGCACGGTGACGGGGCTGAGGTTGATGTACGCGGCGCCGGGGACGCCGATCGGCCCGGTGCCGGTGGCGATGGGGGGGTTCACGTTTCTGAGCGTGCCGGCGAACACGCAGGGGCTGCTGACCTACACCGCGACGGGCCTGGTCTGCCTGGCGCTGGGTGGGGCGGGGCTTCCATGCACGGATATGGATGATCTCTCGACCGAGCCGACGCAGCCGATTGACTTCGCGGGCACGGTGACGGTGGGGCCGGGGCGGTTGGTCACGGTGATCTCGACGGTTGACCGGACGACACCCATCGACCCTGCGAATCCGTCGCTCGGGACGCTGAGAGTGCAGGGGACCATCCGGGGGAGCGTGCTGGTGCCGGTGATCGCGGGCGATGCGAACGGCGACTGCGTAGTTGATTTCTCGGATATCACGTCGGTCCTGAGCCACTACGGCGGAGGCGGCGCGGCGGGCGATGCCGACAACAGCGGCACGGTGGACTTCGCGGATATCACGTCGGTGCTCTCGAACTGGGGCGCGGCCTGCGGCTGACCCGCGTCGGATTTGTGCGGGTGCCGTTCCGCAAGGGAGCGCCTGGCGTCCCGAGGGTCATCATTCGGAAAAGAAGGCCGACGGGGTGAACCGTCGGCCTTCGGTTGCGTCATGCGGTCAAGGGATCAAGGCATCCCCGGGCAGACAAAGTTGAAGTTGGCGAGCACGTTTGTGATGTCGGCGAAGTTGACTCGGCCGTCGCGGTTGGCATCGCCGGCGCCGCTGTACGGGCCGTAGTCGGCGCCGAAGTGCGAAAGCGTCTCGGTGACGTCGGAGAAGTCGACCGCGCCGTCGTCGTCGGAATCGCCGTAGCAGATCGGTGGAGTGAGCACGGTCAGGTAGGCGCTCAGCGATGAAACGGAGCCGCACTCGGTCGAGATGACGCAGTAGTACGCTCCGGCGTCGGCCGGGGTGAGCGGGTCGATGTTGATGTCCGCGTTGTCCTCGCCGACAAGATCGACGCCGTTGTGCCGCCATTGGTAGTGGAGTTGGCTTCCGAGCGGCGCCTGGGCTTCGACCACGAACTCCGCCCGGCCGTCGAGTTCGCCGCTGGTGTCCACCGGGTCCGCGAGCACGACGGGCACGTCCTCGCACGGGCGCACCTGGACGATCGTGGCGTTCATGGAGCGGGAGAGCAGGGCGCCCGGCTCATGGTTGAAGTCGGGTGAGCCGGGTATCGGGGTGGCGATGTCGGCGAACGTTTCGATCAGGATGACCTGAGTCTGGACGAAGTCCTCCATGTCAATCGGCTCGACGTTCTCGATCGTCTCGCCGGGACCGAGCCGTTCGAGGTCCACTTCGAGGGGTGTCGCGGCCTGGATGATCGGGTCGTCGATCATCAACTGCTCCAGCAGCACTTCGCCTTGGATGGCGATGACGCTGCGCCGGATCCAGATGGATTCTTCGACCTCTTCGTTCTCGATGGCCTCGGCGATCTCGGCGCTGCCGTCGGGATTCGTGATGATCACGGGCGCGGGGGTGGGCACAGGGGGCGCGCCGTGGCCGGAGTTGACGACGATGCCGTTGTGCTTCCAGCGGAAGGTCTTGAGGGTGACGACGTTCCAGTCGCGGAGCGAGACGCCGTAGTGCTCGATGACGCCGATGTTCGTGGAGTGGCCGTCGCGCTTGTAGACGATCAGAACGCCCGTGCCCCCTGCGTTGTTGGTGACGGTGGGGCAGCCGTAGTTCCAGTTGCAGTAGGTGTGCAGCACGTCATCGGAATGCGGGCCTTCGAACTCGATCTCGAACTCGTCGCATGGCTCCTGGTGTTGTTCGGACAGTCGAAGTTGCTCAGAGCGCCGATGATCGTGACCTCGGCGAAGACGGGGGCCGCCAGGACGGTCGCGAGCATCGCGCCGATGGAACACGCCAGTCTGATCGGGCTTGTGCGCATGTCTTTCTCCCTTGCTCGCCTCGATTACGGGGTTCTGCCGGCTCGCCCACGCGGCTGGGCCGTGCCAGTTCCAAGATTCGAAGCGTCTGTGCGATGGACTGAGAGAAATGTCGCATCCGATGCGGTATTCGTCGCACGGGGAAACTTGGCGAATCTCAACTTTTCCGCCGGGGAAGACCCGCGCCCCCGGCGTGTGTGCAGGGGAAAACCCGCGCCGGCCTCGTCATGGGGCGTCGGGTGTTTCGAGGAGACCGAGTTCGATCGCGAGTCGCACGATGTCCGAGCGATCCTTCAGTCCGAGTTTCTTCATCAGGCGCGCGCGGTAGGACTCGACCGTCTTGACGCTCAGGCCGAGCGAATCGGCGATGTTCTGGTTGGTGTGACCCTTGGCGACCGCGGTGAGCACTTCGCGCTCGCGTTCGCTCAGTTGATCGACGGGAGACGCCTGGGCGTCCGAGACCGCGGCGGGGATCAGAACCGATTCGAGCGTGGCCTGGTCGCCGACGTCGATGAACACCCGTCCGCGCGCCACGGCACGGATCGCGGAGATCAGTTCGGCGTCGGCGGCGCTCTTGTTCACGTACCCCGCCGCGCCCATCGCGATCGCGCTGCGCACGTAGGCGGGGTCGTCGTGCATGGTCAGGACCACGATCCGCGCCGTCGGCACGATCGATCGGAGTCTCTGGACGGACGCGACGCCCGAAGGGCCGGGCATCGACAGATCGAGGGTGATGACCTGCGGCTGGAGACGTTGAGCGGCGTCGAGGGCGTCCTGGAGCGTTCCGGCCTCGCCGACGACGTGCAGGTCGGGTTGGGCGTTGATGAGGAGGCGAAGACCGCTTCGGAGCAGCGCGTGATCATCCACGATGAGGACGGTCGTGCGGCTCATGCTTTCTCCAAGCCCGACGGTATCCGTGCGGCCAGCGCCGTGCCGGTGTGGCGTTCGGACCTGATCTCGAAACGCCCCCCGAGAAGGGCGACCCGCTCCTGCATGCTGCGGAGGCCGAGTCCCGGCCTACCCGGATGCAGTGCGGCGCCGTCCTTGGCAAGCCCGCAGCCGTTGTCGCGGACTTCAAGATCGAGACAATCCCCAGACTTTCGCAGCGCGACCTCGATGCGCGTGGCCCCGGAATGCTTGAGCGCGTTGGCGAGCGCTTCCTGGAGCACGCGGTACGCGCCGATCTCGACCGCGGCGGGCAGCCGGCCGGGGGGCAGGTCGATGGAGCGAACGATCTCGGTCTTCGCCAGGGCGGAAAGATCCTCGCAGAGTCGCTCGGCCGCCTCACGAAGACCGAAATCCGCGAGCACGACGGGAGACAGCCCCCGGGAAATGCGACGCACCGCTTCCAGGCTGCTGCTCGCGAGGGCGCGCACGGCCTGGAGGCGCTCGCCCGCCTGTTCGAGCGAAACGGGCGGGTCCGAGGCGCGGAGCGTGAGCAGGATCGCGGTGAGGTGCTGGCCGAGGTCGTCGTGCAAGTCCCGGGCGAGCCTGGCGCGTTCCTGCTCCTGGGATTCAAAGAGACGAGAGAGCAGCACCCCGCGCTGCTGGTGGAGCGAGCGCAGGGGGAGCACGACGAGCAGCCAGATCACCGGGGCGATCACGACCGTCAGGATCATCGCGTCCGCGAAGGCGGGGCCGATCGACCGGAGCGAGAAATGCTCCGTGCCCCACACGCCGACGAGCATGATGCTTGCTTCGACGAGGAAGACCGAAGACAGAACGATCCCGAAGACCCCGAGGGGCGAGAGCGAGATCGACCTCGTCGTTGCTCGGACGCGGTGCATGCCGCGGCATTCTGCCACAGAACACGGCAAGTCCGGGAAGTCGTCGTCCGACGGAGCGCGCCAGGCGTCGAGCCGGCGAGCGGTTCAAGCCGGAGGCGTTCGCAGGGTGATCGGGAGGGTTTCAACTCACCAGCGAATGCACTTTTTCGATCGCCTCGACGACCTGCCGGACCTGGAACGGTTTCTTCAGGAAGAGGTCGAAGCCCTGCTGGCGGAGTCCCATCGCCTGGCCGTCGGTGAGTTTCCCGCTCATCGCGACGATGTGGGTCATCGCGAAGTCCTCGTTCTGGCGGATCATGGCGGCGACGTTTCGTGCGTCTCCCTCGGCCCCGAGGTGGAGGTCGAGGATCATCACGTGCGGCTTGAACTTCTCGCACTCGATCCCCGCCTCGAACCCGGTGCTCGCGGTGCGCACCTCGTACCCGGCCTGCTCGGCGAGGAGTTTGCGGAGCGCGTCGGTGATGTCCTTCTCGTCATCAACGACGAGGACGCGGGTTTTGCCCGACATCACGCCGTCCATGGGGATCCCGTGTGCCTTCATGAACTGCAGGAGGTTATTGAGCGGGATCCGGCGGTCCTTGGAGCCGGGGATCCGATAGCCTTTCAGTTGTCCGCTGTCGAACCACTTGCTGACGGTGCGGGGAGCGACGTTGCAGATCTTCGCGACTTCGCCCGTGGTCAGGACGTCTTTCTCAGGGTTCATGCACACACCTTTGTTAACAGCAGAGGGACGACCTGGGGCCGCGGACGATCCGCCGGCACTCCTCCGCAATGTGGATCGACTCAAAGCGGTCCCGGCTTAATCGCCACAGGCGATCTGGACCGGAATCGGTCGTTCGGGTCAAGGTCCGCCGCGAGGTCCGACAACGCCGGTTTCCAGGGTGACGGGGAAAAGGTCCGGCCCTTCGGCAGCGGCCGTCGGCCCCAATTCCCCCTGCTTTTTGGCCCGGTGAAACGGGGGCCTGGGGTGATCTTTGAACTGTTTGTCGAGGGCAAGTAGATTGCGGAACTCTTGAAGGTCGGGAGTCGGACATCTAGGACCGACGCCGCCCCAGCGAACCCGTGGAGACGACCGGGCACGACGGACGCTATCTACGAACGACTCTGAGCCGGATGCTGCTGGCGCTGACGTGCGCGGCCGGGACCGTGGCCGCGGCGACCCTCGAAACGAACGCCCAGACTCCCTCCCGGCAGACGGATTCGCAGTTGCTGGAGGATTTCAACCACTACGTCACCATCGCCAATATCGAGATGGCCAAGGCGTCGGCCCAGGCCCTGATCGATCGGGGACTGCCGCCGGCGACCTTCGTCGGAATCGTCGAGGACTCGGCGACGATCCAGGAGCGGTTCGAGCGTGCCTACCGACGCGCCATCCTGATGCCCGATCTTGAATCCGTCGCCGCTCGTCTCTACGGGTTGTATGAGGAGGGCCGCCTGGCCCGGGCGAGAGACCCGAAGGAGATCGACCGGAACATCGCCCTGCTGACCGGGATGGCGCGGGGAAGGCTGCTGGCGCAGCAGAGGCTCGCGTTCGCCGGCGAATACGCCGTGCCACAGATGCTGCTCGTGCTTCAGGGACGGAAGGATCAACTGCTGTCGACCGAGGTCTCGGCCCAGTTGGCGATGATGGGGCGGCAATCGGTTCAGCCGTTGTGCGCGGCGTTGCTCGGGGTGGACCCGGCGACACAGGAAATGATCGCGCGGGTGCTCGGACGCATCGCGTACCCGAGCGCACTGCCCTATCTCGCGGAGTTGCACCAGACCACGACCAACCCACAGGTGAAGGCCGCCGCGGCGAAAGCGATCGGACAGCTGGGGGGAAGCCTGGGAGATTCATCCGTCGCCGGCATGTACCGCGACCTGGCCGAGCAGTACTACGCCGAGCCGAAGAGCCTGACCTCATTCCCGTCTGAGAAGTACCAGTTGGTGTGGTCGTATGCGCCTTCCACCGGACTACAGCCCACGGCGGTCCGCACCGAAGTCTTCCACGAAGCGATGGCGATGGGCCTCTGCGAGCGGGCGCTCCGGCTCGACCCGACGGACCAGGCGGCGATCTCGCTCTGGTTGGCCTCGAACTTCTCCCGTGAGACGGACCAGCCCGCGGAGTATGAGAACCCGATGTACCCCGCGTCGCGGCGCGACGCGATGTACTACGCCGTCGCGGCGGGCGCCGAGGCGACGCAGCGCGTCCTGGCACGGGCGCTCGCGGATCGTGACACGCCGCTGGCTCGGCAGGCGATCGAAGCCCTCTCACGCAGTGCCGGGGTCTCCGGCCTGGTCGGGATGGACGGCAGCGTCCCCCTCGTTGATGCGCTCACGTACCCGGAGCGGCGCGTGCGGTTCGAAGCGGCCCTGGCGCTCGGGCGGGCCAAGCCGCGCGAGCCGTTCGCCGGCGCGGACCGGGTAGTCCCGACCCTGGCCGGCGTGATCCGCGAGGGGGCAAAGCGCTACGCGGTCGTGCTGGCGTCGGACCTCGAGCGTCAGCAGGCATTGCGGAAGTTGCTCGAGGGGCAGGGGTTCGTCGTGCTGCCGCCGGGATCGTCTCTTGAGGCGGTGTCGCCGTCGATCGCCGATGCATCGGGGATTGACCTCGTCCTCGCGGACGTGACGAGCGCGGGCACGATCGAGTTGATCGAGCAGGCGCGGAACAACTCGCGTCTTCAGGCGACCCCGATCCTCGGGCTGATGTCCGCGTCGGGGTACACGCAGTACGCCGGGCAGTTCGAGGGCGACCGCCTGACCCAGATTCTCCGGCAGGGCGTGAGTGATGCGCAGTTGACCGAGGGGATTCGACAACTGGTCGAGCGTGCCGCCGGGCCGGTGATCGACGACGAGGAATCGAAGTTGTACGCCGCCGCAGCGCTGGACGTGCTCCACGACGTGGCGATCGTGTCGGGCGGGGCTTCGGCCGGGGCGAGCGCCTTCGACATCAACGACGCGGCCGTTCCCCTCATCAACGCGCTCTCGGAAGTCAAGGGCGACCTCCGGGTTCAGGTCGCCGACGTGCTGTCGTACATCGGCCAGGAGCGCGCGCAGGTCGCGCTGATGGACGCGGTCATCAACTCCACCGGCGGCGAGAGGCTGGTGCTCATGACCAAGATGAATAACTCCGCCAAGCGATTCGGCAACCTGCTGGAAGCCCGGCAGGTGAAATGGCTGGTGGACCTCGCTGAGAAGGGGGCGTCCGAGGACGCCACGGTCGCGGCGTCGCTGATCGGCGCGCTGAACCTGCCGAACGAACGGCTGGTGCCCCTGATCGTCGGGCCGGCCCGGTAAACCGATCCGCCATCCGATGTCCCGGCGGGAGTTCTCGGACGGGCAAAGTCCCAGAGAAACGTGCGCGGCAGCGCCGCGGCGCGCGGGCGCATTCCGTCTGGGTTGCCTCTGCCGTCGATCGGGGCGGGGCCGCGGGCACTTGGCGTCCCAGGCCTTGTGCAACCACTTATTCAAACCGATGTTCCGTTCGTCCCGCTCGTTGGCGGGGCGTCGGTTGAAGCCTCGGATGGTCCGGGCGGCCGACTTCGTCAGGGCGCGTCGGCGAGTTGAATCCGGCGCGCACAGAGGAAGCGGAACCCCGGCAAGCCGGGATCGGCCGCGGCAGTCGAGGCGGCAGCCTCAAGGAGTTTGACGCCATGCGCAATCGTCGGACAAGCGGATTCACACTGGTTGAGATTCTGATCGTCGTCGTGATCCTCGGCATCCTTGCCGCGATCGTGATCCCGCAGTTCACCAGCGCTTCGCAGGAGGCGATCAAGGGTGCGCTGCAGAGCCAGCTGCAGACCATTTCGAGCCAGGTCGAACTCTACCGGGTTCGGAATGCCGGTCAGCTCCCGGACAACGCGGCCGAAGCCGATCCTGTCGGCGTCGCGGCTTCCGAGAATGGCTGGGGCGTCCTCGTCGCCGGCCAGTACCTGAAGGAACAGCCCTTCAACGGCTTCACCGGCTCGTCGGCGCTCGATGTCGGCACCGAGGGCGACCAGCTCGCCGCGAACGTCAAGACCGGCAACGGCTGGGTCTTCCATGATGACTCGACCGCGCAGAACGGCATCGTCTTCGCCTACGGCTTTGACGGCACCTTCCTCTCGACCGAAGCCGGTTACACCCCCGCGAACACCATCCCCTGACGGGCATGAACGTTCACGGATGACTTGATCAACCCTCGCGGGCGGGCCTTTGAACGGGACCGCCCGCCTTCGCGGGAACGCGCTGATCCGCGGCGGCGAGTGTCCGCCCTGCACTGCGAGAACTCTCATGCACGCCGCCCATCGACGCAACGGGTTCACACTCATCGAAGTCCTGATCGTCGTGGTCATCCTCGGGATCCTCGCGGCGATCGTGATCCCACAGGTCGCCGGAGCGAGCCAGGATGCCCTGAAGTCCGCGCTGAGGCGTCAACTCCAGTCGATCGACGACATCATCGAACTCTACCGCGTGAACAACGCCGGCACGTTGCCCACAGCCGACCCGGTCAGCCCCTTCGGCGCGGGCGGGGGCTGGGGCGTCATGGTGGGCGCCGGGTATCTGAAGCAGGCGCCGTTCAACGGGTACACGGGCGGCTCGGTTGTCGGCGTCGGCACCACGCGCGCCGCCGCCGCCGCGCTCGCGCAGGGCACGCCGGAAGGATGGCTCTACGTCCTCACCGGCGACCGACTCGATGTCTTCGCCGCCGGATACGACGAACAGTCGAACAAGCTCAGCAGCGAGCCTTGAACCCGATCGATCGCCCGGCTCCGCGCGCCACGGGCGACGTCCAAATCATAATCTCAATATGAGAAATCAGGCCCGAGAACGCGGCATCCCGATGGGGCGATTGCGCCGTCTGGACCGCCGGGTCTTCCGCGCGGCCGGCTTAGGTGCCGCGATGTTCCGGTCGATCTGATTGAGACCGGCGCGGAGGCATCGAGTGCTTGTGACGTGCTCGGTCCGGCGAAGGGAGCGATCGCATGGTCCGAAGTCTGCCCGCCTCAGCCCGACGAAGAACGTCCGCGTTCACGCTCATCGAGGTCATGCTCGTGGTCGTCATGCTCGGCATCGCCGGCGTGCTCGTGATCCCGTCCATGTCGCAGACCAATGTCCTCCGCGTGCAGTCCACCGTCCGGACGCTCGTCGCCGACATCGCGTTCCTGCAATCCGACGCGGTGGCCTATCAGTCACGCCGCGCCATCGTCTTCGGCGTGGTCCCGCGGAAGAACCCGGACAGCGGGACGTGGGAGTTTGTCGCCGGGAACGGGTACACCCTCGCGGAGGTCCGCGGCGCATCGCTCGACCTCGCCACCGATGCGCTGATCGATCCCGATGACTCATCACGGCCCTTCGGGCGGGATTTCTCGGAAGCCCGCTACGCGGGCGCCGTTCTGTCCAACCCGTCGTTCAACGGCGACTCCATGCTGATCTTCGACGAGTTGGGCGGACCCGTCGCCGAACTCCAGGGACCCGATGCGGGCAACGGGGGATCGGTCCGCATCTCCGGCTCCGGGGCGGCGTTCCGAGTGGATATCCAGGCGTACACCGGCCGCGTCCGGGTGACGAAGATCGCCGACATCAACGACCCGGAGGGCGCGTTCGGCGGCAACGGGTAGTCGAGTCAACAGGCTCCGAATCAAGACATGAACCTCCCCGACGTACTGAACTCACGCTACCTGCCGCTGGGCATTGACCTCAGCGGCTCGGTGCTGCGCGTGCTCCAGTTCAGGCGCCGTTCACGAGGGCTTGAAGTCGCCTCGGCCGTCCGGGCTGATCTCGCTCCGCCGGGCGGATCGCCGTTCGAGCCGGGCAGCGATGCCCACGTGCAGGCGATCTGTTCCGCGCTGCAGAAGCGGGTCGCGGCGCGCGAGTTTCACGGTCGGTCCTGCGTCATCACGCTGGACGATCGGCTCGTCCGGATCCGCTCGGTTCGTCTGCCGCGCATGCCCGACGACGAACTCGATCGTGCCGTGGCGATTGACGCGCCCGGACGCCTCGGGTTCTCCGAGAAGGAAGCCGCGGAGGTGGCCTGGATCCGGGCCGGCGAGGTCAGACAGGGCGACGATTTCCGAGACGAGATCATCATGATCGGCGCGTCGCGCGATCCGACCGAACGGCTGGTCTTCGGCCTCGCGGCGATCGGCCTGCGACCGCTCGCGGTCGAACCATCCTTCGCAGGCGTTGCACGGGCGTACTCGCGCACACTTCGGCGGAACGACGACCAGGACGTGGTCAAGGTCATCGCGGATATCGGAACACTCTCGACGGGGGTGACCATCATCCGCGGTCAGTCGGTCGTCTTTCACAAGCCGATCGAGATCGGCGGCGACGCGATGACGAAGGCCGCCGCGACCCGGCTCGGCTTGGAGTACCAGTCGATCCTCGATCTTCGCCGGCAGAGAATGTCAGGGGCCCCGATCGAGGCGCGCGTGGAGCGCGCGATGTTCGAGGCGATCCGCCCGACGATCATGGACATCGCCAACGAAGTGTCCCTGTGCCTGCGGTATTTCGGGGTTTCGTTCCGGGGCATGCGCACCGAGTCGTGCATTGTCACCGGCCGCGATGCCGCCGAGCCGCAACTCGCGGAGTTGGTGGGCGAGGTTCTTCGCCTGCCGACCGCTGTCGGGAATCCGTTCGACGGAATCGACGTGCGGCGGTCGCCCCTGATCAACACTTCCTCCTGCACCAGCGAATGGGCCGTGGCCGCCGGTCTCGGGCTGAGGAGCCTCAAGCCCGCCGCGTCGCGCGTCCCCGGGCATCGACGGCAGGCGGACGGAACCAGGAGTTTGTCCCCGGCGAGAAGGGAGGCGGCATGAGCCTTTCCATCGACCTCATGCCGCGGAACTGCCGCGAAGTCCTGAACCGCCGCATGATGGTGCGACGGTGGACGCTGGTCTACGCCCTCACCGCCACGGCGATCTTCGGGACGTATTGGTTTCTTTCGCTCGCCAACCACGTCGCGGGGCAGGACCGCGACGCCCTGGCGATCAAGGTGAAGATCAACTGGAGCCGGAACGAGGTCGTGAACCAGTTGCTCAAGGAGATCAATGAAATCGAGGAGGCGGTGACCCGCTACAACCGCCTGGCGTGGCCCGTACGCGCCAGCGAAGCGATCGACGCGATCTCCGCCGCAACGCCGCCCGCGGTCTCACTGATCGAACTCTCGATCACGCCGAAGGAAGAGAAGCCCGCGGCGGGAACCCCCCGCCCGGACGGAAGCAACAAGAAACGCGGAGCCTCGGCGCCTCCCTCGGGAGGTGCGGCCGAGACATCCAAAGTCCTGATGCGGATCGAGATGGAAGGTCTGGCGCCGGATGATTCCGCGGTCGCACGGTTTGTTTCAGCGCTGGACGCTCACCCGCTCTTCAGCCGGGTAGCGCTCGAGTTCACCCGCGCCAAGGGGCTGGCAAAGGGAGAAGTCCGCAACTTCCGTATCACGGCGGACATCGACCTTTCGCTCCGCTATTCGTTCACCGACGCGACCACGGGGGACGACTGATGCACCCGAAGCCGATCCACTTTGCCGCGGGATGGCTGCTCATCGCCCTGATCGGCGGCGCGGCGCTCGTCGTGCCGCCGGCAAAGGCGATGGGAAGAATCCGTCGAGAGGTCCGCGCGCTCAACGAGGAACTCGCGAAGCCCGCGGACGGGCCGGAGGTCTTCGAGCGACTGACCGCCGACCTCGAACGCCTGAGAGAGTTCGGCAAGGGACGGATGACCCCCATCCCGAGAGACAGCAACGTCGCGGGACTGATGGGCATGCTGAGCGAGACGTTGAACGATCTCGGGCTGAACCAGCGCGACATCACCACCCGCCCGCCGAAGTCGCACGGGGACGCCATGTCGATGCCCGTGACGATCGTGCTGAACGGACCCTTCACGGCGGTCGCCCAGGCGATCAGCCGGATCGAGATGATGCCCCGCCTCGTCCGCGTTGAGCGGCTGCGCGTCACCACGGAACTTCCGAAGAAACCCGGGCCGAGCGAGGCCGGCGCCGAGCGTCGCGGGATCGTGCGGGCCGAGTTCTCGATCGATGCGTTCTATGCCCCGGATGCGACCCCAACCACGTCCGAGAAGTCTCAAGCGGGTTCCGTCGTCGGCGATCGCACGGGCGGCAGCGGGGGGGCAAGGCCATGAGGCGGTACTGGATCACCTTCAAGTTGATGATCGAGCAGGAGAAGAAAAAGGCCTACGCCCTCGGCGTGCTCGGGCTGCTTCTGCTTGCTGCGCTCGTGCGGGCCGGCCTCACGCTTGGTCCGAGATCAAGCGCGGCGTCCCCGACGACCGAAGTTTCCGGCATTTCGTCGCTGGCCAGCGCGGGGCGAGAGGCCGTCAGCCGGGCCATCGCGTCCGATGACGCGCTGCACGGCGGGCGATTCATTGATATACCCAGATCGCCGCCCACCACGCGGAACCTGTTCGCCATGGACCCGTCGTGGTACGCGCCCGAGTTCCAGGATGCCGCGGAGTCAGACGCGCCGCCGGAACAGTCGGAACAAGCGACACAGATTCCTCGCGGCGGAGGGTACTCGGAAGGTGCTGGAGGGAAGCGCGTCGAATCCGCATCCCAGAACGCCGATGACCTTGCGGAGCGCCAACGGGCGCAACTGCTTGAGGAGACAACAGGTTGGAGACTTTCGAGCGTGGTGATGGGTGAGCGGCCGATCGCGGTGGTGGAGGTCCCACCCATCGGAGGTCGCGGCGCCCCGCGCTCAAATGTTGTTCGAGTGGGACAGCCGCTGCGAGAGTGGCTCGTCATCGAGATCACCTCGTCCGCGGTCGTGCTTGAGAAGCAGAAGGTCAGGGTCAGATTGTCGCTCGCCAAGTCGTAACACGTGAAGCAGGCGGGATGCGGACACGCTTCCCGGAAACGGAATCAAGGAGTCGAAGAAATGAACCTCTCCCGCACGGGTCGAATCGATCGTCTGGCCGTCAGCGCGTGCCTGTCCCTGTTTGTCGCGGCGGGCACCACGGCCCAAACCCAGCCCGCCACGGGACAGCCGACCAACACCCCATCGCAAACCGGCACGGAAGGCCACGGATCATCATCCAAGTCAACCACGAACTCCCGCCCCGCGACCAAGCCCGGCACCTACACGCACGGCGGCTCAAAGGATGACGTCGCGCCAACGACGACGCCCGCCGCGAACGGGACCAGCGCACCGACTCCCGCTCCGGCGCCCGCGGAGGCATCCACTCCGGCCCCCATGCTGATTCCACCAACGCAGCCCAGGTTCCCCGAGGACGTGCCGGTCTATGACCAGGCGGCCGCCCCGGCCGATCCGAACGCCACCAAGCCCGACATCACGGTCTCCGAGTACCAGACCGTGGACATGTTCGTGCAGGACGAGGACCTCGCCAACGTCCTCCAGATGCTCTCGCTCCAGAGCCATCGCAACATCGTCGCCAGCAAGGACGTTTCGGCGCACGTCACCGCAAATCTCTACGGCGTGACGCTTTACGAAGCCCTCGATTCGATCCTCCATGTCAACGGCTACGGCTACGTCGAGAAAAACAACTTCATCTACGTCTACACCCTCGATGAACTGGCGCAGATCCAGGCGCAGGACCGGCAGATCGTGTCCAAGGTCATCAATCTCAGTTACCTCAACGCCAACGACGCCGCGGAGTTCGTCTCGCCGCTCCTCTCGGCGAAGGGTCAGATCAAGACCAACGGCGATGTCGGCTCCTTCTCGATCCCGGAGGACAGCCCGACGGGAGATGAGCAGTTCGCCCTCGCCAGCACGCTCGTCGTCTTCGACTACCCGGAGCACGTCGCCGAGATCGAAAAACTCATCACCAACCTCGACACCAAGCCGGCCCAGGTGCTCGTCGAGGCGACCATCCTCCAGGCGACACTCACCGAGTCCAACGCGTTCGGCGTGGACTTCGCGTTCCTCAACGGCGTCAACATGACCGACTTCCTGGGCCTCGGCGGGTTGCTCGGCTCATCGAACGTCCTGAACAACGGCGCCGACTTCGTCCCGGGCGACAGCCGGGGCTCCTCGGTCGTGTCCACGCCGGGCAACACCGCCGGGCCGGGCACCTTCAAACTCTCGATCCTCCACGACGACATCGGCGTCTTCATCCGCGCCCTCGACGAAGTGTCGGACGTCTCGATCGTCTCGAACCCGAAGGTCCTCGCCCTGAACCGCCAGTCGGCAAAGGTCGATGTGGGACGCAAGATCGGTTACCTCAAGAGCACCACGAACAACGGCGTGACCGAGCAGGATGTCGAGTTCCTGCCCACCGGCACATCGCTCGCCTTCCGCCCCTTCATCTCGAAGGACGGGCTGATCCGCATGGAACTCAAGCCGAAGGTCTCGGAAGGCATCATCAACGAATACACCGACAAGACCGGGCACACCGTCACCGTCCCCGACGAGATCACCCAGGAGATCACGACCAATGTCATCGTGCCCGACGGCTCGACGGTCGTGCTGGGCGGCCTCTTCCGCGAGCAGACATCACTCAAGCGCAGCCAGGTGCCGGGACTGGGTGACATCCCGCTCGTCGGCGCCGCGTTCCGGGGACACGACGACTCCACGAGCCGCTCCGAGGTCATCTTCATGATCAAGCCGACCATCATGAACGACAAGAATCTCCTCGCACAAGGGGAGAAGGCCATCGGCT
This sequence comes from Phycisphaerae bacterium, assembly GCA_016795005.1. Lineage (GTDB taxonomy): Bacteria > Planctomycetota > Phycisphaerae > Phycisphaerales > UBA1924 > JAEUIV01. The sequence goes on from JAEUIV010000148.1 coordinate 22,254, forward strand.
TCACCGAGCAGGTCCGCGCCGGATCGCGCCAAGGACTGCTCCCGTGGAGCCGCGAGAAGCAGACATCGCAGTTGAATGTCCGCGCGGAAAAACTCGCCGCCGAAGGCAAGAAGGACGAAGCGCTCTACACGCTCCGCCGCTCGCTCGAACTCAGCCCCGCACAGCCCGAGGCGCATCGACTGCACGAGCGACTCTCGGGCGACACGAACAAGTGGCCCAGCCGGAGCATGCTCGAAACCATCGTCGGCGGCGAAGCCGCGGCCCGCGCCCAGGCGATGCCCGCGACCCCATCAACCGAACCGCCGCTCTTTGCGGAATTCTTCTCCTTCATCCAGTCGCCGACGACATCCCCCGAGGGTGAATCCACGCAGAACCCGAGCCGCGACATCGCCTCCAGCCCGACGAACGACTGAACCGCGACCCCCTACCGCATACTCGAAGGAACGCCGACATGGCCACACACTCACATCGAAACGTTCGGGCTTCGAGCCTCATCGCGCTCCCGCTCGGGTTGCTCTGCATCCTCGCCGCCGGCTGCCAGAGCGGTCACGGCCAGCACACCGCCGAGTTCAAGGAACAGGCGACGCAACGGATGAACGGCGTCAAGGCCGCCACCTCGTTCGACATGGCTCAGCAGCAGTTCCTCTCGGGCGACCTCGAAAAATCACTCGCCAGCATCGAACAGTCGATCGCGCTGAACGACAAGGTCGCACGCAGCCACGTTCTGCGCGGACGGGTGCTCATCGAGATGGGTCGACTGGAAGCCGCGCTGACCTCGTTCAACAATGCGATCGCCCTCGACGAGAAGAACGCCGACGCGCACTACTACAGCGGGATCGTCTACGAACGGTTCAGCAACTTCGACGACGCCATGCAGGCCTACCAACGGGCCGCCGCCTGCGACCCGACCAACCCGCAGTTCCCGATCGCGGCGGCGGAGATGCTCATCGACCAGGAGAGATTCGATGAGGCGGAGGCCGCGCTGACCCCCGCACACTCCACCTTCCAGCACAACGCCGGGATACGCCAGACACTCGGGCACATCGCGTCCCTCCGCGGGAACCACGAACGCGCCGCTCAATACTTCGGCGAAGCCGCCCTCCTCGCGCCGAGCGACCCCTCCATCCTTGAAGATCAGGCCCGGTCGTTCATGACCCTCGGCCGCTTCGGCGAGGCCGAGTCCACCCTCCGCCGACTCCTCGCGAAGCAGGGAGGCGCCGCCCGCAATGATCTCCAGCACCTCCGCGCACGCGCGCTCATGGCGCTCGATCAGCCCGTCGAGGCGCGCGAGGTTCTTGTGAAGATCACGTCCGACGCGACCTCAAGCGCCGACGCCGCCGTCTGGATCGACCTCGGCAACGTCGCGCTCATGCTGAAGGATGGCTACCGCCTCCGGGAGGCGGGTCAACGACTCATGGCGATGACACCACGATCCGCCGAGGGATACCTCTTCATGGCCCTCTGGCAACGAGACAGCGGCAAACTCGACGCCGCCGCCAAGACGCTCGAACGCGCCGTCGCGCTCGCGCCGAATGATCCCATGCCCGCCCTGCTCCGGGGCATGATCCTCGCCGACATGGGACAGAGCACCGCCGCAAGGCAGGCGTTCGCCGAGGCGCTCCGCCGCGATCCGACCAATCAGGAGGCCCAGCGATTGATGATGGGCCTGAATCAGACCCCGGCGACCGGGCTGGTCGGCGCCAGCGTCGAACCCTAGTCCGCGCTTCAGCATGATCAGCACCCGTTCCATTCTGCTCGGCGCCGCGGGAGTGATCGTGCTCTCGGCGCTCTGCACTGGATCGGCGTGGACCGCCCTGCGTCTGGCTCGGGACGAAACCGCCGAGGCGTGGAAATGGTGCATCGTCGCCGTCGCCATCGCCGGACCACTCGCGGCGGCGCTCGCGGCACGGGCCGCGATCCGCGAGGGCGTCCTTACGAAACTCCGCGCATCCCTTGAGGTCGAGGGAAGCGCGGGCCTCTCCTGCATCGATGTGCCCGCGTGGGTGCGCCCGCTCTGCGAGGCCTTCAACCGTCGGCTGACGCAGGAGACCCAGCGAGCCGATCTGCTCACCGGCCGCCTCCGCGAAGCCGAGATTCGGTTGAGCATCGCCGAGGCCGAGCGACGCCACACCGAGACCATTCTCCAATCGCTCCGCGATGCCGTGATCGTCACCGACCCGTTCAACGAACTGACGCTCGCGAACGCCTCGGCCGCGAGGCTCCTCGGGTTTGACCAGTCGGGTTCGACCCACAAGCCCATCGAGGAAATTATCAAGGACGACGAACTCCGCCGGATGATCAAGGAAGTCCGGCAATCGGGCATGCTCTCCAAGCAGAGACACGTCGAGCATTCCATGCAGCCCGCCGGCCCGGCGCGGAACTCCGTCCCGCCCGCGTCGTTTGATGTCACCATCGCGTGCCTCCCGCCCCGGCTTCCCGAGGGGACCGCGGGCGCGGCGAAGGAAGTGGGGGGAGTCGTCACCATCCTCCGCGACATCACGAGAGAGAAGGAGATCAGCCAGATGAAGTCCGACTTCGTCTCGCAGGCGTCGCACGAACTGCGCACGCCGATCGCCTCCATCAACGCCTACGTGGAAATGCTCCTCGACGCCGAGGCCCAGGACGAGGAAACGAGGCAGGAGTTCTACGGCATCATCAAGACCGAGACGGAGCGCCTGTCCCGCATGATCGACAACATGCTGAACATCAGCCGCATCGAAGCCGGCATCGTCTCCGTGGACCGCACCGAAGTCGATTTCGCCAAGGTGATCCGCGAAGTCATCGAGACCATGCAGCCGCAGGCGAAAGCGAAGAACATCACGCTGCAGGAACGCATCGGCCCGCTGATCTACACCGCCGAAGCCGACCGCGACATGATGCACCAGGTCATCCTGAACCTGGTCTCCAACGCCATCAAGTACACGCCGGAAGGAGGCCGAACCACCGTCTCGGTGGAAATGGACGATGCGTCGCGGTCCATCCTCGTCGCGGTCCAGGACACCGGGCTGGGCATCCCGCCGGAATCCATCGACAAGGTCTTCGGCAAGTTCTTCCGAATCGAGTCCTACAAGCGCATGGCCAAGGGCACCGGCCTCGGGCTGAATCTCGTCAAGCACATCGTCGAGACCGTTCACCACGGCCAGGTCGGAGTCACCAGCCAGGTCGGCATGGGAAGCCGATTCTGGTTCACCGTTCCATTCGAGTTCCAGTCGGGAAGGGAGTCCTGAACGATGAGCGATCGGACAGATGAACAGGGCCGGACCGCCCCGGCACGCCTCATCGTCGTGGACGACGAGGTACACATCGTGCATGTCCTGGCCCTCAAACTGCGCAACGCGGGCTACGACGTCCGCACCGCCGCCGACGGCGAAGAGGGCTGCGAGATGGCCACCCAGGACCCGCCGGACCTCATCATCACCGATCTGCAGATGCCCTTCCTCAGCGGCCTCGAGATGTGCGCCAGGCTCAAAAAGAACCAGCCCACCGCCACGATCCCCGTCATCATGCTCACCGCACGGGGACACGCCCTGTCACAAAGCGACCTGAACTCAACCAACATCCGCCTCGTGCTCAGCAAGCCCTTCAGCCCCAGACAGGTGCTCGAAGAAGTGGAGCGCATCCTCGGCCGGGCATCGCCCGGGACCACGGTCAAGGAGGCCGCGTGACCCACGACAGCAGCCATCTCGACTCGACGACGCCGCAGGCTCAGGTGGAAGAGCGGTGCCGCGCGCTTGGGATCGCCACCTGGCGGTTCGACGCCGACGGGAGCCGCCTCACAGGCCCCACCGATCCCGGCGCGTTCGGGCGGTGGCTCCGATCCGCTCCGGTTGAACAGCGCGTCGCTTCTCTGCTCGCCGAGTGGCAGGCATGCGAGACCCCTTTGCCCCACCAGGTCGCCGAAGGATTCTGGCTCATCCCCGTTGTGGAGCCGCACCGGAAAAGGCGCCGGGGCATGCTCGTCGCCGCGTTGTTCACGCCCGAGTTCCTGACATCGGCACTCGTGCGCGAGATCTGCCACCAGGCGGCCCTGCCGATCGATGCCGTTCAAGCCGACTTTGCCGGGCGAGCCGTCTTCTCACGAGAGATCGTTGACCGCATGGCGCGGGTCCTCTCGTGGAGCCAGGCGGATTTGGATGCCATCTCGCGCGATCAGGCATTGATCGCCGATTTCAGCCGAAAACTTGCCGAGTCCTACGAGGAGATCACCTTGCTCCAGAAGCTCGGCCGGGCAATGAACCAGGTCGCCCAGCCCAAGCGATTCGTCGCGCTCGCCTGCGATGAACTCCAGAAGACGCTTCCATTCCAGTGGATCGCCGTGAAGTTCACCCCCGATCGCCGTCTCGCACGATCCATGGCGGGGAGGCTCTACCTCAGCGGGGATGCGCCCTGCGACTCATCGCGGCTTGAATCGCAGACCTCAAGGTTTCTCGAAGACCTCACGCCGGTCGATGTGCGCGTGGTCCCGCCCGAACTGTGCGAGCCAATCGGGTTCGGGTCATCGCAGCTTCTCATTCACCCCGTCGCACGCGATGGGCAGGTCGTCGCCGCGCTCTTCGCGGGAAACAAGCGAGGCGAAGACCCGCAGGTCAGCAGCACCGACATCAAACTGCTCGAAGCCGCCGCCGCCTACCTCGCCATCCTGCTCGACAACTCCATCCTCTACGACGACCAGCAACTCATGTTCATCGGGACCCTCGAAGCACTCACCTCCTCCATCGACGCCAAAGACCCCTACACCTGCGGCCACTCGGAGCGCGTCGCCGAACTGGCCGCGGCTCTCGCCAAGGCCCACGGACTCGACGACGAATCCGTCGAACGCATACGCCTCGCCGGGGTCGTGCACGATGTCGGAAAGATCGGCGTTCCCGAGGCCGTCCTCTGCAAGACCGGACGCCTCACGGAAGCCGAGTTTGCACAGATCAGGCTGCACCCGGAGATCGGATACCAGATCCTCAAGGACATCCCGCATTTCGAAGACCTCCTCCCGGGCGTCCTCTTCCATCACGAACGCTTCGACGGACGCGGATACCCCCGGAACCTCAAGGGTGAGGACATCCCCCTCATGGCACGCATCATCGGGCTGGTCGATGCCTTCGATGCCATGAGCAGCAACCGTACCTATCGCTCCGCCATGGCACGCGAGCGAGTCATGGAAGAACTCGCCGACAACGCCGGAACCCAGTTTGATCCGGCGCTCGTCCAGTCATTCGCCCGCGTGGACCTGGCTCGTTACGACGAACTGGTCGAAAAGCACCAGACCGCGAGCGCCACGGGCAGCGGCGGGCTTCGAATTCGCCGATCATCCACGCTCGACCCGGGACAGGTCGGAGGGATGGCCGCATGAAAATCTCCCACCAGGACTACGAGACCGTGAGCGTCCTCACGATCTCGGGAGATTTCATCCACGACGACGTCGAGCACTTCAAGCGCGTGGCCTCGGAGCGACGGGCCGCGGGCATCAAGCACGTCCTGATCAACTGCGAAAGCCTCGAGTTCATCGACTCCGCTGGGCTGGAATGCTGGCTCCGTCTCCAGGAATCCCTGGGCGAGGCCGGGGGACAGATGCGCCTGCTCCGGCCGGACCAGTTGCTCGCGAAGATCCTCGCGCTCACTCGTCTGGACCTCGCCTTCGAGGCGCATCCGAATATCGAGAGCGCGATCAGGAGCCTGCGATGACCGAGCCGACCACGCTCCCGAGCGCTCCCTCCGGCGCCAGGCGCCAACTCGGCGATCGACTCGTCGAAGACGGACACATCACGCCCGAGCAACTCCGACAGGCGCTCGAAGAACAGGCCTCCAAGGGACACTCCAAACTCCTCGGCGAGGTCATCGTCGAACTGGGCTTTGCGCCCGAGCACGTCGTGCTCGAGGTGCTCGCGAAAACCTACGGCGTGCCCTTCGCGCGGATCACCCCGCGCCTCGCCGATCCACGGGCCATCGAAACCCTCCCGCGCGAGTTCATCGACTCGCACGGCGTCCTGCCGCTCTTCTGCGTGGACAACGTCCTCACGATCGCCGTCAGCGAACCCGCGAACCTGTTCGTCGTCGAGGAGGCGGAGCGCGTCAGCGGCAAGAAGGTCCAGGTCGTGGCGTCAACCAGCCAGGACATCCGCTCGACCCTCCAGGCCTACCTCCCTTCCGCGAACGTCTTTGTCATCGACGAAATCTACGAAGACCTCGACATCCGGCAGTTCAACGCGCCCGATGCGCAAGCCCTCGACCTCAGCCAGCTGGAGCAGGTCGCCGGCCAGTCGCCCGTCATCAAACTCGTCAACTACGTCCTCTTTCACGCCATCCAGGACCGCGCCTCGGACATCCATATCGAGCCGGAGGATCATCGCTGCCGAGTTCGATTCAGGATCGACGGCCGACTCGTCCAGAAACTCAATCCGCCTTACCAGATGCACCCCGCCGTCGTCTCGCGCGTCAAGATCATGGCGGGCATGGACATCTCCGAACGACGCATGCCCCAGGACGGGGACATCCACGTCGTCATCGAGGGAAGGCCCGTCGATCTGCGCATCTCGACCATGCCGGGAAAGCACGGCGAAAAAATCGTCATCCGAATCATCGACAACCGCAACGCAATCATCCCTTTCGAGAAGATGGGAATGTCCGCCGAGATGGTCGAGCCGTGGCGCAAGGTCATCCGCTCGTCCAACGGCATGGTCCTCGTGACCGGGCCGACCGGATCGGGCAAGTCGTCGATGCTCTACAGCGTGATCTCCGAGATCGCCACGGATGAACTGAACATCTCCACCGTCGAGAACCCGGTCGAAGCACAACTTACGAACATCAATCAGTTCCAGGTCAACGAGAAGGCGGGCTTCACCTTCGCCAAGGCGCTCCGCGCACTCCTGCGCCAGGACCCGGACGTCATCATGGTCGGCGAAATCCGCGACCTCGAAACCGCCACCATCGCCACCCAGGCCGCGCTCACCGGGCACCTCCTCCTCTCCACCCTGCATACCAACGACGCCGTCTCCGCCGTCACCAGGCTCCACAACATGGGGATCGAGACATACCTCGTCGCCGCCATGCTTCGCGGCGTCCTCGCCCAGCGACTCGTTCGCAAGATCTGCCCGCACTGCAAGGAGGCCTACACCCCCGACGCCGCCACGCGCGAGAGCATCGAAGCCGTCGTCGGCCCGTGCAACGAACTGCACCGCGGGCCGGGATGCTCACGCTGCCGAGGCACGGGCTACGCCGGCCGACTCGGCATCTTCGAGTTGTTCGTCCCGAGCGAATCGATCCTCGAACAGGTCGCCGCGGGCGCCACCCTCCAGGAACTCCGAGCGTTGCTCAGCCGCGGCGGGCACAAGACGCTCCGGGACGATGGAATGTTCAAGGCCGCCGCCGGCCTCACGACCGTTGAAGAAGTCATCCGAGCCTCCGCACTCTGAACGCTCCTGATCATGCTCACGTTCGCCTACAAAGCACGAGACGCACGCGGCGAACCCGTCGCCGGCACGATCGACGCGCGCTCGCAGGCCGACGCGCTCAGGCTCCTCGACCGCGAGGGAAAAACCGTCACCGATATCCGCCTCGGCGCCAAGCCGACGGACACGGACGAACTCCGCGTCCGCCACGCCGCCGGGACCGTCCGCCGCGAGGAAGTCATCTCGTTCGCCGGGCAACTCGCCGTGATGCTCGACACGGGGGTGCCGCTCGCCGACGCGCTGGATGCATTCGTAAAATCCGCAAAAGCGGGGGGGCTGAGGCGCGTCACCGAGGTCGTCGCCGATCGAATCCACAGCGGCGTCCCGTTCTCCACCGCCATCGAGGAGTTTCCAAAGGTATTTCCCAACCTCATGGTCAGCCTCCTGAAGGCCTCCGAAGCCTCCGGGAAAATGGCCGAAATGCTCGGCCGAGTCTCGGACTACCTCGCAAAGGAACGCCGCACCGCACGCCAGATCAAGGGAGCGCTCACCTACCCGATGGTCATGATCAGCATCGCGGTGATTGTCACCGGCTTCCTCGTCGTCTGGGTGTTGCCGAGGTTCGCCAAGATCTATGAATCGCGCGAGGCCGCCCTTCCTGTCATGACATCGGTCCTGTTGAAGTCCAGCCGATTCCTGATTCAGAACTGGATGCTGGGCGCCGCCGTCGCGTCCGCCCTGGTCGTCGGGTGCGTCGCCCTGCGCCTCACCGCCGGCGGACGACGATTCATCGACACGCTCAAACTCAGGGCGCCCGTCATCGGCCCCATGTTCCGCCTCTTCTATCTCACCCGCGCCACGCGGACGCTCGGCACGCTCCTCGCCTCGGGTGTCCCGCTGCTCGAAGCAGTCCGAATCGTGCGAAGAGTCACCGAGAACGCGCACTGGTTCGCCCTCTGGAACGACATGGAAAACGCCATGACCGGCGGACGAACCATCGCCGAAGTCGTCGAACCGTCCTGGCTCATCCCGCCGCAGGTCGCCCAGATGATCGCCGCCGGCGAGCGCTCCGGGCGGCTCCCGGAGGTGCTCGACAAGGTCTCGGCCTCCGCCGAGGCGGACCTGGACGAAGCCGTCAAGGCCGCCACGCAGCTCATCGAGCCGGCGATGATCGTCTTCATGGGCGTGACCATCGGCGGAATCGCCATCGCGCTCCTCCTGCCGATCTTCAACGTCGCCAACGTCGTCGCGCACTGAATCATCACGCTGCGCGTCGCCGCCGCGAATATCCTATCGCAACATGAAGATCGCCATCGCACAGATCGCGCCGGTGTTCCTCGATCGAGGTCGCACCATCGCCAAGGCCGCCGCCTCGGTCCGCGACGCCGCGGCGAAGCACGCCGCCCTGGCCTGCTTCGGCGAGACACTTATCCCCGCCTACCCCTTCTGGCTCAGCCGAACCGACGGCGCCAGGTTCGACGCCGCGGATCAGAAGGAACTGCACGCACGCTACCTCGATCAGGCCGTCAACATCGAGCGGGGCGACCTCGATCCGCTCCGCGAGGCCGCCCGCGCGGGCAACATCGCGGTCGTCGTCGGCATCGCCGAGCGCCCGGACAACCGCGGACAGACAATCTACTGCTCGCGCGTCTTCATTAACGCGCGCGGCGAGGTCGCCTCCGTCCACCGCAAACTCATGCCGACCTACGAGGAAAGACTCGCCTGGGGCATCGGCGACGGCGCCGGACTCATCACGCATCGCCTCGGCGAGTTCACGCTCGGCGCCCTCAACTGCTGGGAAAACTGGATGCCCCTCGCCCGCGCCGCGCTCTACGCACAGGGAGAGGACCTGCACGTCGCGCTCTGGCCGGGTTGCAGGAGATTGACCGGCGACATCACGCGATTCATCGCCCGTGAATCCCGCTCGTATGTCGTCTCCGCGAGCGTGCTCCTCCGTGAGCAGGACATCCCCCCCGACTTCCCCGATCGTTCACGATGCTGTCCGACCGCCGGGGAGCACATCTACGACGGCGGGTCCTGCATCGCGGCCCCCGACGGCTCGTGGCTCGTCGAGCCGGTCGTGAACCGCGAGGAAATCATCTACGCCGACATCGATCACGCGCTCGTACGCCGCGAACGCCAGAACTTCGATCCATCCGGCCACTACGCCAGGCCCGACATCCTGCGATTGATCGTCGATCGACGCCGCCAGGCGACCGCCGAGTTCATCGACGGCTGATTGAACGCCGCACAACAACCACTCGCCCGACACGGACCAGGATCGACGCCATGCCACACGAAATGCGGAAGAACGGCTGCCTCATCAGCGACGATCCGGCACGCCTGGACTTCAACGTCATACATGCCTTCCTGACGACCGGCTATTGGTCGCCGGGCATCTCAATGGAACTCGTGCGCCGCGCCGCTTCGAACTCCATCGCCTTCGGCGTCTACCTTGAGAGCGACCTCGCGCAGATCGGCTACGCGCGCGTCGTCACCGACCGCGCCACGTTCGCCTACCTCGCGGACGTCTTCATTCTCGAACCTTACCGGGGAAAGGGTCACGCCGACGACCTGATGCACGCCATCAACGCACACCCGGACCTCCAGGGCCTCCGCCGTTGGATGCTCATGACCCGCGATGCCCACGCCCTTTACGCACGCCACGGCTTCACCCCGCTCCGGGACCCAACCAGGGCCATGGAGCGTCACGCCGCAACCACATTCACCCCCCCGGCCGCACGCTGATCGGCCAAGAGGCCAACCCCGGACCGCGGGTGGTCAAGCCTCCGCCAGCGCCGCAACCTCCGCCTCGGTCTTGAGCTTCCCTTCGCTCGCGGCCACGATCGCGCACGACATCATGTCCCCCGACACGTTCACCACCGTCCGGCACATGTCGAGCACGCGGTCCACCGCCAGGACAATCGCGATCCCCTGCGTCGGCACGCCGATCGAATCCAGGACCACAGCCATCACCACCAGGCTCCCGCCGGGGATCCCCGGCACGCCGATCGAGAGCGTCGCCGCCATCACCGTCACCAGCAGCCGATCCGCGAAG
>JAEUIV010000150.1 GCA_016795005.1 Phycisphaerae bacterium
CCGTCGTTGCCCTGTCGGTTGTCGCGGCCGCCCTCGCGTGGGTGCCGAAGCAGGACATCAAGGCGGAGCGCCGCGGGCTGACATCGTTCGCGCTGGTCGGGAAGAACACGATCGGCACGCTGGACGTTTCGATCGAGGACAAGCATCTGTTCCAGGGCTTCTCCGCGGAGGGGAAGAACGGCGACAACAAGGTCGAGTTCACGATCAAGTCGGCCGGGATCGCCGCGGGGTGGAACATCGAGGGGAAGAACGGCACGATCACGATTGATCTGAAGGCGAAGCAGAAAGGGCTGCTGAGCAAGGAGTGGTCGGTGAAGGGCAAAGTCGGCGACAAGGAGATCGACGAGACGATCACCGGGAACTGGGACGTTGACCCGGCGATCGAGGCGTCGCTGGTGGCGTTTGACATGTAGGCCTGTCGCGTGCGGCTGCTCGTTGAGCGTGAGTCGGGTATCGGGCGCGTGCTGGCCGGGCGCGATGGCGGCGTCGCGTGGGCGGTGCTTCGTCCTGACAACGTGCTGGCGGATGGCTGGTCCGGGTTTGAGACTCCCGCCAGCGACGTGGCGGTGGTCGCGTGGTCGGGCACGACCGGAGGGGAGTTGTTTGCGTCCGATCCGCGGTGTTTCGGGGCGTCGGCGTGGGAGCGGTTCGGGGGCGCGTGCGACGCGATGGCGAGGCGCGGGCCGCGCGTGATTTTTCGGCCGCATGCGCGGCACGTTCTGAGCGATGTGCAGCGGGTGGTGAAGTTCCGTGCGGATCGGCCTCGTGATCGGTTCGGCGTGGCGCTGGATGCGTCGATGCTGCTTGAACCTTCGATGCTGGCGCACGCAGCGGATCACTATCGGCGGGCGTTTGAGGCGCTGGGGCCGATCGCGGATGTGGTGTGGCTGACGGGTGCAGCGGCGCCGGCGGATGAAGAGTCGTCGGTGAGGCCCGCCCCGCTGGGGGAGGGCGTGGTGCCTGGGGAGTTGATCGTCGGGCTGTGGCGGGACCACTGCGCGGCGGGGACGCCCATCGTGCTGATCGGGGATGATGCCGTGGGACAGGCTGCGTTGATCGAAGGGGGTTGACCATCGAGGCGGCCGGGGCCGGCAATTCGGTAGACTTCCACGCGATGTCGCATCCCACCACGCCCACGTTGGATCATCCCGTTCTGAAGCACGTGAAGGAGCACTTCCCGTCGGCGCGGCTGCGCGCGACGGAGTTCCGAGGTCAGACGACGATCATCGTCGAGCCGGGCGATCTGCACGAGGTGATGGCGTTTCTGCGCGACGATCCGCGGTGCGCGTTCAACTTCCTGTCGGACATCTCGGCGGTCGATTACCTGGGTTATCCCGCCGAGATGATCGGCCGTTTCGGCGTGTACTACGTCCTGTGCGCGTATTCGCGGACGGACCGAATCCGGGTGAAGACGTTTGTTGATCCTTCGCTGCCGACGGATGGGATTGTCGAAGACCCTTCGCTGTGGCTGGACTCCGTGACAGACCTCTGGCCCGGGGCGGAGTGGATGGAGCGCGAAGTGTTCGACATGTTCGGGATCCGGTTTCGGGGTCATCCCGATCTTCGTCGGATCCTGACGTGGGAGTCGTATCCGGGGCATCCGCTGCGAAAGGATTATCCGGTGCGGGGTCGGGGGGAGCGCGAGAACTTCAGGGTGATCAGCCGGACCGACGCGTAAGGACTGGTTGCGTGGCGGATGACCTTCGGCTGCGGCGACCACCCTGGTCGGGGGGCGTCTTTGCGCAATCTTTATTCGAACGCGGCGTCAATGTAGCGCAGTCCGAGGGAGTTCTTCACAATTGAGTGTCAGAGTGCATCGGCCACGGAGGCCGGCGCGGTTTCCGCTGAGCACGGCGTTCGTGTGTGAGCACACCTCATCGGAGCCGCATGATGCGAAAGAATCAACCGTCGTCGGGTTTCACGCTGATCGAGTTGCTGGTCGTGGTGGCGATCATCGCGATCCTGATCGGGATTCTGCTGCCCGCGCTGGGCAAGGCGCGGGTGGCGGCGCGGATGACGCAGGTTGCGTCCAACCTGCGCACGGTGGCCCAGGGGATGACGGCGTACACCGCGGACAACCAGTTGTTCCCTCCTTCGTATGTGTACGCCTCATCGAAGTTCGGAACGAACTGGAGGCTGGATCAGCAGTTGCCGAGCCATCCGGCCGCGGAGAACGGGTACGTTCACTGGTCGTACGCGTTGTTCAAGGACGACGGGGGCACGGCGGATGATGCGTTCAGTTCTCCTTCGGTTCTGAACGGGGGCGCTCCCCGGACCAACCCGGGCAAGCGGGCGGAAGACTGGGAGAACGAGCAGAAGGACGACATGAACGCGGACGTCAGTTCGGCGACCGCGGAGGATCGGCAGGCGCGGCGGATGGCGTATTCCGCGAACGCCGCGCTCATCCCGCGGAACAAGTTCTACAGCGACGGATCGAACACTCGCCAGGCGAAACTGGTGAACGCATCGGTCGTGGCCGGTCCCGCGCGGACGATCCTGGCAACCGAGTTTGCGGAGTGCAACAACTGGCGTTCGGTCTTCGCCGGCAACAACAACGAGCCGGGGATCACGATCTCCAAGAGCCACCGGTCGATCACTCCCTTCCAGGGGCGGAGCGCCGGGTGGGATGCGTTCGCGGAGACTCCCCGGGCTGACGGCTACTCGTTCCGGTACCCGCGCCTCGATCAGATCCGAAAGGCGGATGAGTGCGGCGATTCGCTCATCGCGGCGGGTCAGAACGTTGTGGCGCAGCACCACCCGGGTGAATCGTCGCACTTTGTGTTCGTCGATTCCCACGTCGAGCGATTGAAGGTCACGGAAACCATCGCCAAGCGGCTGTGGGGCGAGCGTTTCTACAGCATGACGGGGGGGGATGTCGGCGTGCTGCCCCCGGACATCAACAACCAGTAACGGATCGGTTCGCGGGTGGAGTGAAGAGCACTCTCTCCGCGTTGTGACCGGGCGCATCGTGAGCCGGACGATCGGTCGCGGCGTCCGTGTGCAGTCGTGAAGGTGAATGTCCCGCCGTCCGCGGGAATGCGCGGAGCGTGCGCATCCGGTGGTGCAGCGGTCTTTGGAGCGAGATCACGCGTCGATCGGAGTCGGCGCGGTGTTGTGTCTGACGTGGGCGCACGGGGTGCGCCGGGACCATTTGACCAGGAGAGAGAGCCGATGAACCAGAAGAAACTGTTGCATGTTCTTGCCTGCGGTATCGCCGGGACCACCGCCTCGATCGCGCTTGCGGGCACGTCCGCGGTGACGGAGAGGCCGGTGGTGGTGAACATCTCGGGGGCGACCCTGATGCAGAACTTCATCCAGGGCCTTGCCTCGACGAACGATTTTCTCGATCTCGACCGCGACGGGATCACCGTCAGCCCGACGGTCGATGAGGGTTTGGCCGACTTTGTTCCCACGGAAGGGGCGTACAACTCGGACCTCTGGTTCGTGGTTCAGTACCGGGCGACGGGTTCGGTGAATGGGTTGCAGGAGCTCATCGATTTCGGGACGGGTTTCATCAGCGGCGCCGACATCGGTGATCCGACCAACCTGTCCATCGTTCCGAACAATCCGGGCGTCGCGCTGTCGTCCGACCTGGCGACCTTCGCGTGCGTCAACGGTCTGGCGGGGCAGTTCCTGACCGCCGCGACCAGCCCGCTCGTCGGCGCGACGCCGGGGGGGGCGTTCTCCGTGGGTTTCAACTCGCAGCATCCCGGCGGATCGCCGGTGAACGCCTTTGGCACCTCGCCTCTGCCGGCGGGGAAGAACCTGAACTCCGCAGCGCCGTACACCAATGCGGATATCGCCGGCGCGGGGGGGTATCGGCAGGATCTTGCGCCGCTGGATGTTCCGGTGCGCTGGGCGGTGACCACCGTCGGCGCGGCGAACGCGACGGATTCTCCCGGCGATCCCGGCTACGGCACGAATCCGCGCATGCCGCGGGACAACCAGGGCAATCTCATCGGCTTCTCCGAGCAGCTCGTCACGCTCGGCGCGGGGTTCACCATTGACGACGGCCCCGGTGGGGCGGCGTCGGACCAGATGACCGTTTTCGATACCCCGCTGGCCTACGCGCCCGTCGGCACGATGACCAACTTCGGCACCGGCTACCGCGGCGCCCGATACTCGTCGCTCCGGCACCTGAATACCACCGGCCGCACCGAGACCGGCGAGAACCTGATCCAGGTGAACCGCAGCCCCGGCTCGGGCACCCACAACGCGTACTCCAACTCGATCTGCACGGACCCAAGCCACGGCATCGGTGAAGCCATCGGAGGCGAGAACGCCTCGCGTCTGCTCGGTCCGGGCTACCTTCCGAGCAACAAGTTCGGATCGAGCGACATGGAGGGGACGCTCCGGAACACGCGACTCGGCTTCGGCTACACCGGAGCGGAGCGCGGGACCGTGGGCGGCCTGTTCCTGACGGAGATGCGCGCGGAGTTTCTCGCGGTGCGATCGGACATCGTCGGCGGCACGGCGTATGCACGTCCCACGATCCTGAACGTGCTGGGCTTTACTTCGGTCGATACGACCTTTCCCTACACGGTTCCGCCGACGCCTATCGCCAACCGCTACAACGGGTACAACATCGGGGGGCCCGGCATCATGGCGACGCTGGGCGACCCACGGTCCAGCCTCAACACGGTGACGATCAACGGCGTTGTCGAGACCGCCAAGGGTGTTGACCCGGCGAACACCGAGGCGCCGATGCGCAACGGTTACGCCGCCGAATACATCAACAACATCACGCGCTCCGTTGAAGCCTACGCGCTCGACCCGCTGACACCCTCCAACCGATTTACTCCGGGCGAGTTCCTCGGCACGACCCTGGTGATCGCCGGGGCGAGGAATGTGCAGCAGATCAACAGCATGCCCTGCTCGCTGCTGGTGCCGGGCGATGCGGGTTTCACGACCCCGCTCAACTTCGCGGTGATCGGGGTCACGGCGACGGGGAACACGCTCGCGAACGCACGTTACGGCGTCTTCGGAAACGACGGTGACGGGCTGAACGAGATCAACGAGTACAACGGCCGGACCCCCGAGCGCCAGGTGCTCACCGGGACGAATCGCTATTCCGACGGCCGCGGTGTTTCTCCCAACAACACCTATGTCCGCCAGAGCGGCGCGACGGCCCCCTACCAGAGCGGCACGGTCGGGCTTGGGAATCGCAATCGCATCTCGGGCGACTTCAATGGTGACGGTCATCGCGACCTGAACGATGCCGAGCAGATGGTCCGCGCGTGGGTCGACCGCAACTTCGCCCGGGATAACACCGGCGCGGTCCTGGTCCCGGCCAACGTGTGGAACGCTCCGGCGGGGAGCGGTCTTCTCACGTTCTACTCGGACGGCTCTTCGTTTGCGGGCGACCAGGCGATCATCGAAGTGCTCGGCGACTTCAATTGCGACGGAGACTTTGGTCGCAAGTGGGACAACGGCAGCCAGACCTTCATCGCCGACTACCGCGACGCGCTCTACTGGGCTGACGGCCTCGGCACGGTGCCGGTGCTGGACCCTTCCACTCCCGGCACAAACGCCCCCTACTCGGGCGTCGGCGATCCCCGCCTGGCTGACTTTGAGAATGCGGACAATCCATTTGTTCCGCACAATCGCTTCATGAACCGCATGCGCGCGTTCATGGCGCTGGACGCGGCGTGGGAGGCGGTTCGCACTTCGCCCGGGCTGAACCTGACCAGCCCGCCGACCGGGTTTGTGAGCCAGCCGAACAACTTCTTCGGCGTGACGCTTGCTCGCGGGACATATGACGCGGGCGATGCCTGCGCGGATGTCGCGGGTTCGGGCGCTCGGACGGTGGGGTTTGCGCCCATCGGCGGCGACCGCGTGGTGAACGGGGTGGACCTGGAGTACGTCCGCGCTCAGTTCCTCCGCAATCCGAACGTGGCCGACGGCGCGCTCAACTGGAACAACCTGTCCGAGGCGCAGTACGCGGAGAACGGCGCCGGCGAGATCGTCGGCGAGTTCTCCTGCGACCTCACCGGCGACGGGATCGTCGACAAGAGCGACGCGATCAAGGTCCTCTCGATCCTCGAAACCACCTCGTGCGACGTGAACCTCGACGGCGTGGTCGATTCGCTCGACCAGGCGATCATCGTCGCCAACCAGGGGATCACCGCCGGCGCTCGTTTCAACCAGGGCGACACGGATCATGACGGCGACGTGGACGCCGCCGACCTCTCGGGGTGCTTCGTGGTGGTTCCCGTGTGCTGCCCGGGTGATTCGGACAGCAGCGGGACGGTCAACTTCGCCGACATCACGTCCACCCTTGCGAACTTCAACTTCGTCGGGACGATCGGCGTGCAGAATCCCGGCGACGCGGATTGCAGCGGGACCGTCAACTTCGCGGATATCACGGCGGTGCTCGCCAACTTCGGCATCGCGTGCCCGTGATGACCTCCTGGCCTGATCTGTAGACGGCGGAGCCTTCGACGAGGCCCGACGGACACCTCGGCCCCCGCGAGCCACCCACTCGCGGGGGCCGTTTGTGTTGGCGAATCATTGTCGAGCGCGTCGTGGTACGTACACTTTGCTCGTGCCTCGACTGCCTCGCATCCGACTGCGTGTCCTGGACGATCTTGCGCGGCAGTTGCGGTTTTCGCCGAGCGCCGCCGCGGCGCGGCAGGTGGCGGCGGTCATCGAACTGGCGTCGGAGATTGATCCCGATCGGGCCTACGCCGAGGACTGGGTGGCGAGGCGGATCACCCGGTTTCGCACGGAGGTCTCCGACCCGGTGCAACTGGTCGGGGCGGCGCTGCTCGCGGACCTCAGTGCCTTTGCGGAGCGAGTCTCGGCCCGGGCACGGCTCGAAGCTTCCGACCTGGGTCGGCCCCTTCTCGGTCGAGAGGATCTCCAGAGACGATGGAGCGTGAGCGCCCGAACGCTTGAGCGGTACCGTCGAAGGGGCTTGATCGGCGTCCGAGTTCGATCGCCCCAGTCGGGAGTGACGCTCATGTTTTCGGTGAAGTCGATCGAGGGATTCGAGCGTGCCGAGGCCGGGCTGCTCCGGGCCGCGCGGGCGTACCGGAGGACCACGCGGGAGGCGCGGGACCGGATCGTCGAGGATGCGCTGGTGCATCGGACGATGACGGGTGATTCGCTGGGCAAGACGGCGCGTGCGCTCGCGCCGAGCGTCGGTGCGTCGGAGGGTGCGGTTCGTCGGGTGCTGAGGGGGCGGGTTTCCGCGGCGTTCGGCGTGTCGGATCGCTCGGGAGCGCGTGAACGTTTGATGGCGCTCCGCTCGTGGAGCCGCGGGATCGGGCCTGGCCGCATCGCGGAGCGTCTCGGCGTCGCGCGGGCGACGGTTCATCGGCTCATTAATTCGGAAAGAGCAACTCGGTTGCGATTGCTCGACCTCGCCGGTCCCGTTTCGCCGAAGTTCGGAGGCGTGCGCGGCGAGGCGTTCTTCCTCTCGGATGAAGCGGTGCGGATGGGTCTGGGCGAGCCGGGGGACACCGACGCCTTGGCATTGGCCGCGGCGTCCCGGGCGCGCGTGGCGCCGAAGGCGGAGCACGAACGGGTGCTTGCCTCGGCGTACCACTTTCTCCGCTGGCGCGCGTCGCGTGCGATCGCAGGCCTTGGGAATCCTCCGGGGGGGCGGGCGCTCGATCAGATTGAAACGGACCTCCGATGGGCCGCGCTGCTGAAGATCGAACTGATCCGGGGCGAGCGACCGCTGATTGTGCGTTCGATCGAAGAACGTGCCGGTGTCGCGCTGCTCGACCTGTCGCCCGCGGAGATCCGTCGTTGGGAGGCGACGGCGTTTCAGGCGGCGGGTGATGGCGTCGATCGGTTCGATCCCTTTAAGCAAGGGCGCCTGGCGACGCCGATCTCGCTCGCGCTGGCTCGCGCGCTCGCGGGATTGAAGCCGTCGCCTCCCTCTCGGCGAGCGCACCCGGCGAGCCTGGCGCTGGACGACTGGTCTCGGGTTGTCGCGGCGTGGCAGGCGTGGCTGGAACCGCCGGTGCGGGTGCGAGCGAGGGCGCGCGACGAGGCCGGCCGCGCGCTCCGACTGCGATTCGGATGGGGTCTCGGCCCGCCGATGACGCTGGAGATGATGCGGCGCGAGCACGCGGTTTCCCCGGCGCGCCTGTGGAAGTTGATGAGTCGTTGAACCGGCGCGCGGCGAGGAAGGCTACGGACGGCCCAGATCGCGGAGAACATCCGCAAGCCGGGCGTGAAAGGCGCCCCGGGTCATCACGGCGTCGGCGCCGAGTCTGCGGGCTTCCCCCAAGGCCTCCGTCTCGACGTGCGGGCCGAACGCGACGATGCGGATTGGTGATCGTGCGGCGTGTTCCGTTGGTGATTCGGTGGACGACCATTCTCGAGCGCGGCGGATCAGGGCTGTGGCGGTCTCCGGCTGGTCTAGGTCCACGATCAAACCCCTGACGGGGCTATCGCCGAGGCGGGCATTCAGCATGTCCAGGTTTCGTACCGGGCGGGCGGGGAGTCCGAGGTCGTCGGCGCAGGCCTTGATACGGGTGGCCCAGACCAGATCGGATGCGAAGTACGCTATCATCGTTCCCTCACGTCCAAGGCTGGTGGGCCTTGGTCGGGGTCAGTGTAGTGGGATTGATCAGGCCGAATGTCGAGACGTTCTCGCGGGTCCGTTCAAGCCGTTTGTTCCACCTTTGTTGAAGTGAACCAGTGAGCACCATCGCCATGGCCAAGGCTTCGATCTCCTCTCCAACCCGTAAGCACCTCGATAGCCCCGTGTTCGACGAACTGGGGATGGAGAGGGATCCGGACAATCTCTATCTCCAGACGATCGACGCGGTCCTGCACGCGGCGGAGGTGCTGAAGCTGCCGCACCATGTCCAGATCATCATGGCGCAGCCCAAGAACGAGATCATGGTGCATTTCCCGGTGGAGATGGACGACGGTCATCACCGCCTGTTCAAGGGGTATCGCGTGCAGCACAACAACGCGCTCGGACCCTACAAGGGCGGGCTGCGTTTCCACCCGCACGTGAGCCTGGACGACGTGAAGTCGCTGGCGGTGCTGATGACGATGAAGTGCTCGCTGGTGCGGATTCCGTACGGCGGCGGCAAGGGGGGTGTGAAGTGCGACCCGCGGTCGCTCACGACCAACGAGCTGCGCCGCGTTGTGCGTCGGTTCGTGGCCGCGATCGCGCCGCAGATCGGCCCCGACTACGACATCCCCGCGCCGGACGTCGGGTCGAACGCGCAGATGATGGCGTGGTTCGCGGATACCTATGCCGGGATCACCAACGGAACGCGCGACGCGATGGCGGTGGTGACGGGCAAGCCGATCGCGGTCGGCGGCTCGGTCGGCCGTGAGAAGGCCACGGGACAGGGGGTCATCGATGTGCTGGCGGAACTGCTGCCCGAACTGAACATCCAGATGAAGGGTGGGACGTGCAGCGTTCTGGGCTACGGGAACGTCGGCTCGTGGTCCGCGAAGCTGTGGGCCGAGCGCGGCGGCAAGGTGCTCGCCGCGATGGACCACACGGGCGGGGTGATCAACAAGAACGGGCTGGACACCAGCGCGCTCGATGAGCACGTGAAGGCGACGGGCGGGGTGGCGAACTTCAAGGGTGGCGACAAGTGCACCGCCGACGAGTTCTACAAGACCAAGGTGGATGTCTTCATCCCCGCGGCCCTCGAGCAGATGATCAACCCGGAGCGTGCCAAGCAGCTCGACTGCAAGGTGGTCGCGGAAGCGGCGAACGCGCCGACGACCCCGGCGGGCGAGCGCATCCTGATGGAGAAGGGGGTCGAGATCATGCCCGCGATCCTCTGCAGCGCCGGCGGGGTCACGGTTTCCTACTTCGAGTGGGTCCAGAACAAGACGCACACGATCTGGGACCTGGAGAAGGTGGACGATGAACTGAACCGGCACATGGTCATGGCCGCGCGCCGGACGCAGATGATGCGTCAGAAGTACGGCGTGGACATGCGGACCGCGGCGTACATGGCGGCGCTCGAGAACATCGGCGAGGCGTATGCGTTGCGGGGGATCTTCCCGTAAGACGCCGCACAGGCTGCGACGACTTCGAACCCCGCGACCCGTCGCGGGGTTTTTCATTCGCGCCGGTTTCGACCTTGAGGATCGGCGGGGATGAACCTCGGGGCGTTCACCGCGAGTTGAGGTCGGCGATCACTTCCCGGTAGAGCGTGATCGCGCACAGTCCCAGCTGGCACGCCGCGAGCGCGAGTGGGCCGATGAAGAGCCATCGGTTTCCGCTTGTTGGAGTTGCTTCGGCGGATGGTGGCTCACCCCGGGCGAGATCGGTGTGGATGCGGGTCACGGTCATGGCGCTGAGCCAGATCAGGCCGAGGGTGATGATCGGCTCGAAGTATCGTTGCCACGCCTGGCTGTTCATCGACTGGGCGCAGAGCCAGCCGAGGAGCGAGAGCAGCAGGACGCCGGCCTGCACGCGGCGGCCCGCGTCGGACGCGGCGCGGTAGAGCATGAGCAGGACGAGCGCGCCGAAAGGGGCGGCCGCGGCGATGACGATCGAGCGTTCCATCGGCGCGGGGAACTTTTCGACAATGCGCCAGAGCCAGCCGTAGGCGCGGGGCATGAAGGTCTCGGTCCAGAGGTAACTCGTTTCCGGGGCAACCGCGATGAGAAGCGCGAGGAACACGGCGATCCATGCGGTCAGATCATTGGGTCGCAGGCGACGGATCGGCCCCCAGGCGAAGGGGAGGAAGAACATGCCGAGCGCTCCGGTGAGCGCGAGGGCGAACGCGGGCGAGGCGGGGTTCGCGCCGGCGGCGTGCTTGAGGATCTCGGGCGTGGTGGCGCGCGGCAGCAGATGCCATTCCCATTTCCACGCGAAGAAGAGGAGCGTGGCGGTCGGGAGCGCGGCGGCGATCCCGCCGACGATGAGCGATGCGAGGCTTCGCCTCGGCGCGGCGGGGTCGCCCTCTTTCCATCGAAGGGTCGTGGGAATGAATGCGGCGAGGGGGCTGGCGATCAACCCGGCGAAGCCGAGCGGCGCGGCGAGCCAGACATTGATCTGACGCACGGCGACGGCGGCGGCGGCGGCGAATCCTCCGAAGATCAGCCGGGCGTTGGTCGTGCGCGCGATCGTGGCCGAGCCGAGGGCGAGCGCGACCAGGAAGAGCGCGGCGTTGTCCGTCGTGAGCCAGATGGTTGCGCCGAGGACATAGGGGCTGCACACCATGGGCATGGTGAGGGCGAAGGCGCCCCATGAGCCGGCGAATCGGCGGGCGGCGAAGTAGATGGTGGAGATGAGCAGCACGCCGAAGAGCGAGTTGACCGCGAGCATGGCGCGCGGTTCGCCGGTCAGGCGCCACACCGCCGCCATGAGCAGGTGGAAGCCGGGGGCGGTGGCGGATTCGTAGTGGACAATGTCCACGGCGGGCCAGTCGGCCCGCATCTTCTCGATGATGGGCAGGTGGTAGTCGAGTGCGTCGCGGGTTTCGCTGGTGCCGCCGGCGCCGCTGAGGACGATGGGCAGGAAGAGCACGAGTTCGATGCTGAGCAGGACGGCCAATGGAACGGCCGACGCGAATGAGGACGATCGGCCGGTCGGAATGGGGATGTTTGGGCGATCGGGTCGATAGTGTGTGGGCATGATGGGACTGAAATCATCATCGGCCGAATCGGCGGCTCCCCCCCTGTGGTGGTCGCTCGTTCGTCTGGCGAGGCCGGCCCAGTGGACCAAGAGCGCGTTCGTCCTGATCGGTCCCTTGTACGGATTGCGCGACCTCGGGACGGAAGAGGCCACGGTCGAGCGCGTGGCGTTCCGGGCGCTGCTGGCCGCGGGGGCGTTCGCCCTGGCGTCGAGCGCCGGCTACGTCGTGAACGACCTGCTGGACCGCGTGGCCGACCGGTCGCACCCGCGGAAGCGAAAGCGACCCATCGCGGCCGGGCATGTCGGAGTTGGCCAGGCGGCGGCGTGGGCGGGGGTGCTGGGGATGGCGTCAGTGGCGTTACTGCTGGCGATCGGGATGCCCACGGTGGGGTGGGTCGCACTGACGCTCGGGCTGTATGTGCTCAACGTCACGGCGTACAGCGCGTGGTTGAAACACGTCCTGATCCTCGACGTGATCGGCCTGGCGCTGGGCTTCGTGCTGCGGGTGATGGGGGGGTGCGCCGCGGCGGGCGTGGAACCATCGGTCTGGCTGCTGAACGTGACCTTCTTCCTCTCGATGTTCCTCGCCTTCGGCAAACGGCTGGGCGAGCGGAAGGCGCTGGCGGATGATGACGGCGACGGCGGACGAGCGATCGAGCATCGCCGGGTGCAGGCCGGGTACACCGACTCGTTCCTTCAGATGGCCGTGATCGTGACGGCGGGGGCCACGCTGCTGACCTACGCGTCCTACGTGCAGAGCCTTGGAAGCAGGCACGTCGTCGGATTCAACCTGATGTGGCTGACGATGCTGCCGGCGTTCTACGGCATGTTCCGAGCGATCCTGATGCTCGAACGCGGTAAGTACGATGATCCGACGGAACTCGCGGTGCATGACCGCGGTTTTCAGGCGGCGGGGGCGATCTTTGTCCTCATGACGGTGGTGTTTCTGGGACGGGCCGGTGCCGGGGGGTGAGGCCGAACGCTCTGATCCTCGAACGGAAGCCACAAACGAAGAGAAGGATTGCCTTTGACCAATGCTGAGGTAGACTTCTTTGACCGTTTTACCAGCATCTCAGAAGGCAGGATCGCTTGACGATGAACGCACTGAGGCTTCAAGCGGCATCGCTGGGCGTAGTTGGATTGGTCTCGTGCGCTCTGGGCTCAACCCCCTCCGATTTTTCGACCGTGACGCTCACCGAGCCGACCAGCGAACGGGTCGGGGCCGGACTTGCGACGATCGACGTGACCGGGATTCCGAGCATGGACCTCCTCGGGTCCCCGAACAACGTCGTCATTCTGCTTTGGATCGGACCGTTCAACTCCGTGAACGGGATCGGCCACGACGTCGTACTCCAGACATTGCTACCAGAATCCAGACGGCGGGATATTTCCTTGTTTGTCCGCAACTCGGCGAATCAGAACCTGACTGGGTTTTTCATTCAGCCCGGTTCCGCAGACCCGACGCCCGGCGGACCAACTGCATACAGCAGTGGCGGGATCACCAAACTCGCTGATTTCAATATTCCGCCGGTTCAGGCTTTGGCCGACGGGGTTATCCGAATTGAGTTCTTTGAGTCTCGCGACGAGGTGCCGAACCAAGCGGACGCGATTTGGGTCAGCGGGACGGTTTCCCTCCAGATGGCATTGCCCATTCCAACTCCGGTTTCGCCAGGCATTTCCGGCTTCTTTGCCCTAGCAGGTATCGCGGGCCTGCATCGGCGACGGCGCGACGTGGCTTGATCTCATATCGACGGATGGCTAGGGACAAGGACTTGGGGGCATACAACCCGGTGCGCCGATGTAGCAGCGATACGGCGTTCGCATTGCGCCATCCAGCAGCCCGTCAAGAATATCGACTTCCTCTTCGTCGAGGGAATCAACCACTCCGTCGAAGTTGACATCTCCGCGACACCACTCGCGGATGCCGCCGCAGAGTCCACACTCCGGGCAGGGCACAGAACCGCCGCCGGTGATTGCGCGGATCAGTTGAAGGTCGGCGCTGTTGACCCAGCCATCTAGGTTGGCATCCCCCCAGCACCACTGGTTGCGATCGCACTGAGTTCCGGGTTGGCCAGGCTGACATTTGATGATGAGGACGTCCGTCTTCGTCCCGGCGATCCCATCGCCATCCATGTCCCCAAGACACCAAGGACTAGGTCCTGTTTGACGGATCGTCGCGTTCGGCGCTCGTTCGGTTGCGCTTTGTGTTCCGCTCGGTGAAGCTGTCGATCGGCAAGGAGGCCGACGATGGCGAAGAGAACCAGGACGGGACGTGGCGTGGATGGCCGACCG
>JAEUIV010000153.1 GCA_016795005.1 Phycisphaerae bacterium
CCCGTGTCGCTCCGCGGGCCGGAAACGAGCGAACCGGCGTGAGCAGCCCGGCGGGGAACCCCTCGGGATTGAAGGGGTGGCGCCTCGTCCCTATAGTCATTTTCCCGCCTTCCTGTTGTCTGGATTCAGATCGGTCAGTCGGGAGTTGTGTGCAGCAGGGCCGGCCTGCTCCGCATGATGGAACTATCGCCGCCGGAACGAAGTGAGCCGCCATGACCGCCACGATGACGTCGAAGGGGTTGGAAGGAATAGTCGCCGCGGAAACGCGGATGTCGTTCATCGACGGCGAGAAGGGCGTGCTGGAGTACGTCGGCATCGCCATCGACGACCTGGCCCGGAACTCGTCGTTCGAGGAGACGGTTTTCCTCCTCTGGAATCAGCGACTGCCTTCCCGGAGCGAACTGGACGCATTCTGCAAGGACCTTCGCGCCCGGTACGAACTCCCGGCGGGGATGGAGCAACGGATCGCCTCGCTGCCGAAAGAGGCTCAGCCCATGCACATGCTGCGGACGATGGTTTCGTCGCTTGGCATGTTCGACCCCTCGCCGAACGCGGTGGATGTGCCGACGGCGCGTCAGAAAGCGCTCAACATCCTGGCGCAGGCGCCGGCGATCGTTGCGGCGTTCGACCGTTCGCGGCGCAACCTGCCGTATGTCAAGCCGGATCCGAGCCTGTCGTTCGCGGCGAACTTCCTCTACATGCTGAACGGCCAGAAACCGACCCCCACGATGGAGCGCGCCTTCGACGCGTGCATGATCCTTCACGCGGACCACGGCCTGAACAACAGCACGTTCACCGCACGGGTCATCGCGAGCACGCTGAGCGATGTCTATTCGGCGATTACGGGCGCGATCGGAAGCCTGCGCGGGCCGCTGCACGGCGGAGCGAACGAGGACGTGATGCGGATGCTCGCGGAGATCCCGTCGGCCGCGGATTGTGAGCGCTTCATCCAGGAAAAGCTGGCGAAGAAAGCGAAAATCTCGGGCTTCGGGCACCGCGTTTACAAGTCGTACGACCCGCGGGCGACGTACCTCAAGACCCTCGCGAAGCAGCTGGCCGCGGACACGGGGAACCAGGACCTGTACGAAAAATCCAGCGCCATCGAGCGCGTCATGCTGCGCGAGAAGGCGGCGAAGGGAATTTATCCCAATGTCGATTTCTACTCGGCGACGACCTACCACTGCATCGGGCTGAAACTCGACCTGTTCACCCCGATGTTCGCGCTCTCGAGGATCGCCGGGTGGGCCGGGCATGTGCTGGAGCAGTTGGGCGACAACCGCCTGTTCCGTCCGGACGCGGAGTACGTCGGGCCGCACGGCGTGGCGTACGTGTCGATGTCGGAACGGTAAAGCCTCGGGTCACTCTCGAGTCCATCTCAACAATCACGTTCCCGCGTGGTGGGGCGGCTGCTTGGATCGCGCCGCTCGACGTGCAACGCGCGCCGTCCAGCCCAGGTGGATCACCGCGAACAGGAACATGAGCGTCGGCACGTACCACGGGCTGAGACTCCCCGCCAGACCGATCAGGATGATCCAACCGAGCGTCTCCTTGATCGGGAACCAGGAGGCCAAGGGGGCCGGCTGTTCGATCGGTGAATGCTCCGGCCTTGCGGCGATCCGTGCCGCCACCTCATCCTCCGGTTCGCCGACGTTGACGTCGGACCAATCGAGATCGACCGAGTCCTGGCGATTCGCGTCAAGAGCCGCACGGGCGCGTTCGGCGTCCTCCGCGCGGACCGTGATGGTGGTCACGGAAAAACCGAGCGTGCCGAGGCCGAAGTAGTCGATGCCCGGGGCCTTCTGGGTCCAGGATTCGATCCCGGCGTCGGTGAGGACGGATCGGATGATCCCGGCGTGTGATTCGGTCGGGGCGGTCGTAAGTTCGACGAGTTCCTGCGCTGTCCGGCCGGGCATGGGCACTCCTTCATCAGAGTCGCGGCGCGAGTCGATAGAAAGGGTATGCGCTACCGAGTGTCGGGAGTGGATGCCAAGACCAAAGGGCCGATCGACCTGGTGATCGAGGCGGCCGATGAGCGCGCGGCGCGAGCCGACGCCGCGGGTCGTGGGATCGAGGTGAATCGCGTGGAAGCCGTGCGGAACGCGGCTCCGGCAGGCTCCGGTTCCTCTCTGACGGCCGGGGATCATGAACCGGTGCTCGTGCGGATCGAGCCGGGGCATGTGCAGTTGATCGAGTTGACGGGGAAGCGGTGGAAGGGGTTGATGCTCATCTCGCTCGCGCTGCTGCTGGTCGGCACGATCGCGGGCGGGTGGTTCATGTTGCGGAGTCCGCGGAGTCTCGCGCATCCACCGGCGGGCGCGTGGATCGGCGGCATCGTGGCGCTCGTCGGACTCATGGGGGTGATCGTCGCGCGGCTTGGCGCGTGGTGGCGGCACGGGTAAGCGCCACGCTTGCGACCCCCGGGATCGAGCGCGGCTCACCAACCCATCGACCGCCCCCAGTACGCGAGATTGATCATGGGCCAGGCGAGGCGCCAGAGTTTCTCCGGCTGTTGAGCAACGGCGGCGATCGCGGCGTCGGAGAGGAACTCGCGCGCGAACGCGGAATCCCGGAGGACGCCGGTGTGATCGCGGACCCACGATTGGAACGGGACGGGGAACGAGGCCTTGGGCCGTTCGAGAATCATGGGAGGGACCACGCCCGAAAAGGCTTCGCGGAGGATGAGTTTGGTTCGCGGGAGCGTCGCGACCGCCGACCCCGCGTGATGGCCTGCCTGGTCGCTCGCGGCGCCGGCGGAATCGCTCTCGAACTTAAATGACAGCGGGAGCGATTCGGCGAGTTCGGCGACGAGGTGATCGGCAAACGGCGTTCGTCCCTCGACGCCCGCGAGCATCGTCGCGGTGTCGAGCCGTTGCAGGAGTCCGGTGAGATTGATGCGACGGTGGAATCGCAGGTGTGCGTCGAGGCCGTCGTGCCCGGCTTCCGCGGCGGCCCGCGTGAACTCTGATTCATAGGTGGCGCTGAGCCAGCGGTCCTCGTCGGCCGCGGGCCAGGCGCGCGGGGTGAGGACCACCCGCTTGAAATCCGGGGGCGTCCAGGCGTTCGATGCCAGTTCGAACGCGCCGGCGGTGCGGCCGTCCGTGTGATCGTCACGGAACCGGGCGGCGGCGTCGAGCGCGCGGTCATAGCCCGCGAACAGTTCGTCGGCCCCCTCGCCGGAGAGCGTCACGATGCACCCGTCCGAACGAAGGCGGCGCGCGACCTCGTAGATCGCGACCTCGTTCGGCGTGCTCAACGGCATCCCCATCTGCTGGACCATCCAGGGCCAGCGGTCGTTAAAGAGTCCGCGCGTGACGTGCGCCTCGGCGTGGTCGGTGCCGAGGGATTGCGCGGCGAGCCTGGCAACATGAAGGTCCGAGTCCGCGGGATGATCGCCGCAATCGGCGGGGATCGGCGCGCCGGCCGCGTAGGTCCGGAC
Organism: Phycisphaerae bacterium; assembly: GCA_016795005.1. Classification (GTDB taxonomy): domain Bacteria; phylum Planctomycetota; class Phycisphaerae; order Phycisphaerales; family UBA1924; genus JAEUIV01. The sequence goes on from JAEUIV010000153.1 coordinate 3,437, forward strand.
GGACTCGACGTGGCGAGCGGCGATCGCCGTGATGATCGTGCTGTCCAGCCCGCCGGAGAGCAGGCAGCAGATCGGGACGTCAGAACGGAGTTGTCTCGTGACGGAATCTTCGAGGGCGGACCGGACCCGTTCGACGGCCTCGGCGTGGTCGGCTGCGTGCGCGGCGCGCGGGCCGCGCCAGTACTCAACGAGTCGATGCGGCGGCGGGCCGTCACGATTCACCCCGGCGGAAAGATCACATTGAAGCATGTGGCCCGGCGGGAGCGTGTGGATTCCCTGGATCAGGGTGTCGCCGCCGAGGCACGTGCGGATCGTCGTGAGGTAGGCGCTGACCATGCGCGGATTCGGCGCCACCGCAGCGTCGGGATGCCTCAGCAGCGGCCCGATCTCGCTCGAGAACATGATCTCGCGCGACGCTCGGAAGTAAAAGAGCGGCTTCACCCCGAGCGGATCACGGGCCAGCGTGAGTGTCTGCAGGTTCGCGTCAAAGAGAGCGATCGCGAAGATCCCCCGCATTCGTGAGAGGGCGCCGGTCCCCCACTGCTCGAAGGCGCGGAGGATGGTCTCGGTATCGCTCTGCGTGCGGAACCGCGCGCCCAGGGACGTGAGTTCGCGCCGGAGTTCCGGCTCGTTGTAGAGTTCGCCGTTGTAAACGAGCGCGAATCGCGGCTCGCCCGTGGCGGGGTCCGGGTCCGACAGGAACGGCTGGGCGGCGGCGGGCGATGGATCAATGACGACGAGGCGTCGGTGAGCGAGGGCGACATTCCGGGACCGCCACAGGCCGGCGGAATCCGGGCCTCGGTGGATGAGCCGATCGCGGAGGCGCGCGAGTTGTCGGTCGGTGAGTGAGGGTGTTTCGCCCTGGCGGGCGGCGATGCCGATGAGGCCGCACATGCGGTGTGATATCGGGTGTTTTGGGGCGCGAAATGGAGCACCGCGAAACTGTGCGGATTCAGGCGTTGTCACGCCCCGGAAAGTTGGCCCGGCGGTCGAATCGCCAGGCGGAGGTGGTTCCATGTACCGGCACCCCGTGGAGCAAGGTCGGTCCACTCGAAAACTCGATCTTCAGCCAGAGTTCCCCGGTGCGATCGAGCAGCACCTCGCAAGGCCATTCCGCAATCCGAGAGAGCGAACCACGGCCGCCGGAGAGAGTTCCCTCGTGATCCAGGTACATTCGGCGGTGATCCGGGAGGCGCACCCCTTCAATCGGAGTCCGAGGCTCGTCTGGACGCCCGGCGAGCCTGAACGTGATGAGATTCCGGTCGTCCGGGCTTCCCAGACCATTCGGATCGATGAGCCAATCAAAGTGCCATGAGCCGTCGGCGAGGTCATGGCGAAGCAGCACAGAGCGGGGCATGACGTGAGGGTAGGGGATCAGAGGCGGGGATCAGGCATTAGAATGCCGATGTCCGATGATGATGGGTCGGATCACATGGAGATATGGCATGGAACTTCGCCGAGTTGGTGTGATGGTGATGATTCTGGTCGGCGTGACGGCGATGGGCTGTCAGAGCAACGCGCGGCGGACCGGGCCGCGTGCCCCCCACATGATGGCGGCTTCGGGCGACCGTGCGCTCGCCAAGGGGGACTTTGCGACCGCCGAGGCGGAATATGCCCAGGTGGTCGAAGCCCAGCCCTGGAATGCACGGGCGCGGCTGCAATACGGCAAGGCTCTGCTCGGCGTGGACAACCCGCGGAAGGCACGTGAGGAACTGGAAAAGGCCTACACGACGCTGCCGAAGGATGACGAGGTCATGTACACGCTGGCGGAAGCCATGGGCCGCAGCGGGGAGTACGAGTCCGGCGTGCGTCTGCTCCAGACCATCGCTGAGGAACGGCGGCGGCCGACGGACTGGCTCCGGCTGGGTCGCTACGCGCAGCGCGGCAAGGACTACGACACCGCGGAGAAGGCGTACCTCGCGGCGGCGCTTGGTGATGGCGGGCTGCACGCCGAGTACCAGATGGCGCTGTACGGCTACTACATGGAAATCGGGGACGAAACCAAGGCCGTCCAGCGGCTGGCGATGGCCTACTGGCTCGAGCCGAAGAACGAAGAGTTCGCGGCGAAAATCAAGAACCACGGCTACCAGCCCGGCGCGGCGTTCGCACTCCGCCCCGTGGAGCAGGCCTCTCAGCGCGTGCCGGACCCCGTGATCCTTCGCGGCGACCGATAATCGGCGAATTTTGGCCGTTTCCCAGGGTTGACGCGCCGGGCGGGCTTGTTCTACACTTCATCCGGATAAACGGATGAAACGATCCCCCGCTTCAACGCACCTGACCGAACGGCTGGCAGCGCTCTCCGAGACGCTGCGGCTGCGGATTTGTCGTCTGCTGGAGGCTCATGAGTTGACCGTGGGTGAGGTGGCGATGGTGGCCCAGTTGCCGCAATCGACGGTGAGCCGGCACCTGAAGGTCTTGTCGGACGCCGGATTCCTCCAGCGTCGCGCGGATGGGACGGCGACGTTCTATCGGCTGGTGCCGGACGACCTTGACCTCCCGGTCAGGGAGTTGTGGCGGACGATCTCGTCACAACTCGCGGACGATCTCGGGGTTGAGGACGATCTGCGTCGCGTCAAGGCGGTGCTGGCGGCGCGGACGACGGACAGCGTTTCCTTTTTCGGCCGGGTGGCCGGGGAGTGGGATGCGGTACGGCTGGCGCTGTTCGGGGGCGAGTTTACGGCGCGAGGATTGCTCGGATTTTTGCCGGGGGACTGGGTGGTCGCGGACCTGGGGTGCGGGACCGGGAACGGAGCCGAGTTAATCGCGCCGTATGTCCGCGAGGTGATCGCGGTGGATCAATCTAGGCCGATGCTGGACGCGGCGCGAAAGCGGATCGGCGGGGCGTCGAATGTTCGCTTTGTTGACGGCCCGATCGAGGCGTTGCCGCTGGCCGCGGGGTCGGTGGACGCGACGATGTGCCTGATGGTCCTGCACCACGTGATCGAGCCCGAGGATGCGCTGTGCGAGATGCGTCGCGTGATCCGGGCGGGTGGTGTGGCGCTGATCGTGGACATGTTCGAGCATCAGCGCACCGAGTACCGTCACACGATGGGTCACCGTCATCTCGGATTCTCGGCGGAGCGGATGAGCACGCTGATGACGGGGGCGGGGTTTACGGACGTTCGGGTGCTTCCGTTGCGGATGGAGGCGGGATCGAAGGGGCCGGGGTTGTTTGTCGCGACGGGGCGGGTCGGAAAGAGTGGGAAGTGAATGGAAACCGTGAAAACCAAGGATCATCGGAGGTCGATACTCCGGGGCCACGACACACGATTCAAGGCTGGAAACTCAGGACCAATCAGTCCAAAGGAGCGATAGCGTGACAACCGCGACGGCATCAAAATCAACGACGAGCAAGATTTTTCTGAACACCGGGCTGCCCCTGACCTGCGACCTTTCGTCGAAGGTGCGGGACATGAGCCTCGCGGAGTTCGGTCGGAAGGAGATCGAACTGGCCGAGCACGAGATGCCCGGGCTGATGGCATGCCGGGAGGAGTTCGGCTCCAAGCAGCCCCTGAAGGGGGCGCGGATCATGGGGTCGCTGCACAACACGATCCAGACGGCGGTGCTCGCGGAGACGCTGCAGGACCTGGGCGCGGAAGTCCGCTGGGCGTCGTGCAACATTTTCAGCACGCAGGATCACGCGGCCGCCGCGATGGCGACGGGGCGCGCCGGGAAGAAGCCCATCGCCTGCTTTGCGTGGAAGGGAGAGACGCTGGAGGAATACTGGTGGTGCACGCTGCAGGCGTTGACGTTCCCCGCGGACAAGAACGGGAGCAACGGGCCGTACGTCCTTGTTGACGACGGGGGCGATGCGACGCTGCTGATCCACGAGGGATTCAAGGCGGAGAAGGCGTTCGCGGCGAGCGGCACGCTGCCCGACCCCAACTCGACCGACAACCACGAGTTCAAGGTGGTGCTCTCGCTCATCCGTCACAAGTTGCAGGAGGACGCGACGTTCTGGACGCGGATGGTGCCCTTCATCAAGGGCGTCTCCGAAGAAACGACCACGGGCGTACACCGCCTGTACCAGATGCAGGAGCGGGGCGAGCTGCTCTTCCCGGCGATCAACGTGAACGACTCGGTGACGAAGTCGAAGTTCGACAACATCTACGGCTGCCGCCACTCGCTGGTCGACGCGATCAACCGCGCGACCGACGTGATGCTCTCGGGCAAGGTGGCGGTGGTGTTCGGCTACGGCGACGTGGGCAAGGGGTCGGTGCAGTCGATGTCGGCGCAGCGCTGCCGGGTGAAGGTGACGGAGATCGATCCGATCTGCGCCCTCCAGGCGTGCATGGACGGGTACGAGGTCGTCACGGTGGACGACGTGGTGGAGTCGGCGGACATCTTCATCACCGCGACGGGGAACAAGGACATCATCACCGTCGATCACATGAAGAAGATGAAGCACAACGCGGTCGTGTGCAACATCGGGCACTTCGACAACGAGATCGACATGAACAACCTCTACAAGCTCGTCGCGGCGGGCGAGGTGGAACGGGTCACGATCAAGCCGCAGGTCGATGAGTTCAAGTTCAAGGCGAACCCATCGAAGGGGATCAAGGCGCACAGCATCATCATCCTGGCGGAGGGGCGGCTCGTGAACCTCGGGTGCGCGACCGGGCACCCGTCGTTCGTGATGAGCAACTCGTTCACCAACCAGGTGATCGCGCAGCTTGATCTCTGGGCGAACGCCTCGTCCTACAAGAAGGAGGTCTTCCGCCTGCCCAAGCACCTGGACGAGAAGGTGGCGCGTCTGCACCTCGGGAAACTCGGTGCCAGGCTGACGAGGCTGCGGGATGACCAGGCGGCGTACATCGGGGTGCCGGTGGATGGGCCGTACAAGCCGGAGCATTACCGGTACTAGTCCCGTCTTGCGTGCCGATGCGCGGTGAATCGTGCTCTCCCATGCACATTCTTGACATCCTCAACTCTCGTCCCACCACCTTTTCCTTCGAGTTCTTCCCGCCGAAAACGGACGTCGCGGCGGCGGAGTTGTTCGAGGCGATCAAGGAGTTGGAGCCGCTGCATCCGGCGTGGGTGAGTGTCACCTACGGCGCGGGCGGCGGCACGCGCGCCCGCACGCACGACCTGGTCGTGAAGATCAAGCAGACCACGGCGTGCGACCCCATGCCCCACCTGACCTGCATCTACCACACCGAGGCGGAGATCTACGACATCCTGGAGATGTACACCAAGGCCGGCGTGTCGAACATCCTGGCGCTTGGTGGTGATCCGCCGCGGGACAAGCCCGACTACGACCGCTCGCGCGACTCGTTCCGCTTCGCCGAGCAGTTGGTGCAATACATCCGGCAGTTCAGGGATCGGCACGCGGGCCGCGAGCACCCGGACCCGCGCGGGTTCGGCATCGGTGTGGCCGGTTTCCCGGAAGGGCATCCCGGGACACCGAACCGACTCGAAGAGATGGATTATCTCAAGCGAAAGGTGGATGCGGGCGCGGAGTTCATCGTCACGCAACTGTTCTTCGAGAACCGTGACTTCTACGATTTTCGTGAGCGCTGCGAACTGGCGGGGATTAGGGTGCCCATCATCGCGGGGATCATGCCGATCACGTCGCTCGGCGGGATGAAGACGATCGCGCAACTGGCGCTGGGCGCTCGGGTGCCGGCGGCGCTTCTGAAAGCCGTGGACCGGTGCCGGGGAAACGCGGAGTCGATCCGTCGGGTCGGGATTCACTGGGCGACCGAGCAATGCCGCGACCTGCTCGACCACCGTGTCCGCGGGCTTCACTTCTACACGCTGAACAAGAGCACCGCCACACGTGAGATTTACGCAAACCTCGGGGTATCGGACTCACTTTCCCTGACCTGACGCACGGTTCCGGCGTCAGGCCGTCGATGGGGGCGGTGCGTGGATTCGCCATCGCACGGCTGGGATCCAGGGAAGACCCTCGTGCCGCATCATGCCGATGCGCGGCCGGACCACGCGGAAAGCCGTTGTCGCACCGGCGGACGCAGAGCGGGCGGATGCAGGCGTTGGGCTGAAGGTTCTCAGACTTCGCGGCGGAAAGTTCGCGGGCGGGATGTGCCGGGCGAAGCGCCGCGTCTGATCGACCGTCGCGATTTCGTCGATGACATCGTGTTCGCCTGTTCAGGGGGAGTGCATCTGTACTGGAGCGATCGATGTCGAGCACCGAAGTCTTTGATTCTCTGAGGCTCAATCAGGCCGAGGTCGAGCACCTCATGGCCGATCTCAATCGTGCTTCGTCGAGGTCCCCGATGGTCTCGAAGCGCGGGTTGAAGCGCTGGCCGATGCCATTCCAGCGGTCGGTGCTGACGACGACGAGCAAGTTGATGGGCAACATGCATTGCGTGGCGTACCCGCGCAATCTCACCAAGCGCGGCGCCGCGGTTCTTTCCGGGGCGTTCGTTCACCCCGGGACCGTGTGCCACCTGACGCTCCGGGCGGTGAACGGCAAGGCCCGGAGCGTGGCGGGGGTGATCCGGTGGTGCCAGCATGTAAAGGCTCGCGCTCATGACCTGGGGATCGAGTTCAGTTCACCGATCAATCCACGCGACTTTTCAATCTCCAAGTCCGGCTCCTGCACGTTCCAGCTGGAGCACGTCGAGGTGACAAGTCTGAAGGGCGTCGTGCTGGTGGTGGACGAGGATCGACTCACGCACCGGCTGTTCCAGGATATCCTCGGCGCCTCGCCGGTGGAACTGGTCTTTGCGCAAAGCGGCGAAGCCGGGCTGAAGTTGCTGGATCAATCGCCGTCGCTGATCGTTGCGGAGCGCGAGTTGCCCGACATGTCCGGGCTGG
>JAEUIV010000178.1 GCA_016795005.1 Phycisphaerae bacterium
CCAGGCAGAACATCATCACCCCCATGTGCCGACGGTTGTAGAGCAGCGCCGCAAAGCGCCGATCCAGCCGAGCCAGGGGACCGATGCACAGCACCACATGCAGCAGCGAAAACGCCGCGGTTCCCAGCGCCCGGATCACGAGCACCTCATCACTCAGATCCCCGGGCGACGCGAACACCAACTTCCCCAACGCGACAAACGCGCCCAGATACACCGCGACCCCGCCGATCAGCACCGCGTCGTACACCTTCTTGTGCCGGTTCCAGTGAACCCATGTATAGGACGCGCTCAAGGCAGCCCTCCCCAGCGGCTGAACGCCACCATCGCAAACCACGCCAGCAGCACCACGCCCCAGCACGCGCCCGCTCCGATCAGCACGCCGCGCGTCCGCTCCACTCGGCCCCGCTTCGGATCAGCCGGCGCCGGCGGCCCCGATCCGCGCGCCCACCGCCGAAGCAACCACGGCCAGAACGCCACCGACCCCGGCAGGATCAGGAGCCGGAACGACCAGGGTGAACCCGCCGCCGCGTGATCGACCCGCTGCACCCCCGCGCACACAAACACAACGCCGAACACCGCCCCGATCCCGAGGTACGCGGCCGCGAGGGTCAGGATGATCGGGAGTGCGGTCATCGGCGCAAGGAGTCGGCATCAACCTATCAACCCCGGCGATTCGATGCCGCGCCGCCTGCAAGGTTTCACTCGCCATCCCCGTACAATCCGCCCCGTGTCACCCGCCTCACTCGCCGGAAAGCGTGTCACCGTCATGGGCCTCGGCCGCTTCGGCGGCGGAGTCGGTGTCGCCCGCTGGCTCGCCGCCCAGGGCGCCGACATCCTCATCACCGACCTCGACCCCGCCGAACGACTCGCCGAATCCATCGCACAACTCAACGACCTGATCGATAACACGACCGTCACCCTTCGCCTCGGCGGACACAACGTCAGCGACTTCACGAACACGGACCTCGTCATCGCGAACCCCGCCGTCCCCAAGCCCTGGGAGAACCGCTTCCTTCGCGCCGCGGAAGCGGCCCGCGTCCCGATCACCACCGAGATCCGTCTCCTCACTGAACGCCTCCCGGATCGGGAGAAGGTCATCGCCGTCACCGGTTCGGTCGGCAAAAGCACCACCAGCGCCATGATCGCGCACATCCTGAAAGACGCGGGACGCGGCGTCTTCTTCGGCGGAAACATCGGCGGCTCGCTCCTCGCCGAACTCCCGCGCATGACGCCGGACTCGGACATCGTTCTGGAAATCTCAAGCGCCATGATGCACTGGCTCTCTCCCGGCATCGGCTGCGCCGGCGCGCCAGGGTGGTCCCCGCACGTCGCCGTCGCCACCAACATCACCGCAAACCACCTCGATTGGCACGGCGACTTCGCGCACTACGAACGTTCCAAGCAGCAGATCCTCCGCGATCAGACCGCCGAAGACCGAGCCGTCATCGCGGATTTCCTCTCGCATTGGCCCGGTTCAGCCCCGCGCGTCACCATCGAGTCCATCCCGGCGGATGTTCCGCCCCTCGCCATTCCCGGCCGCCACAACCGCCTCAACGCCGCCTTCGCAATCGCCGCCGCCGCGCTCGCCGGAGTCCCGCGCGAACGGGCCGCTTCTGCCGTGGCCACCTTCCCGGGCCTTCCCGACCGACTCCAGTTCGTCGGAACGTTCGGGGGCGTGCGAGCCTACAACGACTCCAAGTCCACCACCCCGGATGCCGCACGCCTCGCCGTGGACGCGATGGATCACGATCCCGACATCGGAGCCAGCCGTGTCCGACTCATCTGCGGCGGATACGACAAGAAAATCGACCTCACACCGCTCGCGCACGCCGCCGCACGCTGCGCCGCCGCGTACACCATCGGCGCCACCGGCGAATGGCTCGCCGACGCCATCGCACGCGCCGGCGGCCGCGCTGCATTCCGCAAAACCCTCGACCACGCCGTCGCCGATGCGCTCACCGACTCCCGGCCCGGAGACACGATCCTCCTCAGCCCAGGCTGCGCCTCGTGGGACCAGTTCACCAACTACGAGGAGCGCGGCCGGCGCTTCGAACAGCTGCTCCGAAACGCGACTTAGCGGAAGAGCACCCCCAGCAGCCGGTACGCCAGGATGAACACCAGGATGGTGCCGAACAATCCCCCGCCCCATTTCCACGCCGCAACCCCCGCCAGACCGGTCCTCACAATTCCCATGCTCGCCGCCTCTCAAAAACTGCCGCGTCGGCCACACGCCGCGCGTCGGTGTATACACCTTCAGTTTCGATTCAATCACTGAACGAACGGTGAGCGCCGAATGAATGGCTCTACATATGAAGTCGGCGCCCCGATCGACGCGCGTGACCGTACGTCCCGGCGGCAACCACCTGGACTGTCTGGCAATCCCGGTGGGACGGGTTTGTAACCCGTCTCTTGCCACACCTACGTCCTGCATTGTGCCCGACATCTCACGCGCGCCGGCGTGAACGGCCGAACGCCGCCGCCCCCGCGAGCGCCATCACCGGCAGCACGCCGGGCGTCGGCACCGGCTCGCCGAGGACGATGCGAACCTCGCCCGTCGTTGACCCGGAGCGACCGCCGAACGGCCCGCCCGGACTGCCGACAAAGTCGATCCGGTACGTGATGTCGAAAAAGGAATCGACGTTCCACATCCCGCCGCCGATGTCGGTGAGCGTCGTGTGCCCAGGGCTGGGGAGTCCGAAGTCGTTGCCCGCCGTGATCCGCAGAAGGTCAAAGTCCGGGTCGCTCGTGATTTGTCCGAAAAACCGGGACATGATGGTGTCGAACGACTGCGGCGAAGAGAACGCAGGCCCGCGGGGCGCCCCGTGGATCTCGAACGACACGGGCAAGTTGAGAACCCGGTTGTAGCCGAGCAGGGCGCCCGTGCCGATCATCGGCATGGTGAGCGTGCCGTCGGAGCGGTCGATGTCGCCGCCGAGCGAGCCGCCGGGAACGTGCGCCCCGGGGCCGGTATACAGCCCGCTCATGGCGTTGTAGAAAAACGTGTGGAGCGAAGCGTCGATGTCAACGGTCGTGCCGGCCGGCAGTCCGTCGATGATGTGCATATCCCCGGAGGGCGTCGTGTACACGCCCGGATTCGGCGGCATATCCACCGTGCCGAAGCCGTTGCCGGGGGCGGTGAAAACAGCAGCCGAGACGCTCTCGGCGGCCGCGAACGCAACCGTGGCGGCTGTGCCGGCGCGCGCGAGGAACATCGTGGAAAGCATGGCAAGGCTCCGAGAGTGTGTTTCCTTCCAATCCAGACCGCTTGAAAACTACCCCGGACCGGGAAGGAGTCAAGGAAAAAGAGCAATCCCGCAGCCGCCGATGGTCCGAGAAAGGGCCACGCGGCTCAATTCGAGGTGGCATTCCGAGACGTCAACCAGCCGTACGTCCCCCGGAAAACCGACACCCCCGCCGACGGGAGCCTCACCCGCCGATCACCTCAAGGTCCACGGCAATGTTGCCCCGCGTCGCGTGCGAGTACGGACAAACCTTCTCGTGGGCCTCGTTCACGATCGCCTTGAGCTCCGCCCCCGGGATCGTCCGGTCCTCAACCCGCATCTTCACCGCGAGCGCGAACCCGCCGCCCTCACGCGCGCCGATGGACACCGAGCACGTCACCTTTGCGCCCGAGGCGTTCTTCTTTTTCTGCTTCGCCACGTAGTCCACCGCTCCGCCGAAGCACGCGCAGTAGCCCGCCGCAAAAAGATGCTCCGGGGTCGTCGTGCCCGGCTTACCCGGTCCCCCCATCTCCTTGGGGACCGAGAGATCGACCTTCACCGAGCCATCGGTGGATTCAACGTGGCTGTTGCGCCCGCCGATGCACGTGGCCGAAGCGGTGAAGAGAGGCTTGATGCTGTCCATGGGCCGAGGCTCCTTTGCGACGAGACAAGTATTCAGACGAATGCCCGCATCCGGGGATCATAGTGCCCCGCGAAATCAACTCACCGCGGATCGTCCGCATCCTCATCGAGATGGATGCTGTGCAGCAACCGATGCACGGCGGGCGCCGCCACCACCGCCGCCGCGGTCAGGAACACGACCCCGGAGAACAGTGCGTACAACGTCGCGAACACCTTCGCGCTCTCATGACGCAGCGTCTCGGCCGGACCCATCCCCGTCAGGATCATCGTCGCGCTGTAGACCGCGTCAATCCACGGAATCCCTTCGAAGTAGTGATACCCAGCCGCGCCGATCGCCATCGAAGGAACAATCAACCCGATCGCCGCCACCAGGTGCCGCGACTGCCGCACGCCGAACGCGCGCCACGTCAGCAGGGGTTCGTTTCGATGCTCATACATGGAAGAGACTGTCGCGCCGGACAGGGAGCCCCGTCACATGTGCTTCGCCACTTCGTTCCCGAACTCCGAACACTTCACCTTCCGCACCTGCGTGTCCCCCTCGGCCTTCATCAGGCGCTCAAAGTCATACGTCACCGTCTTGGCGCTGATCGCGCCGTCCATCCCCTTGATGATCAGGTCCGCCGCCTCGGTCCAGCCCAGGTAACGCAGCATCATCTCGCCCGACAGGATCACCGAGCCGGGATTCACCTGGTCAAGGTTCGCGTACTTCGGCGCCGTCCCGTGCGTCGCTTCGAAGATCGCGTGCCCGGTCACGTAGTTGATGTTCGCACCCGGCGCGATCCCGATACCGCCCACCTGCGCCGCCAGCGCATCGCTCAGGTAATCACCATTCAGGTTCAGCGTCGCGATCACGCTGAAATCCCGCGGCCGCGTGAGCACCTGCTGCAGCGTGATGTCGGCGATCGAGTCCTTGATCAGCAGCATCGACTTCCACTTGCCCCCGCCGTGCGTCGGCCACAGCTTAAGCGCGGCCTCGATCTCCGCGACCACCGCCTGCTTCTGCGAAGACGTCATCATGTCGAAGCCGGGGTCGATCATCTTCGCGTTCGCCTCGGAAGAAAGGTCGCCGTTCGCCTCCTTGTTCCCGAGGATCCACGACTCCCGCTCGGTGACGACCTGGTTGCGGTAGAAATCCACCGCCACCTTGTACCCCCAGTCCTTGAACGAACCCTCGGTGTACTTCATGATGTTCCCCTTGTGGACAAGGGTCACGCTCTTGCGCTTCTCCTTCAGCGCGTAGCCGATCGCCGAGTGGACCAGCCGCTCCGTTCCCAGGTACGACACGGCCTTCAGCCCGATCCCGACCTCGACCTTCATCTCGCGGCGCGGCGCACCGATCCCTTCCAGGGACTTCTGCCAGTCCGCGCACGCCTTCGCCGTCCCGAATCGGATCTTGGCGAACTCCTTGGGAAAGTTCTGCGCCATGAAGTCAAGGATCTTCTGCGAGTCTGCCGTGCCCCCCGCGTACTCGATCCCCGCGTAGATGTCCTCCGTGTTCTCGCGGAAGATCACCATGTCGCAATCGCCCGGACGCTTCACCGGCGAGGGCACGCCCTTGAACCACCGCACCGGACGCAGGCACACGTACAGGTCAAGCAACTGACGAAGCGCGACGTTGAGCGAACGGATCCCGCCGCCAACCGGAGTCGTCAGCGGCCCCTTGATCCCCACCAGGTGCGTGCGGAACGCCGTGAGCGTCTCGTCGGGCAACCAGTTGCCCGTCTTGTTGAACGCCTTCTCGCCCGCAAGAACCTCCTGCCAGTGGATCCGGCGCTTGCCGTTGTAGGCCTTCTTCACCGCCGCGTCGAAGACCGTGACCGACGCGCGCCAGATGTCCGGGCCGGTGCCGTCCCCCTCGATGAACGGGATGATGGGTTCGTCGGGGACGACAAGTTTCTCGGGCGATTTCGTGATCGAGGCGGGCATGGGGAACTCCGGGAAAATGGCTTCAGGGAACGGGAAGAGGGAAAGATAGCAAGGCGGGCCACGCCTCGGGAACTCTGCCGGATTCCCGCCGCCGAACAACGAAAGGACACGCACGTGAAAACCCTCGGCATCGTCGCCCATAGCGCCGAAGGCGCCACCCTCTGCTTCAACACCGCCTGCCGCCACGGCGGAGAGCGCCTGAGACCGTTCATGCACCCCCACATCGTCATGAGCGCCATCCCGATGGCATACAGCATCCCCGCCTGGCAAGCCGGCGATCACCATGAAATCGCGCGGCACCTCGCGGAAGGGGTCCATACCGTGGCGCGGGCCGGCGCGGACTTCTTCATCTGCCCGGACAACACGGCCCACATCGTCCTTGAACAGATCGCACCCGACCTGCCGATCCCCGGGTTGCACATGCCGGAGGTCGTGGCCGCCGAGATCGCACGCAACGGTTGGAGAACCGCCGGGCTGTTGGGAACGAAGTGGACAATGACCGGGCCGGTCTACGAACGGGTGCTCACCACGAATGGCATCGCACAGTTGATCCCGGACGCTCACACGATCGAGCGGCTGAACGACGCAATCTTCGCCGAGTTGTGCCGGGGCGTGTTCAGGGAGCCGACGATCAATCAGTTCATCAAGGCCGCGGAGTCCCTGAAGAGTCGCGGCGCGGAATGCGTCATCCTCGGCTGCACGGAGATCCCGCTCATCATGAATGCCGAGAACTCACCGCTTCCCCCCCTGGACTCGACCAGGCTCCTGGCGCGAAAGGCGGTGGACCTGTGCATCGACGCCGTCAACTGGAGCGCACGCCACGGGTGGATCAAACAATAACGACGGCCCGGCCCGCGGATATCATCGGTCAGGATGAACACAGCGCCGAGCAAGATCGGGCCTTACGCGGTCGAGCGAGAGATCGGCAGGGGCGGCATGGGAGTCGTCTACCTGGGGCGCGACGAGAGGCTCGGGCGCAGGGTCGCCATCAAGGCCCTCCCGGAAGCGAGCGCGGACTCGGCCGAGTTCGTCGCAAGGTTCGACCGCGAGGGCCGCGTGTTGGCGTCGCTGAACCATCCCAACGTCGCCTCGATCTACGGCATCGAGGACGGCGCCGGCGGCACGCGCTTCCTCGTCATGGAGTTTGTCGAAGGTGAAACACTCGCCACCCTGCTGAGGCAGCGCGAGGGCACGGGGCTGCCGGTCGACGAGGCGCTCACCATCGCTTCGCAGATCGCGGCGGGAGTCGAAGCCGCCCACGAGGCGGGAGTCGTCCACCGCGATCTCAAGCCGGGCAACGTCATCGTCGCGCCCAACGGCCGCGCAAAGGTCCTGGACTTCGGCCTCGCCAAGGGCGGCGCCGACCCGGTCTCGTCCACGGGACTCAGGCGGAGCGACCCCGAGTCACCGACCGCCACCATCGCGTCACGCGCCGTGGGGGCGCACTCACCCGTGACCATGCCGGGACGGATCATGGGGTCGGCGGGTTATCTCAGCCCCGAGCAGGCCCGAGGCAAGTCGCTCGATCGACGCACGGACATCTTCTCCTTCGGCTGCGTCCTCTTCGAGTGCCTCACCGGAAAAATGGCCTTCGGCGGCGAAACCCTGAGCGACACCATCGCCGCAACACTGGAACGCGAGCCGCGATGGGAGTTGCTCCCCGCAAACACGCCCCCGCGCGTGCGGGACCTGCTCGCACGCTGCCTTGAAAAGGACCAGTCCAGACGCCTCCGAGACATCGGCGATGCCAGGCTCGAAATCGAGAAGGCGATCAACGGCCGCGAGTGGTCGAGCAGCTTCATCGCCTCGCACTCGCACATCGGAACACCCGTGACAACGCGGCACGGCGGGAGCCGCGCGGTGGCGTGGCTGGCCCTCGGGCTGATCGTCGGCGGCGCGGCGGTCGCAACCGCCATGATGATGAAACCCGCCCAGGGGACGATCCAGCCTCACGTTGAACCAAGATACTTCTCCATCGCCGTCCCGAATCAGATGGAGGCGCACTTCGGCACGATCAGCCCGGACGGTGAGACCGTCGCGTTCGTCTCATCGCCCAAGTCAAACGCGGAGTCGGGACAGGCGGCGGGAACGGAGTCGGATCGTCGTCGCCTCTTCCTCCGCCCGCTGCGGAGCGCGCAGGCACGCCAGGTCTCCGATTCCGCGTCGGTCTCGGATGTCTGTTTCTCCCCGGACTCCAGGTGGTTCGTCTACGTGTCGCGCACCTCGGGGCCACAGCCCACGTATCGATTGGTTAAGGCGCCGGTCGCGGGTGACTCGCCCGCCGTATCGCTGACCAGCGGCGATGACATCAGCCAGATCAACTCGCTCGCGTGGCTCGCCGACGGGACGATTGTCGCCGCGTCGGGTCCGAAGGGCCTCCGGTTGTTCCGATCAGCGGACGGGCACGTCGTTCGAGAAGTCGCCCTGCAAGGCGTCGGAACCAACGCCGGCGTGACGAATCTCTCACCGCTCGGAACAAACGATTGGGTCCTGGGAACGGTCTTCGCGTACGCGGAACGAGGGTACGACGTCAGCGCCGCCGCCGTGAACCTGAAGTCCGGCGAGGTCAAGGTGCTCGTCGCCAAGGGGGGAGCGCCGGTCTGGATCGGGGGAAGCCGACTCTTCTTTACGCGGGGCGATCAACTCCTGGTCACCGACTTTGACCCCGCCACCCTCGCGACATCGGGCGAGGTCCGCGCGCTCGCCAGCGGCCTGCGAGCCTCATCACTCTGGGATCACGCGGACCTGACCATCTCTAACAACGGAACGGCCCTCTTTGTTCCGGGCGGAGTCACAGGCTCGGATCGTCGAGTCATGCTCGGAAACCCGGACGGGTCGTCAGAGCCTTGGTGCGAGGACGTGCGTCCCTTCGTCTCGATGGGCGATCTTTCGGGCGACGCCTCCAGGGCCTTGATCATCGTCGGCGCGCCGTCGGGCCTGTTCGAACTCTGGGTCAGTCAAGCACGCAAGGCGCCCTTCCGCCGACTCGCCTCATTCCCCGCGCAGGACGTCGCCGCAGCCTGCTTCCTGCCGGGGGCGGACGATGTCTTCTTCGGCGCCTTCGGACGCGACCTGACCGCCAACGCCCTCTACCGTCAGTCCATCTCCGGCGGGACTCTGCCGGTACGCCTGGCGGGAATCGCCTACAACTGGTGCGTTTCCGCCGAGCCGATCGGACCCTCGACGACCGATGATCTCATCGTCATGCCGGCGGAAACGGATCGCTCCGATGTCGCACGCCTCCGCCTGACGGAAGCACGGGACGGCGAGGCCAAGCCGGAAACCCTGATCCGCGGCGAGCCGAACGCCGGCTTCGGAACGCCCTCGCCCGACGGTCGCTTCATCGCCTACATTCGGTTGGAGCAAGGGCGCGTCACCCTGATGGTGTCTCCCCTTGGCCCCAACGGGGTGAGCGGGTCCCCGGCGGTGCTGAGCAGCAGCGAACAGGAACTCCTGCCGCTCGGCTGGTACACCACGGAAACAGAGAACTCGTTCGGCGTCTTCTGGACAACCTCCCGCACGATCGAGTACCAGCCGATCGACAAGGTCAAGGGCGTACCGAGCGGCACGCGACGCTCGGTCCCCCGTCCCGCCGAGCGGATCGATGTCGTTGCACTCTCCGGCACGCCGGAGGGGCGATACCTCTTCGTCCAGAGAGGATCGGACGAGGAGTTCCCGGGCACGATGTCACTGATCACGGACCTGCCCGCGATGATCACCGATTCAACGAAGAAAAACGACCAACGCCCCTGAACCGATCACTTTGCGCGCGAACGCCGCATCAGGCCGACAGCCGCGAGTGACAGCAGTGAAACCGCGCCGGGCGCGGGAACCGCGCCGGCGATGCGGAACACCAGGAACTCGTCATGGTTGAACCCGGGCGAGGTTGGGTCCGGGTCGCCGTTGGCGCTGTGCCAGATCCACCGGGCGTTGTTCGAGATGCCCGGGCGAGTGCCCCAGGGCGCCACGCCGTTAAAGCCGCCCGCAACAGGCGTAACCCACAATCCGTTCGTCTCGGCGTAGTTGATCGCAATGTCCACCTGCGCCTGCGTCGGCTGGAGGCTCGGCGGCCAGGGACCGTTGCCAAGACCCATCTGCTGGAGGTACTGACCCGCGGGGAACACCTCCCACACCAGGTCGCCCGTGTCGGTGGTCATGTTGGTCGTCGTGTTCGCGAACGTACCGATCATCCCCTGCGCAACGTTCTGATCCGATGACGTCGCAACGTACAGATAATCCGTCGGCAGACGCCCCAGCGCGTTGAACGTGTACGTGTTCGACCAGTTGTTCCCGCTGCCCGCGAGGAAGTTGGTCGAGAAGGGCGTACCGAAATAGCAATCAAACTGGTTGTCCACCGTCATGTTGATGACCCAGTCATCCGCACGCGCGGGAACAGCGGCAAGTGCAAGCATCAAGCAGGCATGAATAGGACGCATCTTCTCCTCCCGAATGTGACGAGGCCATCGAACAGGAAACAACGGCGTCTATTCTGTTCCATTCCGGGCGATCTGCAACTCAAACCCGCCCATTTGACGCACAAAATCGGCAAAAATGCGGGTCTCTGGTAGGGAAATGACCCAGAAATGGCGGTTCGAGCGCGGGCGCGCGCGAACCGCCGATCGTGGAGAGGGTGGGCCTGGTCGGCCCTGCGGGATGCGTAATAAAGCCGCTTTCCAGCGAAAAAACGGGGGCGGTCGCGCCGGCCGACCCGGACGGACCGGATCGGGAAACAAACCGCCGGACGCGCTCACCCAGAACCAGCCGCAAAACACGCAAAGCCGTGAGCGAGCCGCGTAACCAGTTCACTCCGGGCGGTCGGTTCATGGTCTCTCACTCTTCCGGGGGATGAACACACCACCGCGCATCCGACGGGGCGCAACCGCCCCAAACTCCGTGCTGACAACGAGTTACAACGTACCCCCGATTTGCGATCGAGCAATCGTTGGAAGGGATGAAAAATCAAAAACGCGGATGAAGAGCGAATGAAGAAACGATGAAGGACCGTCGTCAGGTCGCCCGCTTCCCCAGCACCTTCGCGATGTCGAAGTCGATGAAGTCCGCATGGTGGAAGATCCACGACTCGATCGTGCGCTCCACCTTGTCTCCCTCGTGGCTGTGCGTCGCGACGATGTGCATCACCTCCGCGGGAATGCCGTGCTTGAAGCACAGCGCCACCCCGCTGAACGGATGCCGCAGCATGTCGCCGTAGTGCCCCTTGATGACCTTTCCGCCGGCGTCCTTGTCGAACTCGAGCATCTTGCCGACATCCGCCAGCAGCGAACCCGCGATCAGGTAATCCAGGTTCACCGGCACGCGCTCGCCAAAGACTTCCTTCAGCACCCCCGCGATCGCGATGCACTGCTTGCAGCACGAGTTCAGGTGTTCAACGAATCGAAGATCAATCTTCCCCGCCAGCAGAGTGAACGGGATCGCCCGGATCTGATCGAACGTCCAACCTTTTCCTCCGCAGCCGCTCGTCAGCGCCTCGTCCCACACCGCCGCCACCTTGTCGCGCAGGGATGCGTCCCGGATATCCATGAGATTCGGAAAAAGTTCGGAGATCGACTGGGTGGTGTGCGTGGTCGCCATGACCGACAGACTACCGAATTCAACCGATGGACCGAAGACATACAATGCACGCATCGCCGAGCACCGCGGGCAGACAGCCGCGGCGGCGGGGGACCCAGTGTGTTGGGGTGAATCGCGCGTCGCGTAGGGCCAACCCTCGGCCCGAACCCGTCAGCTAACCCCGTAGGCGTCGTAGGGATGCGCCGACCGGAATCGCCGGAGGACATCCGCTGTCCCTCCCCCGGAGACGCATCAGTGGCATCGTCACAACTCGGTTCGGATCGCGCCGGCGTGAACGCTTCGCACGGTGAACGCCCTTCGTTCGCGCGGAGAGTGAGGAGAGTCCTCGTCGGACCTCCGCGCCGCCTCGACGATCAGAAACTCTTCCACAAGGTTTCGCTCATCGCGATCCTGGCATGGGTCGGCCTCGGCGCCGACGGGCTGTCCTCCTCCGCCTACGGCCCGGAGGAAGCCTTCCGAGCACTCGGCGAGCATCGGTATCTCGCCGCCGCCCTCGCCCTCCTCATGGCGACCACCGTCCTCGTCATCTCCGCGGCCTATAGCCGGATCATCGAACGGTTCCCCCACGGCGGTGGCGGATACGTCGTTGCGACCAGGTTGCTCGGAGAACGCGCCGGCCTCGTTTCCGGGTGCGCCCTGCTTGTCGACTACGTGCTCACCGTCACCATCTCCATCGCCGCCGCGGGAGACGCGCTCTTCAGCGTGCTCCCGGACGGATGGGCCGTCGGAAAACTCCCCGTCGAAATGGCCCTCATCCTCGGCATGACGCTCCTGAACATCCGCGGGATCCGCGAATCGGTCATGATCCTCGCGCCCGTCTTCTTCCTCTTTATTCTCACGCATGCCGTCGTCATCGGCGGCAGCCTCTTCGTTCATGCGGCGGACCTGCCGAGCACCTCCAGATCAATCGCCGACGGATTCAAGGGCGGCGCGGCCACGCTGGGGATCACAGGAATGTTCATGCTCCTCATCCACGCCTTCTCGCTCGGCGGCGGGACCTACACGGGAATCGAGGCCGTCTCAAATGCACTGCCCATCATGCGCCACCCTCAAGTCCACACCGCCAAACGCACCATGCGCTACATGGGACTTTCGCTCGCGATCACGGCCACGGGACTCCTCCTCTGCTACCTCCTCTGGGACCTTCGACCAGTCGAAGGAATGACCATGAACGCCGTCCTTGCGCAACGCCTCTCACAGAACTGGGTCTTCGGCGAAGCATTCGCCTTCATCACCATGTTCTCGGCGGCGGCGCTCCTCATCGTCGCCGCCCAGGCCGGGTTCGCCGACGGCCCGCGCGTCCTGGCAAACATGGCCCTCGATTCATGGGTGCCGCATCGCTTCGCCGCGCTCTCCGAAAGACTCACAACGCAGAACGGCATCATGATGGTCGGCGCCTCCGCGATGATCGCCCTCATCTATACCCACGGCGATGTCCGGCACCTCGTCGTCATGTACAGCATCAATGTGTTCCTGACATTCTCCATGTCGCTCCTCGGAATGACGATCGTCACCTGGCGCGAACGCCGAGCCGCCAGCCGCCCATGGCCGAGGATCACCCTCTTTGCCTCCGGGCTGACCCTGTGCGCGACCGTCCTCGCCATCACCACCTACGAGAAGTTCGGACAAGGCGGATGGGTCACGCTCACCGCGACCGCCGCGGTCGTCGTCGCGTGCGCCCTGATCCGAAATCACTACCGCACCGTTTCGCGCGCCGTCGAGCGCACCTTCGCCGGACTCGAGAAAATCGCCTCCGAACCCCCGGCGTCGCCGCTCCCGCTCGACCCCGCTCGGCCGACAGCCGTCTTCCTCGTCGCTTCCTACGGCGGACTCGGGCTTCACACGCTGCTGAACTCGCTCCGCGTCTTCCCGAATCACTTCCAGAATGTCATCTTTGTCGCCGTGGCCGTCGTCGACTCGGGAGGTTTCAAGGGCGCCGATTCAATCGAACACCTCCGAAGTGACACCTCCGCCATGCTCGACCGCTACGTCCACGCCGCCCAGGCCATGGGCCTCGCCGCCACCAGCCGCTGCTCCGTCGGCACCGATGTCCTCGATGAATCCGAGCGCCTCTGCAAAGAGGTCGCACGTGAGTACCCGCGATCCATGTTCATCGCCGGACACATCCTCTTCGCGAAGGATTCGTGGCTCCGCCGGATCCTGCACAACCAGACCGCGTACGCCATCCAGCGCCGGCTCCAGTGGGCGGGCCTCAACATGATGATCCTTCCCGCGCGGATCTCGTAGCGCGCGCACGCGCGGACAACCTATTCCGCCGGCCCGTCGTACGCGTGGTTCACCGGGTCGATCCGACGCATCGGCTTCTCGCGCGTCTGCTCTTCGACCACGTGCGCCACCAGCCCCGGCGTCCGCGCGATCATGAACACCCCGTTGAACACCCGCGGGTCCAGCCCGAGGTCCGCGAGGATCGCCCCGATCGCCCCGTCCACGTTGATCGGCAGGGGCTTCCCGATCGCCGCGAACGCACGCTCCACGCTCCGCGCCGCCGCGATATGCGTTGCCCCGGATTCGCTCAGCCCCGCCTCGGCCGCCAACTCGAACAGCCGCTTCGTCCTCGGGTCCTTCGTGTGTACACGATGACCGAAACCGGAAATCCGGTCGCCGGAACCCTTGATCCGCGCCACCTCGGCGCCGGCCACTTCATCGAGTGTCCGCCCCTCATGCCGGCAACGCTCCAACAGCGAAGAGAGGTACCGCGCGCAATCCTCGATCGCGCCGCCGTGATGACGGTTGATCGACATGATCCCCGCCGCCACGCTCTGCGAAAGGCTCGCCCCGGTGCTCGCCACCGTCCGCGCCGCAAGGCAACTGGGAGGCGTCGCCCCGTGGTCGATGCTCGACACCAGGACCGCGTCCATCAGCCGACCGACCTTCTCATCCGCCATCCGACCCGTCAGGATCAGGTACACCGCCGCGCCGAAGGACACCTTCCCCATCAGCCCCGCGATGTCCCGCCCGCGCACCGCCACCTTGTTCGGCTCGATCTTCGTGATCGCCGTCGTCCACACGGCGCTCTTTTCCTGCTCGCTCATCAGCGACCGCCCGCCCGATCGCTTCAGCACGCTCACCACCGCGCCGGGCAACTCACCGAACGAATCCACCACCGTCGCGCCGGCCGCTGTCAGCGCCGCGACCTTTCCGGCGTGCGTCCCCGAGTTCCCCTCGATGATCGCCCCCGCATGGCTGAACCGCGTCCCGGCCTTGGCCGCCTTCCCGCCGATGTACGCGATCACGGGCTTCGTCACCCGCCCCGACTTCATCAGCGCCGCCAGGTCTTCCTCCTGCGAGCCGCCGATCTCGCCGAACACCACGATCGCCTCGGTCCTCGGATCATCCTGGTAGCGCAACGCCACATCCGGCAGCCTCAGCCCCAGCACCGCGTCGCCGCCGACATGCACGATCATGCTGATCCGAACCCCCGCCTGCCCAAGGTAATACCCCGTGCTCGAAGACATCCCCCCCGAACGCGAGATGATCCCCACGCCGCGCCCGCCCTCACCGGCCAGCGGCGGCTTGAACCATTGCCGCGCCGACTCCGCGCGACCGCCGATCATCCCGACCACCGCCTGGCCCGGCGCGATCATCCCCAGCGTGTTCGGCCCCAGAAACTCCGCGCCATGACGCTTCGCTTCTTCCGCGATCGCCATCGCATCCCACACCGGCACCCGATCCGCCACCAGCACAACCAACTTCACCCCGGCACGCACCGCGTCGATCGCCGCGTCCTTCACCCCCGCCGCGGGCACAAACAACACCGAGATGTCCACTCCCCCAAGACCCTTCACCGCCTCCGCGCACGAGTCGAACACCGGCAGGCCGAACACCTCAGTCCCCCCCTTGCCGGGAGTCACGCCGCCCACCACGTTCGTCCCGTAGTCGAGCATCAACCGAGTCCGCGCCTGCCCCTCGCGCCCGGTGATCCCCTGGACGATGACGCGATGTGATGAGTCAATCAGATGAGCCATGGTGAGTAACCGATACCATACAGCCAACAGCCTCGCGCGCGCCCTCGCCCGAACCCGTTCCCCGGGACGCTCCATTCAACCGACGTTGGTTCAGACCACGGGAACGAGCCTGCTGAGCCGTGCGTCCGCCTCGCTTCGGACCGCTCCAGCCAGCTCAGTTTCGGCCACTCGCTGCCGGAGGATGGCAAAGTCGGCCATTCCATGCTGCAGAAGCAGGCGAACGAACGCAATATCTTTCTCACGCCCCGCGACAAGTTTGGATACGGCCAGGTCGTGTACCTCCAGGCAAAGAGCCGTTGCGTTACCCGTATTCCGCGTGCGGAACGGGATCAACCGTTCTCGCCAGCCCTTCGGAAGCACCGCCACCGATTCCCGGACGCCGTGACCGTAATACCCAAAGGTTTCGTGAAACGGAGACAACTCACCGATCGCCCCATCAATGAGGTCGGCATGTCCGAGGTTCTCCGGCGACACAATGTCCGCCTCCATGGACAAAAGCAGATCGCTCGGCGGATCGGGGAACTGACCATGCACCGCCTGCGATCCGATCACCACGAGACGATCGACCCCGACAATCGCCGCCGCCGCGCGGATGACATGCTCAAACTCACTTCGCTTCATGGAATATCGACCGCTTCAGTCGCCACAGATCCTGCGCCGAAAACACTCCGGCGAAAGGCGAGTTCTGCCGAAGACGCTGACCGTCATCCGACACCGCTGTGAGAACGGCGCAGATTTCCTCGATCGGCCTCGACAGAATGACCCTCCACTCGTCGTAGCAGCGCATCAATCCGGGCGAGTCGGCGTTTCGTTGTGACCAACGCTCAATATTCGAGCGTGCCAGATCGATCCACTCCGGCCGGCGCGGCAACTCCGCCGCGATCCGTCGCGCCAACTCAAGGCTCACTCTGTCGCGGTCCCGATGCGTCAACTTCGTTGCCCTTCTGCTGCGGGAAATGCGCCTCCCGCGCCAATCAGCGACTTCAAACCAACCTATTACTGTAGCCCCGGGATCTCAAGTTCCACAAAGACCCCCTCCACCCCCGCATTCCGGCATTCCACCTCGCACGCGATCAACTCGCTGTCCTTTCCCATCAACTCCTCCGCTGTCACCGCGAGCGCCGGTCTTCCCGCATCGTCGCGCAGAAGTCCCGACGAACGCGCAACGATCTCCGCCGCGCTTCCCTTCCATCTCCCGGCATCCACCCACAGCCGTCCCCCCTTGATCGGGAACGACACCGCCCCCTCGCGCCCCACGAACCCCGGCCGCCTCGCCCTCCGAGGCGTCCACACCCGCGACGAAACCAACTCCGCGAATCGCGCCGCGATCTTCGCCGGCGGATCGCTCTTCTTGTATCCCTCGATCGGCGCGCTCAACCCCTTCGCCGATTCGTGCAGGATCTCGACCGCGCGATCCTCGGTGTTCCCCCCCAGGCGGATCACCGTCGGGATATCCAGTTCAACCTCCCAGAACGCCTTGGCAAGACCGTACGCGCTCCAGAACTGCTCCTGGCTCGCCACGCCGGACCCCGACCCGAAATATCCGCACAGCCCCGGCTGACTCAGGATCACCCGCGCCGCGCGGTACACCTTCGCCGCCGATGGATTCCCAGACGTGTCCGTGAAGTTCGCGATCGTGAATCCCGCGTTCGTGATCGCATCCATCGACATCATCGATCCGCCGCCCCCCGCCCCGTGGAATCCGACCAGTCCCTTCGAGCCTTCCGCCGCCTTCGTATTCATCTGCGCGAAGAAAAATGTCCCGCGATGATCCTCCTGCTCCACCCGGTACGCCACCCGCTCAAGGTCAGTGGGGGGGTGGTCCAACTCGCGCGCGATATCAATCCCCAGTTCAGGATGTCGGAACACCGCCGCATCGTCGATCGTGACCCGGCAATCCAGCGCCATCACGCGCCCGTCCGCCGTCGTCACCAGGGGATTGATCTCGAGCGACCTCGCCTCATTCGACTTCGCAACGTCGAAGAGTGTCCGCACCGCCGCCGCGACCGCGCGCTTCGCCCCCGCGTCCAGTCCCGCCGATTCCAGCGCCGCCGTCAGCCCCGCCTCGTCCGGCCCGGACCCGACCGTACACGCAATACGCTTCACCTCCGCCGCGCGATCCTCAACGCCCGAGCCGCCCGACGCCGCGAGCAGCAGCACCGGCGCACGCGCCCGATCGTCAATCGAATACGAAACAAAGAACTCGCGCGCAATCGGCGCCCGCTCCTCGACCAGAACCTCCCTCACCGGGAAGTTGCCCACCACCATCCCCAGCATCCGCCGCGCGGCCTCACCCGCCTCGTCGGGCGTCTTCACCATCGCCACTCCGCCGAGCGCCGCTCGCCCGGTCGTCCACGCCTGGATCTTCACCACGCATGGGCAACCGACCGTCTCCGCCGCACGCCGCGCCTCATCAACCGACCGCGCCACCCGGCCGTTCGGCGTGAGAATCCCGGCGCCGCGAAGAATCTCCTTGCCCTGGTATTCGTGCAGCCTCGCCATGCCTCGGACGCCTCCGTTCGCCATCGCGGCCCACGCAACACGGGGCCGAGACATCGGATGGTAACGGCCGCGACGCGCCGCCTTACCCCCCAGCCTCGAAACCCGGGTACAGCGTCATCCCGCCATCCACGAACAGGCTCGCCCCGGTGATGTAGTCCGCCTCATCCGAGCACAGCCACACCGCCAGCCGCGCGATGTCCTCCGGCTCACCGATCCGCTTGTAGGGGATCAGCCGCATCAAGTCCTGGTATGCCTCCGCTGTCTCCCACGCGCCGCGATTGATCGGCGTCCGGATCGCGCCGGGACAGATGCTGTTCACCCGGATCCGCCACGGCGCCACCTCCTGCGCGATGCTCTTCATCATCAGCATCACCCCGCCCTTGCTCGCCGCATAGTTCACGTGCCCCGCCCACGGGATCACCTCGTGAACGCTCGACACGCACACGATCTTCCCCGCCGAGCACGACACTCCCGCGCGAACCCCGCGCCGCTTGAACTCACGCACCGCCTCGCGCGCGCACAGGAACTGACCCGTCAGGTTCACGTCGATCACCTTCCGCCACTGCGCGAGCGTCATCGATTCGAGCGGAGCATCCTGCTGCAACCCCGCGTTGTTCACGAGGATGTCCACCGTCCCGAACGCCTCGATCGCACGCCGGAACAACGCCGAGACCTGCTCCTCGTCCGAGACATCGCCCTTCACCGAGATCGCCCGCCCGCGATGGGCGCAGCCGCAGTGCGTCGCCTCATGCACCACTTCGTCTGCCGCCGAGTCCGACCCGATGTAGTTCACCACGACATTCGCCCCGGCCGCGCAGAGCGAAGCCGCGATTCCCCGCCCGATCCCCGACGACGCCCCCGTCACCACCGCGGTCTGCCCCCGCAAAATCGGCCTCGACTCGCACGAAGGCATCACCACCTCCGGCAACTCGCCAGGCATCAGTTCGCTGATCGTTCGGCTGCTCATCACGGGGAAACGGGTCATCGTCGTCATGGCATGTATCCAAATCGTGCGGGTGGAATCCAAACTCGGCGACCGAGTCGCTCCGCCCTTCGATGCCGAGGCAACGCCGCCGATTCACGGATCAGGTGAACTACAATGCAAGCCCTGAGTGGACCACCAGCCATGACCCGCGACACCCGAGCGCACCCGTACACCCCGGCGCGCGCAGCGCCCGAACAATCATCGGACGAAGCGGCGCTCGTCAGGCGCCTCAAGGCCGGTGACGAAGCCGCCTTTGAGCAACTGATCCTCTCCGCCTCTCCAAGGCTCCTCGCGCTCGCGCGGCGAATGATGAGCCGAGAAGAAGACGCGCGCGACGCCGTACAGGACGCCTTTCTCTCCGCCTTCAAGTCCATCGACCGCTTCGACGGCCGATCACAACTCACCACCTGGCTTCACCGCATCACCGTCAACGCGTGCCTCATGAAGCGACGCTCGCAGAGACGCCGACCCGAGCGTTCGATCGAAGACCTGCTCCCGCAGTTCCTCGACGACGGCCACCACCGATCACCGGCACGACCCTGGAAAACGCCGCCCGCCGACTCGCTCGAACAGGCGGAAACCCTCGACCTGGTCCGCGCGAGGATCGACGAACTCCCCGAGCCATACCGGGAGATCATCATCCTCCGCGACATCGAGGAACTCGACACCGACGAAACCGCCAGCCTCCTCGACCTTTCCGCCGCCGCCGTCAAGACGCGCCTCCACCGCGCCCGCCAGGCCCTCAGGACTCTGCTCGATCCACACTTCGCCGAGGAGCAACCGTGACAAATCACCACGACATCACCTGCCGCGAACTCGCGGAGTTCATCGCGGACTACCTCGATCACACGCTTCCAGCCGATATCGCGCGCGAGTTCGACCGCCACCTCGCCGTCTGCCCGTCATGCGTTGCCTACATCGAGTCGTACAAGCAGACCATCCGCCTCGGGAAGGCCGCCTTCGCCCAGGCCGAGGCCCCGGCGGATGCCTCGGCGCCACAGGCCATCCTCAACGCGGTCCGCGCTGCGCGAAAAAGCGCCCGCTGACCCGTCCCCACGCTGCCGGCGCGCTCACACCTTCTTCACCAGTCCACTCGCCCACGACGCCCCCACGGGCACACCCAGCAGCAGCCCGGCCGCCCAGTGCAAGGGCGTCAACCGCGCCAACGGCGTGATCGTCCCGTCATACACGTGCCGCACCGCGTTCGCTCCGTCGATCACCGCCCCCGATGCCGGACCGATGAACGCCAGCATCGCAAGCCCGCTCAGCACCACCGCGGGGTTCACGCGAGAGTTGAACAGCACCGACGCCAGCGTCCCCACCAGCCCCGCGACAAACGCCGCCGCGATGACCTGCCCCGCCATCTCCGAACGCGCCGTCGCCGCCGCGCCGATCGCCCCGACAATCAAGCCAACCGTCGGCCCGACCACATCCGCCAGCTCGAACCCACGCCGCGGACGCTCAACACCCTCCGATCGTCCTCCCGCGCCCGCGCCGCTTCGCGCCACCACGTACCCCAACGCGACGGTCGCGACCGCCACCACCACCCCCTCGAATCCCAGCGTCCGCAGGCTGCCGACCGACTGCGTCCGACGCAGGATCCCCAGCACCGTCCCCCCCTCCCACGCCGGCCACACCAGCACCAGCCCCGCGACAAACAGCCCGGTCCGAACCCCGAACGCCCACGACCCCGCCGCGCCCGCCGCCCCGGCCAACGCAAACGCCACCGCGCACGCCCCCAGCGCCATCAGGGGCGACTCCGACAGCAGCAGCGACGCCTCCGCGCCGCCGTCCGGCGCGCGAACGCCGCTCATCAACTTCATGGCCAGGGGGCCGAGCACCCAGAACGACACGCCAATCAACACCCAGCGCCACGCGGTTCGGCTCATACCGGCACGTGATACACCCTCCAACCGCAACCGGCAACTCCGATGCCCGCGCCCGCCCGCCAAAGGCCGCCCTGAACGCTCCAGAATCCTCCAGACGCTCGCCTCCGACCGATACCATCACGCAGCCGTGCTGCGAAACATC
>JAEUIV010000193.1 GCA_016795005.1 Phycisphaerae bacterium
AAGTTCGACGAGGTGGGGGCGGGGGTCGAGGTGATCTTCGCGGGGGTGGCGGGGGCGCATCCCGAGAAGTCCGTTGCCCCGGCGTTTGAGGACGTGGTCGAGGCGGACCACAAGCGGCTGACGGAGATCGAGAAGGCCGAGGCGGACGCGATCCGAACTCTCGCGGGTGTCGTGGGCGAGGTGGACCGCGCGAAGTCGATCGTGGTGGAGCTTGATGAGTGGGAACGTCTGAAGAACGCGAAGGCCGAGGCGGAGCGGACGATCCGGCAGGAGCAGAAGGTGAACGACCTGATCGCGAGCGCGGGCGGCGAGGCGGCCTCGCTGATCTCCGAGGCTCGCGCGGCGCGGTGGACGGCCTATTTCCGCGCTCGCGGCGCGGCGGCGTCGAGCGAGGGGCTTGTGCTGTCGTACCGGGCGGCGCCGCTGCCGTTCAAGGTGGCTCGGTACCTGGAGGCGCTGCGCGAAGGGTCGAAGAACTCGCGCGTGTGGATTGTTCCGTTTGATACGCGCGTGAACGTGAACATGGAAGAGCAGGAGCCGGTGGTGACGGGGTTCGCGCCGAGCGACGGTTCGAAGCAGTAAGGAGCATGCCCGTGCGGACGATGTGGATTGTGCTGATTTCGGCGGTGATCGTTGGTGGATTCCTGCTGTACATGTCCTCGTTCACCGTGCGGTTCACCGAGGCGGCGGTGGTGACGACGTTCGGGCAGGCGTCGGCGGGGAGCGTGGTGACGGAGCCTGGTCTTCGGTTCAAGTGGCCCACGCCGATCCAGAGCACGACGGTGTACGACACTCGGGCGCGGTTCCTGCAGGCCAAGAGCGAGACGCAGCAGACGGGGGATGACCGGCAGATCATCGTCGAGGCGTTCATGACGTGGCGCGTGAAGGACCCGCTGGTTTTCTACCAGCGATTCCGCGGTTCGGCGGGGAGCAACTCGAAGGAGCACTACAACACGGCGCAGGCGACGCTCACGCAGAACCTGCGGAGCGCGTTGTCCGAGATCAGCAAGTACCGGATGTCGGAGCTGTTCGCGGCCGACGCGGCGGGTTCAAAGATGGGGCAACTGGAGGCGGACATCCTGGCGCGCGTGAACGCCCCGGCGAGCCAGGGGGGCGGGAACGTTTCCCAATACGGGGTCGAGGTGCTGACGATCGGGATCAACAGCGTGGTCCTGCCCCAGGACACGACGCGGGAGATTTTCACCCGGATGTCCGAGAGCCGGAAGCGGCTGGCGTCGAAGGCGGAGAGCGAGGGGAATGCGCTCGCGACGGCGATCCGCAGCGAGGCAGAGGCTTCGGCGAAGCGGATCCGCGAGTTTGCGAAGTTCCGGGCGGATCAGATCCGCAATCGAGGTGACGTGGAAGCGGCGCCCTTCCTGACGGCGTTGAACGAGGAGCCGGCGCTCGCGGCGTTCCTGAAGAACCTGGAACTGCTGAAGGATGGGCTTGGGCGTCGCTCGACGCTCGTGTTCCCGATCACCATGGACGGGCTGTCGATCCTGACGCCCGAGGCGATGGAGAAGGCGCGGCGCGGCGAACTGCCGAGCGTCGGCGGGATGGGGGAGGCCGGGGCGGCCGAGACTCGGAAGGAGACTCGCCCGTGAGTCGAACGCCCCAGGATGGCGAGTTCAGGTTGCCGGACGACGTGTCGTCGGGCGAGCCGGGCGTTGAGCAGATGCCGGTGGAGGAGCCTCGTCGGGCGGCGTCGCTGACGCTTCGCACGGACCAGATCCGTGAGGAGCGGATCGCCTCGATGGAGGCGGCGAACCGTTCGCTCGCGGATGCGTTGCGGATCACGTATCGGCTGATCCAGGTGGTGATGGTCGCGCTGGTGGTGCTGTTTCTGTTCAGCGGTTTCCAGCAGGTGAACCAGTCGGAGAGCGGGATCCGCATCGAGTTCGGCAAGGTGATCAGCGACAATCTTGAACCCGGCTTTCAGTTCAGCCTGCCCTATCCGCTGGGCGAGATCGTGAAGATCGAGAAGGGGAACCGCACGGTCGATGTGGACGGCACGTTCTGGCCCGACATGCCCCCGGAGCAGAGGCGGCGGCCGATTTCCGAGATGGGGAGCGGGAGCGATTCGCTCGATCCGGCGAAGGACGGGTCGCTGCTGACGGCGGACAGCAACATCGCGCACGCGCAGTTCAGCGTGGTGTATGTCCGGGCGAGGCCGGCGGAGTTCGTGAAGAACCTGAGCGGGGAGGAGTTCGAGGGTCCGATCGTTCGCGCGGCGGTGGAGCGCGGCGCGGTGCACGTGGCGTCGTCGGTGCCGATTGATGACCTGTTGAAGCCCGGGTCGGGGACGGGGGCGGGGGAGAACGGCGTCGAGAGCCGGATACGCCGGCTGGCGCAAGAGACTCTTGACGCGATGGGCAGCGGGCTGGAGATCCAGCAGGTGAGCATGCGTTCGGCGACGCCGCCGCTGTTTGTTCGGAGGGACTTCAACCAGGTGCAGATCGCCGAATCGAACGCGGGCAAGGTCCGTGAGCAGGCGTTGGGCGAGCGATCGAAGTTGCTGAACCAGGGGGCGGGGACGGCGAACGAGGCGCTCCTGGACCTGATCGACGCCTACGAGGCGGCGGTAGAGTTGAACGAGACGGAAAAGGCCGAGGGCATCCTGGCGCAGTTCGATCGCGTGCTCGAGGGGGGGGCGAACGGGGTAAACGTCGAGATCAACGGGAAGGTGTACTCCGACCTGCGGATGTCGGGCGAGGTGGCGAGGATGATCGCCGACGCGCAGCAGTACCGCTCGACCGTGG
Organism: Phycisphaerae bacterium; assembly: GCA_016795005.1. Classification (GTDB taxonomy): domain Bacteria; phylum Planctomycetota; class Phycisphaerae; order Phycisphaerales; family UBA1924; genus JAEUIV01. The sequence goes on from JAEUIV010000193.1 coordinate 2,760, forward strand.
TGCAGCGCTCGCAGCGTCAGGCGGAGATGTTCCGCGCGAAGTTGCAGCAGTACCGCGCGAATCCGTCGGTGTTCCTGACCGGGGCGCTGGCGGACGGGATCAATCAGTTGCTGGCGCAGCCGAACATCGAGCAGAGTTTCTGGCTTCCGCGGAACGGTCTGCCGTTCGATCTTCGGCTGACGACGGACCCCGCGGTGGCCCGGGACCGCGAGCGGCAGAAGTACGAGAAGGATGTCGAGAACAACCCGCGTGTGCGTGAGATGCGTGAGACGCAGCGGATTCCCGCGCCGTAGCCCGGCGGCAGTGACGTCTTGAGGAGGCCCGCTTCGGATCATGTCACGGATTTCCAATCAGTCTGGCGTGGGTGGGGACGGCGCGGCGGTGGTGGTTGCGCAGAATCTTGTGAAGACGTTCAAGGACTTCTGGCTGCGTGATCGGGCGCGGGCGGTGGACGGTGTCTCGTTCGAGGTTCGCCGGGGTGAGATCTTCGGGCTGCTGGGGCCGAACGGGTCGGGCAAGTCGACGACGATCAAGTTGATGCTCGGGTTGTTGAAGAAGACCAAGGGTCGGCTGGCGGTGTTCGGCAGGGCGCCGAACGATGTCGCGGTGAAAAAGCGGATCGGGTACCTGCCCGAGGAGTCGTACCTGTACCCCTTCCTGAATGCCCGGGAGACGCTGGAGTACTACGCGAAGCTTTTCAGTCTCGATCACCGGACACGTTCGCGACGGGTGGATGAACTGCTCGAGATGGTCGGGCTGGCGGGGGTGCAGCACCGGCAGGTGCGCGAGTATTCCAAGGGGATGCAGCGCCGGATCGGGATTGCGCAGGCGCTGATCAACGACCCTGAACTGCTGATCCTGGATGAGCCGACGACGGGCCTGGACCCGATCGGCACGCGGCAGGTGAAGGACCTCATCCTGCACCTTGGGGAGCGTGGCAAGACGATCATTCTTTCGAGCCACCTGCTCTCGGACGTTGAAGACTGCGTCGATCGCATGGTGATCCTGTACGGCGGGAAGATCCGCGCGGAGGGGACGTGCGAGGAGCTTCTTGAAACACGCGATCGGAGCATCCTGGAGACGGATTCTCTGGATGAAGCGGCGCTGGCCGAGGTTCGCGGCGTGCTGGCGCGTCGATCCATCGGTGTTGCGTCGGTCTCGAGGCCCCGGCAGAAGCTGGAGGATCTTTTCATCGGGATCGTCGAGCGTGCGCGGGCCGACCAGGTCGCGACGAGCGGCGCGCAATCGGGCGGTACAACGGCGGCGTTCCTTCGCGGTGAGGGCGAGGCGGCGGAGGGGGCGCAGTTGATCGAGCGGCTGGTCGCGGCGCGTGAGGCGAGCGCGCCGGTGCGGCCGGCGGCGGTGTCGGAGCCGACCGAGCCCGCGGGGCCTGACGCGGGGCTGATTGATCAGTTGATCTCGGCGGGGACTCGTGCTGAACCCGCCGCGCCCGCCGGGCCGACGGGTGATCGCGCTGCGGGGGCGCCGGAGGCGACCGAGCCGGACCGTGACGTGATCGCGGGTCTGATGGGGGAGAAGAACGGTCCTTCCAAGGGTGACGGCGGGCGGTCCAAGGGAGCGGGCGGATGAAGTTCTGGGAGACGCTCGCTCGGCTCGACCGCGTGCAGCGCGGGAGGCGCTTCAAGATTGTTGCGACGGCGCTGATCGCGCTCCTGGCGATCGGTGGTTTTGCGGCGTTGACGGTTGCCGCCAACGCTCCCGGGGCGGGCGAGCGGATCGCGATCCGTGCGATGGAGCGGGCGAAGGACAAGTCGGCGCGTTTGCTGGTCGAGCGCGGGCCGGCGGAGGCGATCGGGGTGGTGGTGGATTCGCTGCTGATCGCGATCAGGCCGATCGAGGGGAAGCCGGTGGGGGGCGGGGCGGCGAGCGAGTCGCCGGCGTCTTCTGGTTCCGGTGCGATGCTGGTGGGGGCGGTGTTCGCGGGGGTGTTCGCGGGTCTAAGTGTCCTGGTGTGGCTGGGGATCGGGTTGTCCTCGCTGGCGTTGTTCGGGCTGACGTGGGCGGTGGCGTGGCCGATGATGTTGTGGCCTCCGACGGCGGGGGTCGGTCGGCTGCTGATGGCGGCGGCGCCGTTGGCGCTCGCTTTTGCGACGGGGATGTCGGCGCTCAAGGTGGTGTTCTCCGGTCCCTGGCCGATCGCGGCGATCGCCCGGAACGTGCTGAATGAAGCGGTGCGGATGAAGGTGAGCCTGGTGTTCATCGTGCTGCTGCTGCTGTTGCTTTCGTACGCGCCGCAATCCTTGAATCCCGACCAGCCGCTGAGGTACCGGGTGCAATCGTGGTTGCAGTACGGGTCGGGATTGTCGTACGTGGTGCTGGCGTTGCTGACGCTGTTCCTGTCCGTGGGGACGGTGGCGTTCGAGCAGCGCGACAAGGTGATCTGGCAGACCATGACGAAGCCCGTGCCTCCCTGGCAGTACCTGCTGGGGAAATGGATCGGGGTCATGGGGTTGAACCTGGTGCTGCTCGGTGTGACGGCCTCGGGGGTGTATCTCTTCACGGAGTACCTTCGGCATCAGCCGGCGCAGGGGGAGATGGCGTACCACGTGCGCGATGACGGCGCGGTGACCCTGGGTCGGCCCGAGCTGATGACGGAGGACCGGAGGCTGCTGGAGTCGCAGGTGCTCGTGGCACGCGTGGGGGCGCCCGTGTCGGGTTTTTTCAGCACGGCGTGGCTGGAGCGCGCGGTGAACGACACCCTGAAGCGGCAGGCGTCCGCCGACGAGAGCATCAAGGCGACCGACGCGGAGCGGAGCCGGATACGGAACGAGATCCTGGGGCAGCGGCAGAAGCGGATCAACGAGGAGGTCGAGAACCGCATCCGCGACCGCACGTCCGCCGATCCGACCCTGGTCGTGACGCAGTCGATGCGCGAGTCGATCATCAATGAAGTGATGACGACGCTCGAGACGCAGTACCGGACGATCCCCATCGGCTCGGCGAAGGTGTACCTGTTCACCGGGCTGAGCGCGGCGCGGGCGGCGTCGGCCCCGCCCAAGGTGACGCTGCGGTACCGGATCAATGCCGGGTCGAACGATCCGGCGCAGATCTATCGGATTCGGATGATGGTCAACCAGGCGGTCTTCGAGCGGCAGGTGGCGCTCGGGTCTTCGCAGACGCTGCTCTTTGACAAGGAACTGATCCCTGAGGACGGGTCGATCCTGCTGGGGATCGAGAACAGCGCGGAGAATGAGCGCGAGATCTCGTTCCCCCCGGACGGGCTTGAGATCCTGTACGTGGCGGGTGGGTACGAGGTGAACTTCCTCCGGGTCTTCATGGTGATGTGGATCAAGCTGGGGTTCACGGCGGCGGTGGCGATCGCCGCGGCGACGTTCCTCTCCTTTCCGGTGGCGTGCCTCGTGGCGTTGACGGTCCTGCTGGCGGCGGAGAGCGCTGGCTTCCTCGGCGAGTCGCTCGAGTACTACTACACGGTGTCGAAGGAGGGGATCGATCCCTTCGCGATGGTGGTCCGCGGGATCGCGGTGCCGATCTCGAAGGCGTTCAAGTTGTACGCGGACCTGAAACCGACGGCGAAACTGGTGGACGGCCGGCTGGTCGGATGGAGTTCGCTGCTCGGGGCGATGGCGGTGATCGGGATGTGGACGGTGGCGGTCCTGGCGCTGGGCTGGTCCATCTTCAGGCAGCGCGAACTGGCGACCTATTCAGGGCGTTAGAAGGGTTGGAGCCGGGGCGAGCACGGAGTTTGATGAAGCAGGAAGCATGAACCGCGATACCACGATCCAACTTGTCGCCCTGCTGGTGCTGGTGCTGGCGATGGCCTCCTCGGCGATGCTGAGTACGGCGTCGATCGCGGAGTCGGGGCGTGCGCAGTTGACGTACACCGACGAGGCGACGGAGGGGGACCCGCCGGAGGTGGCGATCGGGATCGCGATGGGGGCGTTCCGTGGTCTTTTCGTGAACTATCTCTGGATCCGCGCGAACAAGCTGAAGGAAGAGGGGAAGTTCTACGAGGCGATCGAACTGGCGTCGGTCATCACGAAACTCCAGCCTCGCTTCCCGCGCGTGTGGGGGTTCCACGCGTGGAACATGGCGTACAACATCTCCGTCTCGACGAACACGGCGGCGGAGCGTTGGCAGTGGGTGAAGGCGGGGATCGATCTGCTGCGGAAGGAAGCGATCCCGAGGAATCCGAGCGACGTGGTGCTGCACCGCGAGCTGGCGTGGACCTTTGTCCACAAGGTTCAGGGGTACGCGGACGACGCGAATCACTATTACAAGCGTGAGATCGCCAAGGAATGGACGGTGCTGCTGGGCGAGCCGCCGAAGCTGGACGGCACGCGGGATCAGAACACGCGCACGATGGAACTGTGGTTCGAGCCGGTGGCCACGGCGCCCGAGACGCTCGACGGAGTGATCGAGGTCGAACTCGCGGACCAGGCGGCGCGGAAGGTCCCCCCGGGGCCGGACGGCCAGCCCGTGAGCAAGGTCCGTGAACTCGCGGACCGGATCGTGAAGGAAGCGAAACTGGGCCTGGACGTAAACCTGCTGCACTTCGTCGAGTTGCGGCGGGCGTGGATCAACGCGTGGTACATCGCCGAGAAGGGCTACACCAACGAACTGAAGGATTCGGACCGGAACGAGGCGCTCGACCGCCTGATGGCCGACGAGTCGTACGGCGATGCGTGGCCGAGGCTGCTGAACTATGTGCGGAAGCGCGCGATCATCGAGACGACGGGCATGGAGCCGGCTCGGATGCTCCGGTACATCCGCCGCTTCGGCCCGATCGACTGGCGTCACCCGGCGTCGCACTCGCTGTACTGGGCGGCGCGCGGCGTCGAAGAGGGGCTGGAGCGCCAGGGCACAACGCAGTTCGACACGCTGAACACCGACCGGATCATGATGCACTCGATCCAGGAGCTCTTCCGGTTCGGGACGATCAACTACGACCTCCTGACCAACGAGTATTTCGCTCTGAACAACTTCGACTGGATCGACGCCTACGGCGATCGGCTCGACGAGGTGATGAAGCGGGCGGGGATCGTGGGCGATACCGAGCAGCGGGTGTACACGACGTACGGCGCGGGGTACGAGAACTTCCTGAAAGACGTGATCCGCGTGCTGTACCGGCGCGGCGACCTGGCGAACGCGGAGAAGTATCACTCCCGGCTCCGAAACTGGACGGGGCTGAACATCAACGACGCCGCGAACCTGGAGAAGATGAAACTTCCGCTCGCGGAGTTCGTGAAGGAGGAGTTGAAGGACCGGCTCTCGACGCCTCACGTGGCGCTTGAGGAAATGGAGAGCGCGATCACCGACGCCTTCCTGCGCGGGCTGGGCCAGCGGAAGCTGGACGTCTTCCGTCGGCAGATGGAGTACGCGGAGGACATCCGGAACCTGTACCTGCAGACGCAGAGCACCCGCACGACGGCGGACGCGGAGGCGGTGCGGATGAAGCAGTTCGTTGGTGAATACTTCATCGACCCGGTGTCGGAGGTGCTGCTGCGATTGCTGGGCGGGGGGAACTTCGGCTACTACAACCTGGGGCCGACGCAGGCGTCGCTGCTGTACCGGCGGACGCCCGAGGATCTTCAGCGGATCATCTACGACGACCTTGTGAACCTGTTGCAGCGGCGTCAGGGTCTGCCGCCGGAGGCGATCGCGGAGATGTTCCCGGAGCCTTCAGGGCTGGCGCAGTATCGTGAGGAGATGGCGAAGATGGAGAGCGCCAGCGACCGCGCGCGACGGCGGCAGATCGAGTTCATGCGCGACCGAAACAAGAAGGAATAGCGGGGCGTGCTATCTTCTGGGCATGAACCTCACCCGATCCGAGTTCGGCGTTTCGATCCGTCTTCCCTCCGGTGAGATGCTCCCGATCCGGCACATCATCGGCATCGGGCGGAACTATGCGGAGCACGCGAAGGAGCAAGGGGCGGCGGTGCCCGATGCGCCGATGATCTTCACAAAGAACCCCGCGTCGGCGGTCCTTTCGGGCGATGACATCGTGATCCCCAAGGTGTGCCAGGACCGGGAGCAGGTGGATTACGAAGGAGAACTGGCGGTTGTCATCGGTCGGGCGACGCGCGACGTGAGCGAGTCGGCCGCGCGCGATCCGAAGTCCGGGATCATCCTCGGCTACTGCGTGGCGAACGATGTGTCGGCCCGGTGGTGGCAGAAGCAGGGGAGCGGCGGGCAGTTCTGCCGGGGAAAATCCTTTGATACGTTCTGCCCGCTCGGGCCGCGGGTGACCCCGGCGGCGGAGGTTCGAGATCCGTCGGCCCTGCGGCTCGCGACGAAACTCAATGGTGAAACGGTGCAGTCGGCCTCGACCGGTGAGATGATGTTCTCGCCGCATTTCCTGGTCGCGGAACTGTCGAAGGGGACGACGCTGCTGCCTGGGACGTTGATCCTGACGGGGACTCCCAGCGGCGTGGGGATGGCGCGGACGCCGCCGAGGTTCCTGAAGGCGGGGGACTCGGTAACGGTTGAGGTCGAGGCGCTCGGATCGATCACGAACGCGGTCAGGGAGGAGTAGCGCTCCGCGTGGAGCGTTTTTTCTCCCCGGTACACTGGGCGTCATGCCCCAGTTCCGTCCGGTCAACCAGGTTCGCGAGGAGTTCATCAGTTACTTTGTTGAGCGGGCGCGTCACGTCTTTGTGCCGTCGTCGCCGGTCGTGCCGCACGATGATCCGACGCTGTTGTTCGCGAACGCGGGGATGAACCAGTTCAAGCCGCTGTTCCTGGGGAACGTGGCGCCCGGGTCGCCGCTGGCGGGGCTGAAGCGTGCGGTGAACTCGCAGAAGTGCATCCGCGCCGGCGGGAAGCACAACGACCTGGATGACGTGGGCAAGGACGGGTATCACCACACGTTTTTCGAGATGCTCGGCAACTGGTCCTTCGGGGATTACTTCAAGGCGGAGAGCGTCGAGTGGGGCTGGCAACTGCTGACGGACGTGTGGGGGATCGATCCCGCGCGCCTGTATGCGTCGTACTTCGAGGGGAACCGGGAGATCGGGCTGGAACCGGACCGCGAGGCGTACGACCTCTGGCGGAGGTATCTCCCGGCCGAGCGGATCATCCCCGGCAACATGAAGGACAACTTCTGGGAGATGGGAGACACCGGACCTTGCGGCCCGTGCTCGGAGATTCACTACGACGGCCGGAGAGACGCGGAGCGTGCGCGCGTCCCCGGCTCGGCGCTGGTCAACAAGAGCGATCCGAACGTGATCGAGATCTGGAATCACGTGTTCATCCAGTTCAACCGGACGGCGGCGGGCGCGGAGGGGCTGAAGCCGCTGCCGGCCAAGCACGTGGACACCGGGATGGGGCTGGAACGGATCGCGCGGGTGATCCAGGGCAAGAGCAGCAACTACGACACCGACGCGTTTTCGCCTTTGTTCGCGTCGATCCGCGAGATCTGCAAGGCGCCGGCATACGCGGGGTCATGGACCGAGCCGCGCGACACGGCCTATCGCGTGATCGCAGACCACATCCGGACGCTGACGTTCGCGATCACGGACGGGGCGGACCCGGGGAACGAGGGGCGGAACTATGTCCTGCGGCGGATTCTGCGCCGCGCGGTGCGGTATGGGCGGCAGGTGCTGGGCGTGAGCGGGCCGTTCCTGTGTGAACTGGTGCCGACGGTGGTGGAGACGATGGGTGGCGCTTTCCCGGAGTTGAACAAGAATCCGAGGCGCGTCCACGACGTGATCAAGGATGAGGAAGAGGCGTTTGGCCGGACGCTGGCGCAGGGGATCGTGCTGTTCGATCGAGCCGCGTCGTCGGGGAGCGTGGCGGCCGAGGACGCGTTCCGGCTTCATGACACGTACGGTTTCCCCATTGATCTCACGCAGCTGATGGCGGAGGAGCGCGGCCTGAAGGTGGACGTGGAGGGCTTCAACCGCCTGATGGAGGAGGCGCGGATCAAGGCTCGGGCCGGGGGCAAGGCGACGGAGGAAGGCGCGGGGACGATGGGAACCGAGGCGCTGGCGACGCTTCGGCGGATGCGGATCGAGCCGACGGACGATTCGGAAAAGTTCAGCGCCAAGCGGATGCGAGCGTCGGTGATGGCGATCTGGAACGGCCATTCGTTCGACGAGCACGTGTTGGCGCGGAACACGCGGCCGGACGATCGATTCGCGGTGATCCTGGACCGGACCTCGTTCTACGCCGAGATGGGCGGGCAGCAGGCGGACAAGGGACGGATGCAGGTGACGCGCGAGCGGCGGTCGTCCGCGTCGGATTCGCACGAGGGCGGCGAGTTCGTGGTCGAGGAAGTTCGCAACATCGGTGGGTACGTTCTGCACATCGGCCGGGTGGCGAAGGGCGAACTCCGCGTCGGCGATGATTGCGAGTTGCGCGTCGATCTGCCTCGACGGAAAGCGGTGGCGTCGAATCACACCGCGACGCACCTGCTGAACTGGGCGCTGCGCGAGGCGCTGGGAGATCATGTCGATCAGAAAGGCTCGCTCGTCGCGGCGGATCGGTTGCGGTTCGATTTCAGCCACCACCAGGCGATGACGATCGAGCAGGCGCACCGGGTTGAGCAGGCGGTGCGGAAGTTGATCGAGTCGAATCTGCCGGTCTTTGCCGAGGCCGTCCCGCTGGCGGCGGGGAAGCAGATCCACGGAGTGCGTGCGGTGTTCGGCGAGACGTACCCGGATCCGGTTCGGCTGGTCTCGATCGGGGTGAAGGCGGACGAGATGCGGGGCGATCCGGGGAACGCGCGGTGGAGGGGTTACTCGGCGGAGTTCTGCGGCGGGACGCACCTGGCGTCGACGGGTGAGGCGGAAGCGTTCGCGCTCATCGCCGAGGAAGGTGTGGCGAAGGGGGTTCGCCGCGTGACGGCTTTCACCGGCGCTCAGGCGGTGGAGGCGGAGGCGCTCGCGGCTCGGCTGGCGTCGCGCATCAGCGGCGCCGCCACGCTCGATATGAAGCACCTCGTACCGGAGGTGCAGGCCCTTTCGAGCGAGATCGACTCGGCGGTTGTCCCCCTCGTGCGGAAGAACGAGTTGCGGGGCATGCTGTCACCATTGATCGAGCGGACCAGGTCCGCCGCGAAGCAGGCGGCCGGAGCGGATCGGGAGAAGGTGGTGACGGCGGCGCGTGCGCTCGCGGAGCACGCTTCCGGCGCGGCGATCGTTCTGGAACTGCCGGCGGGGGCCGATCGTGAGGCGTTGCTCGCGGCGATGGACACGGTGCGGTCGCGGCATGTGCAGTCGGCGGTGATGCTGATCGCGGCCGGGGCGGACGGCAAGGCGACGATTGTGGCGAGCGTGCCCGCCGCGCTCATCGAAAAGGGACTGAAGGCGGGCGATTGGGTCCGCGAGGCCTCGGCGGCGGTGGGGGGTAAGGGCGGAGGCCGACCCGATTCGGCGCAGGGCGGCGGTCCGGACGGGGCAAAGGTGGCTCTGGCCGTTGCGGCGGCGCGGAGTTTCGCGGCGACAAAGGCGGGCTGATCTTCCGCGGAGGCGCGTCGCGCGCGGAGAAGAAGGCCAGTTCCAGATGAGGGGCGCGTGCGCGGAGGCTTCGTCTCGGGAGTGTCGCGCGCACATCCTTGCCGCCCTGTTAGATTGTCGCTCTCGTGACACCAACCGACGCTCCAATCACGAACCCGGCGCTTGCGAAAGACCCGCTCGCGCGGGCCTCGAACTCTGTTGAGGCCCTGTTCGAGGTATCGACCGAGGTGTGCAACCAGGTCGGCGGGATTTACCAGGTCATCCGATCCAAGTCGGCGACGATGGTGCAGCGGTGGGGCGAGCGGTACTGCGTCGTCGGGCCGTATGTTGAGTCGCAGGCCTCGCTGGAGTTCGAGGCGACGCCGCCGACCGGACCCTGGCAGAGACTTGTGGAGGCGTTGGCGCAGGACCGTCTTCGTGTTCATCACGGACACTGGTTGATCGCGGGGCGGCCGAGGGCGCTCCTGATCGAGCACCAGGTGCCGGTGTCGCGGCTGGACCAGTTGAAGTTCATCCTGTGGGAACATCACAAGATCGCGACTCCCCCCGGTGACTGGGCGATTGATCTCTCGATCTCGTTCGGCGACGCGGTGCTCCGGCTCCTGCGGAAGGCATCGACGATCTGGCCTTGGAACATCGAGCGCGCGACGCCCCGCCTGCTGGCGCATTTTCACGAGTGGCTCGGCGGTCTGGCGATCGCCGAGGTGAAGCGCGAAAAGCTCCCGATCGCGACGGTGTTCACGACGCATGCGACGCTGCTGGGGCGGTACATCGCGTCGAACGACGAGAACTTCTATGGGAATCTCTGGCGGCTTGACCAGGCCGCGGAGGCGCGGAAGTACCTGGTCGAGGCGCAGCACTCGATCGAGCGCGCGTGCGCGCACGGGGCGCACGTGATGACGACGGTGTCGTCCATCACGGCGGAAGAGTGCGAAGCGCTGCTGGGGCGCAAGCCCGACGCCGTGCTGCCCAACGGGATCAACATCGAACGCTACGACGTGATCCACGAGTTCCAGACTCTGCACGCGAAGTTCAAGGAGCGGATCCATCGGTTCACGATGGGCCACTTCTTCCCCTCGTACTCGTTCGACCTGGATCGGACGCTGTACGTTTTCACCAGCGGGCGGTACGAGCCTCGGAACAAGGGCTTTGACCTCTGCCTGGAGGCGATGGCTCGGCTGAACGCGCAGCTGAAGGCGTTCGGCATCCCGATGACGGTGGTGTTCTTCATCGTCACGCGGAGGCCGACGCGCTCGATCCACCCACAGGTGCTGGAGAAGCGCGGCGTGCTGAACGAGTTGCGCGAGGTGTGCCAGGAGATCATGCGCGGCGTGGGAGAGGGACTTTTTCCGCGGGCCGCGAAGGGGGAGCGCGTCAATATCGACGAGATGGTGGACCCCTACTGGGCGATGCGCTACAAGCGAACGCAGCAGGCGCTCAAGTCACAGGGGCTGCCGCCGGTGATCACGCACGTGCTCGACGACGACTCGAAAGACCCGGTGTTGACGCACATCCGTCATCTCCAGATGTTCAACAAGCCCGACGATCCGGTGAAGGTTGTGTATCACCCCGACTTCATCAGCCCGACGAGTCCCCTGTGGGGGATGGATTACGACCAGTTCGTGCGCGGGTGCCACGTGGGGATTTTTCCGAGTGCCTACGAGCCGTGGGGATACACGCCGCTGGAGTGCATCGCGATGGGTGTCCCCGCGATCACGAGCGACCTGGCGGGTTTCGGACGGTACGTGGACGACAAGTTCCGCGAGCACGACATGTGGGGGTTGCACGTGCTGAAGCGCCGGAATCGATCGTTCCACGATTCGGCGGCGGACCTGGCGCGGTGGTTGCTCGCCTTCTGCCGGCTTGAGCGGCGCGGGCGGATCGACCTGCGGAACGAGGTCGAGCGGCACGCGGCCGAGTTCGACTGGGCCAGGCTCGGGAAGAACTACCACCAGGCGCACGACCTGGCGGTGGAGCGGTGCAAGGGGTGATCAATCAAGGATTCGGGCGGGAGATTTCAGGATCCAACCGAGCGTCTCACTCAGCGCTTCGGGGGCCATGGGTGACGAAGCGGCCAAGACCCGGAGCCTCGAACGTCCTTCGGCGGACGTGATGTACGCCCGAAGTGCTGAATCATCAAACTTGCCTTCGAACGACGGCTTGTGCTTCTTGAGTTGCGCGAGAAGCATGCACAGTCGATGGTCGGCGTCGCTCTCTTCACGCAGCGAGATGGCGGCCAAGCGTGCGTACAGTTCGAGCACGACCATCGAGTCCGTCGCCAGGTCCGCGGCATCTCCGCCTTCAGCACGCCGGATGGCTTCGCAGAACTCCGGGTACTCCGAGTAGATCGCCTGCATCTGCCGACGTACCAGCGGGTAGTCCGCGTCAAAGAAAGCGACCTCAAGCAGATTGAAGCGGTCCGGGTTGAATGCTGGCAGCAGGAAGAGTGACGTTTCAAGGTCGGCTTTCGCGGCGGGGTCGCCGGGCACCACCGAAAGTTTGTAGAGCCCTCGGTAGTGGTATCCCAGCCATAAGCCTGGATCAATCCGAATGATCTCATCCGCGGCTCTAGAGAGACGACTCCAGTCCCGGAGTTTGAAGTAGCACCGAGATTTCAGGTTCATCGCCGAGATATCGAGTTGATCGAGACCCAGCAGCAGGTCCGAGCGAGAGCGGATCGCCTTTCGCGCCGCATCAATCGTGGCGGCGGCTTCTTCCGCGTGTGAGAGTGACTGGCGAGCCTGGCCCCGAGCCAACTCAATGTATCCATTGTTCAAGGAGTTGCAGGCGCGCGCCGTCGCGACGCCAATCTTGGTGACTTCATTCATGACGGACGCGGTTTCTGATTTCTGCGCTTCGACCTCCGCCAGCAGGCGCCAGAGGCTCTCCGCCTTCGTGAGTTGGTAGGCCGTGAGGATGATGAAGCACAGCCCGAGGAGGCTGATGAGGATCTTTGACAGAGAGATGATGTACTTGTGCGTGGTGGTCTGCTGGTCGGCCCGCTCCAACAGTCGAGATTCCAGAAGTTGCATCCGGCTCTCGATGCCGTTGAGACGATGGGGTGTCGTGGTCATCGGAAGGCTTCCTTTTGGCGAACGGCTTGCGGACGCGCCCGCGATCAAGCACCGGCAACGGCGCTTGCCGGGGTTTGATGATCAAGCCGTAGTTGCTGTACGGAAGCGCTCAGCACGGCCCGCGGTCGCGTATGAGCACCGGCCAAAGGGCGAACCGGGACGCCGGTTATGGTTGAGGCATGTCGCTTTCTCTCACATTCTGCGGCGCGGCGGGCGAAGTGACCGGGTCGGGGACGCTTCTCGACACCGGCTCGGCGCGGGTCCTCGTGGATTTCGGGATGCACCAGGGCGGGGCGGTGTTCGAGTCGAGGAATCGTCGGCGGCCGCCGTTCGATGCCGAGCAGTTGAGCTCGGTGGTGCTGACGCACGCCCACATCGACCATTCCGGGCGCCTGCCGCTGCTTGTTCGGCCGAAGAATGACGGCGGCCTGGGCTTTCGGGGTGATATCTGGGCGACGCCCGCGACGATCGAGTTGTGCGGGATCCTTCTGCGCGACGCCGCGTTTCTTCAGAAGATGGACTTCGATCGCGTCGCGCGGCAACGGCGTCGGCGGGGACGCGAGCCGATCGCGCTCCGTCCCTTGTATGAGATCGAGGATGTCGAGCGTGCCCTGGTGATGATGCGGCCGCTGCCGTACGACCGAGTCCAGGAGGTCGCGCACGGCGTGTCGATCCGGTTCGTCGATGCGGGACACATCCTCGGGTCCGCGAGCGTGATGGTGGCCGCGAAGGGGGCGAAGAATCACGAGCGCACGATCGCGTTCTCGGCCGATGTCGGGGTCAAGGGCGCGCCCCTGCTGCACGACCCCGTGAAGTTCAATGCGGCGGACGTGGTCGTCCTCGAATCGACGTACGGCGACCGTGACCACCGCCCCCTGGCGCAGACTCTGGATGAGTTCGTGGGCATCATGTCCTTGGCGGAGAGGCAGTCCGCAAAGGTGCTGATCCCCGCGTTCGCGGTGGGGCGTACGCAGAACCTGATCTATCACTTCGGCCGGCTCCGCGAAGAAAAAAGGCTTGCCGAGACGCCGGTGTACATCGACAGCCCGATGGCTACCGAGGCGACCGAGTTGTACCGGCGTCATCCGGAGACGCTCGACGACACGTCGAAGCGGCTAATCTCGGACGGGAGCTCGCCGCTGTCGTTCCCCGGGCTTCGATTCACTCGGTCGCCGCAGGAGTCGCGTGCGCTGAACGACCTGGACTGCTGCGCCATCATCATTTCCGCGTCGGGGATGTGCTCGGGGGGACGGATTGTCCACCATCTTCGGCACAACCTCTGGAAGCCGGAGACGCATGTGGTCATCGTCGGCTTTCAGGCGAACGGTACGCTCGGGCGCGAACTGGTCGAAGGCGCGAAG
>JAEUIV010000001.1 GCA_016795005.1 Phycisphaerae bacterium
GAGGCTGACCTCGAACGCGCCCGCGGGCCCGATCGAGACGCCGCCGTCGATGTCCAGCGCGCCCGTGACATCGCCCGTGATCGCGCCGGGCGCGATGGTCCCGTTCCAGAGCAGCGAGCCGGCCGCGCCGCCGCGCGCTTCGTTCACAACGAAGTTCACCTGCCCCGTCCCCGCGAGCATCGCCTCCTCGCCGAGGACGAGGTCGCCCCCGAGATTGAGCACGCCCCCGCCCAGTTCGAACGCGCCGCGCTCCTGCGACAACGCGCCGCCGATGGTCAGGCTGCTGGGGAGCAGCGTCCCCCGCAGCGGCCCCGGGCCTGATCCCGACACGTTGAGCGTCCCCCGCACCGTCAGCCCGCCCGTCACGCTCAGCATCGCCCCGTTCCGAAGCGAAAGACTGCTGCCGACCTCGATCGTCTGCAGCGCCGAGAACGCGTCGCTGTTGTTGTTCGCGTTGTCCTGGAAGTGAGGCACCGGGTCCATCCCGTCGTACAACTGCGAGTCGAGCACGATCTGGCTCGGGTTCCCGACATTCCCGATCGTCTGCACCGCCAGCCCCGGCGCCCGGAGCACCCCGCGCACCTCGAACGATCCGTCCTGGATCACGTTCCCGCCGAAGTTGACCAGCTGGTTCCCGCCGACGTTCGGGACCTCGAACACCGAGCCTTCGCCGAGCACGAGCGCGCCGTCCGCCGCGACCGCGAACGAGGACGCCGTGGTGAAGTCGAAGCCGCTCGCCAGTTCCAGCCGCCCGTTGTTCCCGATCGTGTCGAGGAGCGCGATCGCGCTGCCGTCCGCCGAGTTTCGCACGGGGTTGCTCCCCTGCGGCGCATCGAGGATCAACTCCGCGTCGATGGTGTCGATCCCCATGGCGCCCGCGTCGAACTTCAGCACGCCCGTCCCGCGGACCTCGAACCGTCCGCCCGAAAGCGTGCGCGAGCCGCCCGCGTCAAAGTTGTTCAGCATGCTCCCCGCGGGCACCTCGAACGTCGAGCCGGGATCGATCGCCACCGTCCCGGCATTGTCGAAGTCGCCGCCCGTGGTGAACGAGCGAGACCCCTTCAGCGCCAGCGAGCCGCTCGCCGTGACCGCGCCGGTGTTCGCGAGCGCATCCGAGGTGTCCGAGTTCTGGATCGCCGAGGCGGCTCCGTCGAGGATCACCTCCGCGTCGATCGTGTCGATCCCCGTGCCCCCCGTGTCGAAGCGGAGCGTCCCCTTGACGTTGTAGACCCCGCCGGTCAGCGTCCCGGCGCCGAAGTTGGAGAGCGTGGCCCCCGAGACCAGTTCCAGCGTGCGCGACGCTTCGATCTCCAGCGTGCCCGCGTTGCTGAGCACCGCGCCGCCGCCCGAAAACGCGAGCGCGCCCGACGCCACGCGGATCGTCCCGTTGTTGGACAGCGGCACGCCGTCGATCGTGAAGGTCGCGCCGTCCACCCCCCGGAGGATCGTGCCGTCGTTGACGAGGCTCCCGCCTCCCATCGCGGTATTGATCGAGTTGCTGTTGTTGAGGTTCAGGAGGCCGGTGCTGGTGACGCGGAAGACGCTGCCGTTGTTCAGCGCGACGGTCCCCGGCCCCGAGATCGTCGTCGTTCCCTCGTGGTCCACGTCGGTATCGCAGAACTCGTCCCCCGCGCCGGCGTACGTGATGTTCCCGCGCGAGAAGAGATGCCCGACATTCATGAACTCCACGCCGCTCGTCGTGGACACCGACCCCGCTTCGAGCGTGATGACGCTCACGCCGTCGCCCAGGATGAGGTTGCTGTTCGACGCCGACAGCCCGCCGATCAGCGTCAGGTTGAACCCGTTCAGCCGCAGCGTCGCTTCGCCCAGCGGGCTGTCGATCGTCAGGTTGTTGATGATCACATGGAGGTCAAGATCAACGTTGTACGGCGCTCCGCCCACCGTGATGAACGCGTTGTACTCCGTCATCCCCATGTTGTTGGGCACCGCGCCGATGTCCCAGTTCCCCGGCGTGCCCCAGAACCCGTCCGCCGCGTTCAGCCACGACGCATCGATCGGAACCCCGCCGCGCGCCGCGCTCGGAAGCGACATCACCGATCCCGCGGCCAGGACGACCGCGCCACAACCAATCAGACGAAGACTCATCAACCTCTCTCCTTTTCCGCCGCGTGCTTCGCCCCCGTGCGCCGCACGCCAGACCTGCTCCCCCACAACCTACCACCGGTTTTCGCACGATGTCCGGTGTTTCTGGAAGAATCACCACGAATTCGGGCGAATTCCGTGTCCACCCATCTTTACTCATCCTTCCCCCGCGCGGCAAGCATCGCGCGGCACGTCTCGATCGCCTTCACCGCGTTCACCACGTCGCTCTCCTTCTCGGACAACACGCCGGCCCCGATCAGCACCTGGAGATGGGTCAGCCCCTGCTGGAACCGGCCGATCGCCGACTCGATCACCTCCCGACGATCCGCCTCCGCGACCGCCCCCGCCGACACGCGCTCCCGGTCCAGCAGCCCGCGCTTCAGCACCGCCTGCGCCAGGTCGCGCCGATGCTGATGCGTCGCGTCCGTTCGGAACACCTCTTCGCGCACCGCGACCGATCGGTCCAGCAGCGTCCGCGACCGCTCCCACTGCCCCAGGTCGATCAGCACCGTGCCCACCTTGTTCAGCATGATCGCCACGTCGCGCTGCGCTTCCAGGTTCGCCTCATCGCTGTGAAAGAGACTCTCGGCGATCGCGAGCGCCCGCTCAAAGAGCGCCAGTGACTCCCCCCGCGCCGCCTCGGATTCACGCTTCGCTTCCGCGGCCGCCTCCCCCGCCAGCAGGTCCGACAGGTCGGCCCACGCCGAGCCGAGCCGCATCTTCGCGTCCCCCGCGTTGTGCAGCGAGAGCCACTCGTTGCGCCGGAACCGCGCGTTCGCCGGATGCCGCGCCGCGAGATTCGAGAACTCCGCGTTCGCCGCCAGCGACCGCTCCGCCGCGCTCGTGAGCAGCGGCATGGACTCGCGGATGGCGCGCTCCGCCTCGTCCTTTTTCCCGTCCTTGAGCAGCGCCGCCGCCGCGCCGCGACGCGACTGGCCCAGTTCCAGGTCCACCCGCGCCCGCGCGTCCGACGCCTCACCCAGCGACTTGGCGACCGCATCATCGCCCGGCGTCGCCTCGACGCGCCCCTTCCAGTACGCGATCGATCCGTCATAGATCGCGCGGGCCTCATCCATCCGCGACGGGTCCCTCGGCTCACGCTGCTCGCGCAGCGTGTTCGCCAGGTCGATCCGCAGCCGTTCGCGCTGATCCGCGAAGCGCTGCACCGCCGCCACGTCGCCCCCGCGCGCCGTCTCCAGCGCCGAATCCATGCGCGCCACCGCGTTCCGCAGTTCCGCCGCCGCCTCCGCGTGCTTCCGCTGCCGGCGCAGGCCCCACGCCGTCCGCTGCAGGCTCGAGGCGTGCTCCGCCATAAGCCCCGCCGAGACCGGCGATTCCATCGTCAGCGCCCGCTCGCGCAGCCGCCGCGATTCCGCGTAGGAAGCGTCGGCCGAGAAACTCCCGCCGACGTTGGGCATGAACAGCCCTCCCTGGATATCACCCACCTGTTCGTACGCATCCGCCAGTTCGCGTGTGAACGCGGCGTCACCCTCCGCCTGGTCCTTCACCTTGTTCAGGTAGGCCAGCGCCTCGCTCAGAATCCGCTCGCGCGCCGCCGTCGAACCGCGCAGCCCCGCCACGTCGTTGTTGAAATCAAAGATGAACGCGCGCGCCAGCCCCCGCACGGCCCGGAAGTTCCGCTCCGCCACCTCGCGTTGCGCCTGCTCTCGTCCCTGCGCCGCCACCGCCGCCGCCTCGCCCGCCTCCGCATCGACCCGCGCCGCCGCCGCCCGGCTGTACAGGAACCCGCTCACCAGCGACGACGCCGCCAGCAGCATCACAAACGCCGCCGCCGCGCCGACCGACCCCTTGTGCCGGCGGATCGTCTTGTGCAGCAGGTACCACCCGCTGTCGCGCTTCGCCTCGATCGGCTCGCCCGCGAGGTACCGCTTCACATCGCGCGACAGGTCACCCGCCGACTGGTACCGCCGCTCGCGGTCCTTCGACAGCGACTTGAGGACGATGGTTTCCACCTCGTCGTTGATCTGCCGACGGATCGTGCTGGGCTTCGCCGGCTCCGCGCGCATGATGTTGTCCAGCACGTCACGCATGTTCCCGATCACCGGGTACGGGAACCGACCGCCCGTCAGCAACTGGTACAGGATCACCCCGAGCGAGTACACGTCCGCCCGGATGTCCACGTTCGCCCCCGCCCCCGACGCCTGCTCCGGGCTGGCCCAGGGCAGCGAACCGATGAACTGACCCGTCATCGTCATCAGCCGCGCCTCGGGATCGTTCAGCACCTCGCTCGTCGTCGTCTTCGCCAGCCCGAAGTCCAGCACGTGCGGCTCACCCGCCTGGTCCACCCGGATGTTCGAAGGCTTCAGGTCGCGATGGATGATTCCCTTCAGGTGCGCCGCGTTCACCGCATCGCAAATCTTCCCGAAAAGAACCAGCATCTCGTCGATCGAACGCCCCGAGTCCGCCATGAACACGTCGAGCGTCTTCCCGGACACGTAATCCATCACGAAAAAGAACGACCCGTCGTCCGTCACCCCGCGGTCGAGAATCCCGACGATGTTCGGATGGTCCAGCGTCGCGAGGATGTCCACCTCCCGCTCGAACCGCGCCCGGTCGCGCGCCCCGGCGAACGGCCCCTCGTGAAACACCTTGATCGCCACCTTCCGCTTCGTCGCCCGCTGGATCGCCTGGAACACCACCCCCTGCCCGCCTCGATGGATCTCCCGAACCACGTCAAAGCCCGGAAAAG
>JAEUIV010000131.1 GCA_016795005.1 Phycisphaerae bacterium
GGGAAACCCGATGCTGAGGTTGAGAACGGGCGTTCCCCGTCTATGATCTGTCCGCGAAGGGGCGGTCAGCCGAGTCAGCCCTTCCAATTCCCGACCGGAGTCATCGCAAGGCCCGAGAACACCATATGAGCATTCAATACCAGCGCACCCGCGAAATGACGATCGACGAACTCCTGCTGGAGAACCGGGTCGTCTTCCTGTTCGGCGAGATCAACCAGGCCTCCGCGGCCCGGATCACGATGCAGATGCTCTATCTGGAGAGCCAGAAGAAGGGGCAGGACATCAACTTCTACATCAACTCCCCCGGCGGGGCGGTGGACGACACCCTGTGCGTGTTCGACACGATGCGGTTCCTGTCGTCGAAGGTGGCGACGTACTGCGTCGGTCGGGCGTACTCGGGGGCGGCGCTGCTGCTGGCGGCGGGTGAGAAGGGAAAGCGGTTCATGCTGCCCCACTCGAAGGTGATGATCCACCAGCCCTACGGCGGGGTGTATGGCCAGGCGGCGGACATCAAGATCCAGGCCGAGCAGATCATCAAGTCGAAGCGGACGCTGAACGAGATTTTCGCCAAGGCGACGGGGCAGCCCTTCGAACAGATCCAAGCGGATTCCGAGCGTGACAAGTATTTCAACGCCGGTGAAGCGAAGGAGTACGGCCTGATCGACGAGATCCTGACGCCCACCGAGAGCAAAAAGTAAGGCAGAGGCATCGGGCCGAGAGCAAAGGAAGACGGAGACCCGGAAGCGGGGAAGCCGAATCGAGCACCGTTCCATCCAGTTCAACGACCTCCGCGCCATCGCGCGAAACCTGCACGAGACACCAGACATGAGCCAACTGATCCCGATCGTGATCGAGCACACCGGCCGAGGCGAACGCGCCTACGACATTTACTCGAGGTTGCTCAAGGACCGCATCCTCTTCATCGGCGGGGGGATCGACGACGACGTGGCGAACCTCGTGGTGGCGCAGCTGCTCTTTCTTGCCAACGAGAACGCGGATCTGGACATCCACGTGTACGTGAACTCGCCCGGCGGATCGGTGACGGCGGGGATGGCGATCGTGGACACGCTGAAGTTCATCCAGCCGGACATCTGCACGTACATCGTGGGCCAGGCGGCGAGCATGGGGTCGGTCATCGCGTGCTCGGGGACCAAGGGCAAGCGTTTCGCGCTGAAGAATGCCCGGAACCTGATGCACCAGCCGCTCATCGGTGGGGTGATGGAGGGGCAGGCGACCGATCTTGAGATCGAGGCGCGCGAGATGCTCCGTCTCCGCGACCGGCTGTACAACATCTACAGCGAAGCGACGGGGAAGAGTTTCGAGCAGGTCGAGAAGGATTGCGATCGCAACAAGTGGCTCGACGACCAGGAGATGATCGAGTACGGGCTGATCGACAAGGTCCTGACCGCGATGCCGCGAGGCGTTCAGAAGCCCAAGGATGAGACCTGAGCGGATCGGCTAGTCTGGTCCTCGTGACCAGCGCACGCCGGCCGACGATCAGCGGAAGAGCCGCGCTCCTGATTCTTGCGGGGGCGATCGTCGTGGTCTCGGCGGTGATCTACGTGTTCGTAGTGCGGTTGAAGATGGGGGGGACCGACGCGATCCGCCTCCGTCCGGCGCCCGCGACCGGCTCGGCGCCGAGCCAGTGAGAGAGCGGACCCGATGCGCAACCGATGAAAAAAAAGGCGCGACGCCGGATGCGCCGCGCCTTGCATGACCGGGTGCCGGTGGGTGGGTCAGTCGTTCTGGTTTCGGAGCAGTTTCTTCAGCAGGGGCGTGGCGAAGAGCACAAGCAGGCCGACGCCTCCCGGGACGACGACAAAGAGCATGAAGAAGTCCGCCTGCCCGCCCAGTTTCCATGGGAGTGCAATCTCGCCGCGTTCGATGGCCTCGACCTTTGCGGCGATGAGTCCGCCGCCGAGGTTGGCGATGAACGACGAGATGAACCAGATGCCCATGAGGAGCGAGACGAACCGGACCGGGGCCGCCTTGGTGACGTAGGAGAGTCCGGTGGGGGAGAGGCAGAGTTCGCCCATGGTGTGCAGGAAGTAGGCGAGGAAGAGCCAGATGGGCGAGACGAGCGCGCCGGAGGCGGCGTCGCGGGCGCCGATGACCATGAAGATGAAGCCCGCGGCGAGCAGGACGAGGCCCAGGCCGATCTTGGCGGGCTGGGTCGGGTTCATCTTGCGTCGGCCGAGCGCCAGCCAGAGCCAGGCGAAGAAGGGGGCGAAGATGAAGATCAGACCGGCGTTGATCGACTGGAACCACGTGGCGGGGATCGTGAACCCGAGGAAGCTGCGGCTGGTGTTCTGCTCCGCGAAGACGTTCATCGACGATCCGGCCTGCTCGAAGGCGATCCAGAAGAAGGCGTTGAACAGCATGAAGAGGAAGATCGAGGCCGTCGGCCCCTTGTCGCCCGGCTGCTGGGCGGCGACGAACCAGCCGGTGGCGACGATGACGGCGAAGACGCCGCCGAACACGAGGCCGTTGCGGAGCAGTTGGTGCTCCGGCTGGTTCAAGGTCTGGATTCCATCGGCGACGGCGCCGAGCCATCCCTCGTGGAAGGCGAACGCGAACGCCGCCGAGACGGCGCAGGTGATGACAAAGAGCAGGAGGGTGATCTGCGGCCTGCCGGCGGGGGGGTTGCCGATGTGGGCCATGATGGTGGGGCGGCCGATGAGGTAGATGACGAGGCCCGCGATCATGCCGACGGCGGCGGAGCCGAAGCCCCAGTGCCATCCGACCTGCTCTCCCAGCGTGCCGCAGATGAAGGCGCAGATGAAGGCGCCGAGGTTGATGCCCATGTAGAAGATGGAGAATCCGCCGTCGCGGCGCGGGTCGCCCTCCTTGTAGAGTTGTCCGACCATCGTTGAAACGCACGGCTTGAAGTGCCCGGTGCCCAGGACGATGAGTGCCAGCCCGCCGATGAACGTGGCCATGCCGAGTTGATTCTGCGCCATGTCTCCCAGGCCGGAGACCGCGAGGACGACGTGTCCCAGGGCGATGATCAGCCCGCCGAGAATCATGGACTTGTGCGTGCCGATGAAGCGATCGGCGAGGATGCCTCCGATGACGGGGAAGAGGTAGGCGAGGCCCGTGTACCAGCCGTAGAGCGTGCTGGCGGATGATTGCGACCAGTTGCGGCCGGAATCGTGGTCGTTGGTTCGGACGGCGATTTCAAGCGGCTTCTCGCCGGGTTTCAGGTCCTTGTCGGGCTTGATCTTGACGCTGAACGAGGCGCCCTGGCGGCCGTTGGCGGTCAGGTAGACGCGCTTATCGACCGGATCGGGCGAGACATCGAATCGTCCCTCGATCTCGGTATCGGTGGGGTTGGTGATACGGAATCGCGTCTCGCGGTTCTCGAAGGCGGCCTTGGCGCCGGGCTGGCCGCGCACGATGACCGCGCCGAAGGTGTCGGCCGCGTCATCGGGGATCCATGCGGCATCGGGGGCGTCGCTCTCTTTCCGAAGGCGCTTCATCACGACGCGCGGCTCACCCGTCGACGGGACGGAGGCTTCGAGCGAAGCGGTCTCCTGCTGACCGACGACGATGTGGAACGGGATCGATCGGGTGGCGACGACCAGCGGCTTCTTGTCCGCGTCGAGGCCGAGCTCCTCGAACTTCAGCGTGTTCGAGTAGGTCCCCGGCGCGAGCTGGTGGACCGCGATGACGCTGATCATGTAGAGGACCAGGAGTCCCCGCATGCCGTAGTAGGAGAAGCGTTCCCACATCTCGACGGTGAAGAGCAGGAACAGGCCCGGAGGGTGTCCCAGCAGCGTGCGTTCGTTGTCCCCGCCTTGGCCGCCTGATCCCGAGGTGTGTGAGGGCATCAATTGCTCCTGAATGAACCCGGATGGGTGCGATTGTAAAGGTTTGTCCGTTCGACCGGCCCGGGTGTCGCGTACGGACGACGTTGGGGCGTGGCCCCATCCTCGGACATCGGCGTAACCGCGGCCCCGACTACATTCCCGGTCATGGCTCACCCCACCTCTACCGGCCTCGGGTCACGTTTCCTTGACGCGATCGAATGGATCGGCAACAAGCTCCCTGACCCGGTGTTCATTTTTCTTGGATGCGCGGTGCTGGTGATGGTTCTCTCGGCGGTCGGCTCGGGGCTTGGCTGGAAGGTCGCGGTGGTCAAGCCAACGGTGATGACCCAGCCGGTGCTCGATGAGGCCGGCGCTCCGGTTCTCGCGGCGGACGGCGCCCCGCGGACGACGATCATGAAGGACGAGACGGGTCGTCCCCGGGTCGAACTCGTCGAGACGGGCGAATCGCTGTCTCCCCGCAGTCTGCTGAGCAGCGACGGGGCGTACTGGGCGCTGACGAACATGGTGGGCAACTTCACGCGCTTCGCGCCGCTGGGGCTGATCCTGGTGTGCATGCTGGGGATCGGCGTCGCGGAGCACGTCGGGCTTTTCGGCGCGATCCTCAAATGGCTCGGAACGGTGGTCCCGTCGGCGTTCCTGACGCCCATGATCGTGTTTCTCGGGATCATGGCGAACATCGCGAGCGACGCGGGGTATCTGGTGCTCCCGCCCCTGGCGGCGGCGCTGTACGTCGCGTTCGGGCGGTCTCCCCTGGCGGGGATCGCGGCGGCGTTCTCCGGGATCGCGGCGGGGTTCAGCGCCAACCTGCTGGTGGCGGCGTCGGACGCGATCATGGCGGGGCTGACGCAGCCCGCGGCGCAGATTCTTGACCCGGCGTACACGGTGAACCCGACGTGCAACTGGGGATTCATGGCGGGGTCCACGGTGCTGCTGACGCTGCTTGGCTGGGGGGTGACGGCGTGGATTGTTGAACCCCGGCTCAAACGCCTGCCGGCGGACCAGGGTGGGCCGGCGCCGGCGTCCGCGGCGGAACTTCGGGCGCAGGAGCTCTCGCCGGGCGAACGCCGCGCGGTGCGATGGGCGATCGTGGCGGAGCTGATCGCGCTGGGGACGGTGTTCGCGCTGATCTATTTCCCCGGCGCCCCGCTGCACGGCGTGGTGAACGCGGACGACCCCAAAAGCCCGGCGCGCTGGGCCGGGGCGGTGGTGCCGATCATTTTCTTCACGTTCCTGATGCCCGGGCTTGCGTACGGGTTTTCGATCGGCGCGCTGCGTTCGCAGAAGGACATCGCCAAGGCGATGATCCAGTCGATGGCGTCGATGGCGGCGGTGATCACGCTGTACTTCTTTGCCGCGCAGTTCATCGAGTACCTGAACTACTCGAACCTCGGGCGGATGCTCGCGTTCACGGGCGGGACGGCGCTGGTGGAGGCGAAGCTGCCGGGTCCGGTGCTGCTCGCGGCGGTCGTGTTGCTCTCGCTCACGGTGAACATGTTTGTGGGGAGCATGAGCGCGAAGTGGACGATGCTCGCGCCGATCCTCGTCCCGATGTTGATGATGGTGCAGATCAGCCCCGAGTTGACGCAGGTGGCGTACCGCGTGGGCGACAGCGTGACGAACATCGTGACGCCGCTGAACCCGTACCTCATCATCATCCTTGTCGCGATGCAGAGATACGCGAAGAACGCGGGGATGGGCAACCTGATCGCGCTGATGGCGCCGTATTCCGTTGTGTTCGGGGTGGTGTGGACGCTGTTCCTCGTGGCGTGGGTGTACCTAGGCATCCCGCTGGGGCCGGCGGGGCCTCTGCACTACGTCCCGCCGCAGTGAGACGGCGTTGATGATCGTTGCTCAGGCCTCAGCGTCCGCGTCGGTCGGGGGCGGCGCCGCTCCCATGATGCGGCGTGCGGGCACGAGGCGGATCAGCAGGATCCCGAACTCGAAGAGCGCGATCAGCATCCCCGAGAGGAGCACGAGCGACCACGGGTCCTGTGTCGGCAGGAGCGACGCGCCGACGACACAGCCGAAGATGACCTGTTTGCGCTTGCTGGTGAGGTGTTCGGCTCGGACCACGCCCAGCCACGAGAGGAGGAGCAGGACCAGCGGCACCTGGAAGGCGATGGCGAAGGCGAGTCCCAGCATGAAGACGAGGTCGATGTATTCGCTGACGCGGTACTGCTGGGCGATCATCCCGCCGCTGGTGAGGGCGACGCCGACGACATGATCCTTGTCGATCCGTATGCGCATCTGCCCGATGGTGCTGTTGATCCAGACCGCGCCGACGGGGACATCGGTCGGATCGGCGGTGAGGATCGGGGCGGCCGGATAGGCGATTCCTTCGGGCGATTGGATCGTCGGGTGACGGTCGGGGATCAGCCCGGAGCCGAAGGAGATGAGGAAGTAGAGCGAGACGGGGAGGATGACCCAGTAGAGGACGGCGAGTCCGATGACCGTGAGCACGCCGGAGAGCGGGAGCAGGAAGACGGCAAAGCGCTGCTCGCGCGGGTACAGCCCCGGCGAGACGAAGAGCCACATCTGGTAGAGGAGCCACGGCATTCCCGCGACGAGCGAGGCGACGGTGGCGACCTTGATGTACGCGCCGAAGGCCTCGAGGGGGCTGGTGGCGAGCATGCTCGGCGCCTGGCCGTTGGCTTTCAGTTCGTCGAGGAGGGGCGCGGAGAGCACCTCCATGAGCGACCCGCCGAAGTACATCGAGACGACGAAGAGGAGGAAGACCCCGATGAGCGCGTGGACAACTCTCCTGCGGAGTTCTTCCAGGTGCTCGCCGAAGGGCATGATTCGTTCAACGGGTGTCATGGGCGGCGTGTGGTTCGACGCCGCAAGAGGATACGTGGGGAGGCCGCCGCCGACCCGGGTGCCGGGTCAATAGGGGACTCTGCGCGGGGTGAGTCGGCTCGGGCGATCGGTGAGCCAGAAGCGTGCGCCGTCGTCGTTCAGAGCGCGGCCGTTGGTCTCGTGGGTCATGACATCGCGGTTGGTCTCGGTTTCCTTGACCATGCCGAGGGTGTTCATGTCCGGTGTCGGGTTGTTGCGGTAGGACCAGAGGCGTCCGCCGTCGGAGCACGCGGTCAGAGAGGCCGCCGCGGCGAGGAAGGCAAGGGGGGCGATGGTTCGGAAGGCGGCGGCGTTACGCATGGGTTCGTTTCCTTTCGGACGGGACGTTGTACCGGGAGGGCGGGTGGTGCGTCAACGTGTCGATCGGGGCGGTCCAACCTGTACGGCGTTTGACCCCCGACGTTTCCGCTGGTTCCCCTGTTTCGTCGGTAGCATGCTCTGGTGAGCAAGCCGAAACCCGCGGTTGGTGCCGGATCGGGTTCCCGCGAAGGGGACGTGGTGCGTCGGTTGACCGAATCGATGCTGGGTGATCCCCGGACGTGCCACCTGGGGGAGCCTTTGCTCCCGAGCCGGGAGGCGGTCGGGGAGTTGGTGGAGTTGATCCGCCGGGTGATGTTCCCCGGGTTCTTCGGACAGCGCGGACTAAGCCAATCCGGTCTGGGGTCGCACGTCGCGGGGCTGGTCTCTCGCGTGCGGGAGCACGCCGAGGCGGAAGCGCGGGCCGCGTTGCGGTACATGGAGGGTCTCCGCGGCGGCACGTCAAAGGGGAGCCGCGGAAAGCCCGGCTCGGGCGGAGCGTCGGTCGATGATCGGGCGTGCGAGGTGGCCTCGGCGTTTGTGGAGCGGCTCCCCGAGTTGCGCCGCCTGCTCTCGCTCGACGTGCAGGCGGCGTACGACGGCGATCCCGCGGCGATCCATCCCGACGAAACGATCATCTGCTACCCGGGCGTCGACGCGGTGTTCGCGCATCGTGTCGCGCACGAGTTTTACTTGATGGAGGTGCCGCTGCTGCCCCGGATCATCCAGGAGATGGCGCACAGCCGGACGGGGATCGATATTCATCCGGGGGCGACGATCGGCGAGTCGTTTTTCATCGACCACGGCGGGGCGGTGGTGATCGGCGAGACGACGGTGATCGGGAGCCACGTGCGCCTGTACCAGGGTGTGACGCTCGGCGCCAAGAGCCTGGAGAAGGATGCTCACGGGCGCGTGGTGAAGGGGACGAAGCGTCATCCGACGATCGGCGACCGCGTGACCATCTATGCCGGGGCGGTGATCCTGGGCGGCGACACGGTGATCGGAGATGACTGCGTAATCGGGGGCGGCGTGTTCGTCACGCGGAGCGTCCCCGCTGGTCACGTGGCGCGGCAGCGCGAGCCGGAACTCGTTGTTCGAGCGCACGCGACGGGGAAACGACGCGGATCGAGTCCCGAGATCTGACGGGGGTTACGGTTCGGGGAAGTCCGCGAAGCCGTTGGACGTGACGGTGTCGAGGAGCGTGGCGCGTGAGGCGGCTTCCGCGAGACGGGCCAGGTGCCATCGTGCCTGCTCGGGCACGTCGACGAACTGCACGCCGATCTCTCTTTTGCCCCAGTTTCGATGCTTGATCCAGACGGCCTTTGCGGTGACTTCGAAGGGGCCTTCCGGTCCGCAGATGGTGATCATGGCGACTTCGCCGATCTCCGGGAGGGCTTTTCCACGCGCGCTGATTCGGAGTCCCGACGCCGAGGCGTTCAGGATCTCGCCCCACGAGGTCATGATCCCTTCGCAGTTGACGCGACCGGCACGGCGTTGATTGTCGGAGGGCGCCGGGTTCGCGCTGCGACTCCCGCCGCCGAGTTGGAGCATGCTGCGGATCA
>JAEUIV010000008.1 GCA_016795005.1 Phycisphaerae bacterium
AAGCCGCGCGACCTCCTCGTACGCATGGACACAAAGGAAATCATTCCCATCGAACTCCCGGAACTCGTCGCCATACGCGATCGGCTCTGCCGGGATCGCGGCCTCAGGTCCACGGGGCACCGCTTCGTCGTCTACGCCTCAAAGTCATGACGATTCACCGTCAAGATCGCGCTCCGTCAGCGGGCGGCTGATCGTGTAGTCACCGCTGAACCACTTCCCCAGGTCCGCCATCTTGCACCGCTCCGAACAGAACGCCGACTTCCCGCGTTCCAGGCCGATCTGCGCGCCGCACACCCGGCACGCCGCCCCATCTCCCAGCGACCGCCCCGGCGGAAAATCGATCGTGATCCGCCGACTCTCCTCCCCAGCATGCTCCAACTTCACCCTCACGCACGATCCCGGCAGCGCCACCTCGATCCGATCCGCCCACTCAATGACCACAACATTCGAGCCGTCCGCGAACCGATCCCACCCGAGCAGCGCCAGGTCGTCCGCCCCACCGAGCCGATACGCATCCATGTGAACCAGCGAAACGCCCCCCGCGTCTCCCGCATACATGTTCACAAGCACAAAGGTCGGGCTGTTCACCCGCGCCCCGCGCAGGCCCATCCCCCGCGCAATACCCTGCACCAGCCGCGTCTTCCCCGCGCCGAGTTCGCCCTCGAGCGCCACGAAATCACCCGCGCGCAGCCCGCGACCGATCCGCTCGCCCAGCGCGATCGTCTCTTCTTCGGATCGAGTGGTCACTTCGACGCGGCTCATCCCGAGTGCTCCCAGCCCAGGTTCTCCGCGCCGTACTCTTCCCCGGATTCGCCTACGATCACGCACCCCGTCCCCGCTACCACCGTCCCGATCCGAGTCACCGCGGTACCCGTCGCCTCGCAGCACGCCGGCACCATGGCCCCTCGCTCAACCGTAAAAAGCAACTCGTAGTCCTCTCCATCGCTCGCCCCCGCGCGCCAGTCGGCCACCCCGCGATGCAAAGGCAGCGCCGCCGCCTCCAATCGGACACGAACCCCCGACGCCCGCCCCACACGGGCCGCGTCGCGCCCCAGTCCATCCGAAAGATCGATCATCGACCGCAGCCGATCGCCCAGCAGCCCACACAGCCACGCCGCTTCCTCGACACGCGGCTCGAACGACAGGTGACGCCCCGACACCAGCGATCCCCCAAGCGCCCCCGTCACATACACCGAGTCTCCCGCGCGCGCCCCCGACCTCAGCACCGCCCCGCGCGACTCGTGCACCCGCCCCGCCACCGTCACCGTCAGAACCAGCGGCCCATCCGAAACCGAGATATCCCCGCCGACCAACGGGCAACCCCAATGCAGCGCCCAATGGAACATCCGATCAAACAACGCATCGCCGAACTCACACCCTCTCGGCAGGCACCCCGTCGCAAGCCCCGCCACGGGCCGGCCGCCCATCGCCGCGATGTCCGAAACGCTCCGCGCCACCGCCTTCCGGGCGATCTCGTCCACGCTCGTCTTCGCCGGATCAAAGTGCCGACCGCCCACCAGCTGATCCACCGTCAGCAACGTCTCACCCGTCAGCCGAACCACCGCCGCGTCATCGCCCGGCCCGACCTCAACCCCGCCGCGCCCCGCCAGCACGCGAGAACGACGTTCAATGTGTTCGAGCAGTTCACTTTCTCGCATCGTTCACCGCTTCATCAACCCCCGAGCACCCCCGCACTCCGCAGTTCCTCCTCGCACCGGCAATCAACACGAAGCCGTCACGCCCTCGTCCCCATCCCCATCAGTTCCAGGATCAGCGCCGCATGGCGATCCGCCGCACCCCGATGCGACAGAACACACTCCCGCGCCATCGAAGCCATCTCACGCCGACGTGCCCCATCCTCGATCAGAGACCTCAGCACTCCAGGAAGTTCCTCGGCATTTGTCTGCACGATCGCCCCGTCACGCAGCATCGCCTCCACCGTTGAACGGAAATCCGCCACCGAAGGGCCGATGACCACCGCCTTCCCCAACGCCGCGGCCTCCATCGGGTCAGAGCCATACAACGATCCGAACGACCGCCCGATCACCACCACATCCGCCAGCGCATACGCCTTCCTCAGTTCTCCGATGGTGTCGAGCAGGAATCGATCAGCCCCACCCGGCCCCGATCCCCCCCGCATCGTCTCCGAACGACGGACACACCCCGGCATCTGCGCCGCCGCCTCATCAAACCACTCCGGCTTCCGCGGAGCACACAACAACTGCACACCCGCCGGAACCGCCGAATGCAGCATCGCGTGCTCATCAGGAGCCGTGCTCCCCGCCACGATCAACGGCCGTGAACGATCAATACCCATCGCCCGCGCCAGGTCCTCCGAACCGGCGATCGAATCCGAAACCTCCGCCGCGTCCCACTTCATCGTCCCCACCACGTGGCACCGCTCCCCCGCGACGCCCATCGCCCGGAACCGCGCCGCATACGATTCGTCCTGCACCGCCGCGAACGCCAGTTGCTCAAAGTACCGCCCGATCACCGCCCGGCCGAGCCGATACCGCGCGAACGAACGCTCACTCAGCCTCCCGTTCACCACCGCCACGGGAATCGAACGCGCCGCGCACGCCCGCACGAAGTTCGGCCACAACTCCAGTTCAACCAGCGCCACCGCGTCGGGACGCACCGCGTCCAGGAATCGCCGCACGCTCCACGATGCATCCAGAGGGTACCGCACCACCCGGCACACCCCTTCATCACCCCCGCCGTACAACGCACGCGCACGCGCCAGCCCCGTGTCCGTCGTCACGCTCAGGACAACTTCAACCCGCGGCCGGAGCCGATCGACCAGCGGACGGGTCAGGTTCACCTCTCCCACCGAGACCGCATGAAGCAGCAGCCGCGGACGCGACTTCTCAGGAAGCGCGTCCAGGCGCCCGAAACGCTCGGCCCACCCGCTCCGCGCCCGCCGCATCCACCACGGCGAGGTCGCCGCCGCAACAAGCGCATACGCCGTGTCATACGCAAATGACGTCAAGGTGGATCGCACGCCTCAAGGTCCGACATCTCATCAACAAATAGGCACGCCCGGGCTTGAACCGGGAACCTCTCGCATGTAAAGCGAGCGCTCTGGCCAATTGAGCTACGCGCCCAACCCGCCCAAGTGTATCGGCCACGCCACGCGCCGGCACGACTCCTGCCACTCCAATCATCCGACGGACACTTTCAGAGTACCCTCAGGGCATGACCAGCCGAGGCATGAACCTGCTCAGCCGCGCCGCACGACGAGCCGTCGCACTCGAAACAACCCTGCTCATCCACGGCGTCCCCCGCCACGACGCCATGACGCTCCACCGCGAACTCTGCGATATCGTCCGACGCCACAACGCCGAGCCGGCGCTCGTCGGAGTCCTCAACGGACGACCGATCGTCGGCATGAGCGATGAGGAAATCGCCG
>JAEUIV010000016.1 GCA_016795005.1 Phycisphaerae bacterium
CGCGACGAAGAGCCGGTCGCGATGCTCGATGAATCGAGAGAGAGCGCCTTCCGGATCCGACCACGGGCCGAAGAAAACGAAGCGGCCGCGGATTTTTTTCGCCCAGCGGCCCGTTGCGTGGGCGAAGAGGGGGAATCCGGGGTAAGGTTTGGACGGCTTCGCCGCGCGGGCGGTCTTCGCGGCGCTCTTTGCAGTCTTGGCGGCGGTCTTGCGAGCCAACGGTCCGACCTCCTTCCTCCCGAGACCGGGAATCCGATCTCGGG
Source organism: Phycisphaerae bacterium (assembly GCA_016795005.1). Lineage (GTDB taxonomy): Bacteria > Planctomycetota > Phycisphaerae > Phycisphaerales > UBA1924 > JAEUIV01. The sequence goes on from JAEUIV010000016.1 coordinate 264, forward strand.
ATCCGTTCCCGTCTGACACCCGCGCGCTCTCGAAAGTTGCGTTTTTGGCGCAGAAACCGGGTGTCAGAACGGGTGTCACCGGGTGTCAGACGATCTTGCCGAGGAGGCGGACAAAGTCAAATTCCCTGCAGAAATAGCCCCTAGCGCCCGTAGCTCAGCCTGGATAGAGCGGCGGTTTCCTAAACCGCAGGTCAGAGGTTCGAGTCCTCTCGGGCGCGCTTCCGCACACTCACCCCGACGACGCGCCGCGAATCCTCAGGGACACGTCGCCCCCCAGTGCGACAGGATCGTCGTGACGTCAAGAAAACTCACGACACCGTCCCCCGTGACATCCGCACAAAAAGGCCGCCGGTTTACAAGCACCGCGACGCTGTCGGCCACCGAGTTCGCCACCGCAAGGTCGGGGCGGAAGTCGCCGTTCAGATCACCGACCGCCACGCCGCGCGGGCCGCTCCCCGCCGCCCAGTCCACACGCGGAGCAAAGCTTCCGCCCCCGAGGTTTCGGAGCACGCTGACGTTCCCGGAAACAAAGTTCGCCACCGCCAGGTCAAGAAGCCCATCGCCGTCCAGGTCGCCCGCCACGACCGCGGAGGGAAGCGCCCCCGTTTCGAAGTCCGCTCGTCCCGCGAACGATCCATCGCCCAGGTTCCTCAGCACTCCGACGCTGCCCGTCGAAAAGCTGGCCACCGCAAGATCGGCCCGCCCGTCGCCATCCAGATCGCCCATCGCAACACAACTCGGATTGATCCCCGCCGCGTACGCGACACCCGCGGAAAACGTGCCGTCGCCGTTCCCCCGCAGCACGCTCACGGCATGCGTTGAATAGTTCGCCACCGCCAGGTCGGGACGAAAATCACCATCCAGGTCGCCGATCGCAACCGAGATCGGGTTGACGCCTCCCGCGCCGAACTGCACCCCGGCCGCAAACACCCCCCCGCCGAGATTCCGCAACACGCTGACGGAAGCGGACAGGTAGTTCGCCGCGACCAGGTCGGGACGGAAGTCACCGTCCACGTCGCCGATCGCCACCGAATACGGGTCCGCGCCCGTCGGGAGGTCCGCGCGGACGCCGAACGTCCCATCGCCGTTGTTCCGTAGCACGCTGACCGAACTCGAGTTGAGATTCGCCACCGCGATCTCCGGCCGCCCATCGCCGCTCAAGTCTCCGAGCGCCACCGAGATCGGATACGAACCGGTCGCGTAATCCGCCCGCGCGCCGAACGTGCCGTCACCATTCCCACGCAGCACGCTGACCGTGCTCGACGAATAGTTTGCCACCACCAGGTCGCGCCGGCCGTCACCGTCCACATCGCCGATCGCCACCGAAAAGGGACCGACGCCCGTCGCAAAGTTCATCGGCAAGGAAAACTCCGTCGGCCGCGCAACGGCTCCCGCCGCGCAAGCAGACAGCCCCATCACCCGAAGAAAACCAATGAACCTGTCGATCGTCTCCATCATCAACGCTCCATCGGCACGACATCCTTCACTATTGCTCCGGTTCGACCGCCACGAAGCCTTCGGCCTCGAACCGCACCCGACTTCCTTCGGCCAGCCCCTCTCCAACCAATTGCCCACCGACCCCAACACCGGCCCATCTCAGTATGTTTGGATTGTGTTCGGTAATCCCGAACGCGACTACCTTTGGTGATCGTGCGGAAAGGCGCGGTTTTCACTTGTTTCGTGCTCTTTTGCGAGGACACTATGCGGATGGAAGAGACCGGGGTCGGCCGGAGCCGCTCCGGGGGAGCCTGTGCTTTGCATCTGTGAGTCGTTGCGTGTTTGGCTTGATCACCCACCCTCGGAACAACGAAGAAGGAAGTTCACGCTGGGCATCGTTTCCGGTCGGGGCATCAAGCCGCGGGGACCAAGTGGATCAACAGCAATCGCCGATCGGCCTGAACCGATCCGCGGAGGAGAAACGAAGAATGGGTCGGAGCATCAACCGAGCGTTCGCTGGCATCGCCACCCTCATCATCGCGGCCGGGGCGGCGGCGCCGTTCGCCCACGCCCAGCCCCAGCATGAGGGCTACTTCTACATGGGCAACAAGGAGCGCATCCCGATGGCGCTCGAAGAAGGACGCATCGCCGTCTTCAAGGAAGCCGCCATCAACGACGACCAGCGAGCCGCCGACACCGCCAACGAGGAACTCATCGAGGCGCTCGACGCCGTCGGCTTCCCCCGCGACGGGATCAAGAAGCACGCCTTCCGGGGCTGGTCGTACGCGAACGTCCCCGCCGGCCAGCGCGCCAATCAAACCGTCGAGGACACCGTCGCCAACCTCGTCGCGCAGAACATCGCCGACTTCGTCTCGCCCGTCTTCCTCGACGAGTACGGCCCGCGCTTCGTCACGCGCGACATCCTCGTCGGATTCCACGCCGACCTGAACCACGACCAGGCGGACCAGGTCGTCACCGACATGAACCTCGGCCAGATCATCAGCCGCGAGTATTCGGGCATGCACAACCTCTACCTCGTCCGCAGCGCCTCGCGCAACGGGTTCGAGGTCCTCGACAAGGCCAACGCCGCCGCACTCCGCGACGAGGTCGCCTACGCCGAGCCGGACATGATCTTCACCGTCATCCCGACCCTCATCCCCAACGACCCCATGTTCAGCCAGTTGTGGGGCATCCGGCAGGCGAGCGACTTCGACATGGACGGCGACGAAGCCTGGGACACAACCATCGGCTCCTCCAACGTCATCACCGTCGTCATGGACGACGGCGTCGACCTCAGCCACTCCGACCTTGACGGCAACATCGCCGCCGGGATCGACACCACCGGCAGCGGCACCGGCGGAAACCACATCGGAAGCAACCCCTGCGAAGGCCACGGCACGAACGTCGCCGGCACCATCGCCGCCGAGATCAACAACTCGCAGGGCGTCGTCGGAATCGCCCCCGGAACACGCATCGGCGCCGCGAAGTTCGCCGTCCTCAACCAGCCCTGCGACGGCACCGCCGCCGGCTGCACCACCTGCGCCGTCAACGCCGTCAACTGGACCCTCACCATCGGCGCGAAGATCCTCAACGTCTCCTACTCCATCGGCTTCACCTCCTCGCTCGACAGCGCCTTCCAGAACACCCGCAACCAGGGCGTCGTCCACTTCGCCTCCACCGGAAACAGCGGCGCGGGAACCATCGCCTACCCCGCCAGCAGCGCCTACGTCCTCGGCATCGGCTCCGTCGATCAGTCCGGGAGCAAGTCGTCATTCAGCCAGTTCGGCACCGGCATCTCGCACATGGCCCCCGGGTCGGGCATCCGCACCACCAACCGCGGCGGGGGCTACGCCACCGTCTCGGGAACGTCCTTCTCCTCCCCCTACGCCGCGGGCGTCGGCGCGCTCGTCGCATCGCAGAATCCCTTCCTCACCGCCGTCGATATCCAGAACATCCTCCAGAGCACCTGCCAGGACATGGGAAACCCGGGATACGACACCACCTTCGGCTACGGACTCACCAACGCACGCGCCGCCGTGCTCTCCGTCCCCGCCCCCTCCGCGCCGGGAGCCTTCAACCTCCAGACTCCCTCGAACGGCGCCACCAACGTCATCCGTCTCCCAACCTTCGAATGGTCCGGGTCCCAGTTCGCAACAAACTACGAACTGACCATCGATGACAACTCGGACTTCAGCAGCCCCGTCCTCGTCCACAACAACGGCACGCTCACCAACTTCATCATGAGCGGCTCGCCGCTCACCGCGAACACCACGTACTACTGGAAGATCGTCGCCAGCAACACCCTCGGCATGACCAACTCGACGCCCGTCTCCTACTCGTTCACCACCATCTCCGTCCCGCCCGAGGCCTTCTCGCTCACCACGCCCGCCAACATGGCGACGGGCATCTCGCTCACCCCGACGTTCCAGTGGGGAGCCTCGAACCTCTCGGAGTCCTACACCATCCAGGTCGATAACGACTCCGACTTCAGCAGCCTGATCGTGAACGCCAACACCACCCTCCAGACCTTCAGCCTCATCTCCCCGCTCCTCCCCGGAACCCAGTACTTCTGGCGCGTCTACGCCAACAACCCGCTCGGCTCAACGCTCAGCACACCCGCCTCACGCTCCTTCACCACCGTCGCCACCGCCCCGCAGGGCTTCGCCCTCCAGACGCCGTTCGACGGCTCCAACGTCACCACCTTCACCCCGACCCTCAACTGGGCCGACTCCTTCGCCGCGGAAACCTATCGCATCCAGGTGGACGACCTCCAGACCTTCGTCAGCCCGGAGGTCAACGTCACCGGGCTGACCGACTCGCAGTTCACCGTCCCCATGGGCGCGCTCACCAACAACACTCGCTACTACTGGCGCGTCTTCGCCGTGAACTCCATCGGCGAGACCGCATCGACACCCACCGTCTACAACTTCGCCCTCGTCGTCCCCACCTGCTGCCCCGGAAACGCCGACAAGGTCGCCCCCGGCGCCGTCACCTTCTCCGACGTCACCACCGTCCTCGCCAACTTCGGCAACTCCTATCCCAACGGCAACGGCGCGGGCGACTCCGACTGCAACGGCACCGTCAACTTCTCCGACGTCACCAGCACCCTCGCCAACTTCAACAACACCTGCAACTGATCGATCGCCACGGAGATCACATCGGATATTCGCCACGGGGCGGAGGACAGCATCCTCCGCCCCGTTTTCATTCCGCCTTCCACCGCCGTCCCCGTCGGCCGCGGCCACACAGATGCAACATCGACGCCGCATCAATACCTCCCCCCGCGCCACCCTCGCCGGGCTTTCGGCGCGGTCGCGTCTCCCAACACGCGGCCGCGACCGACCCAACCCGAACGTTGCCCTTGGCCCCGCCGAGCCGTGCCGATTACTCGTTCCTGAACGAACGACCGCGATGGATCCCCAGCCCCAATCCCACTCCAAATTCCGAGCCAGAAGCCCGGAACCCGGTCCCCCCCGCCCCCGGGCCAGTCCCTCACCCCAGTTTTGGTCCCAGAACCAAACCCCAGGCAACTCCCCGCCGATACCATGGGTAGAACATCATCGGTGGACGGCGTGGTGGTTCGCCGGTCCGCGACCGGCATCGTCCGGCTTCACATCAATCAGAACGAAACGAGGGCTTGATTCATGAGCAGCGTAATCCATTCAGCAACATTCACCTTTGGAAAAAGCGTCCGCCTCCTGTGCGCGTTCGCGGCCTCGGCCGTGATGACCGGCGCCCTCGCGTCGCCGGCCCTCGCCCAGAAGGACTCGAACAAGGACAAGGACGTCCTCCGCGAGCAACTCCGCGAGAAAATGGACGCCCTCCACAAGGAAGTCATCAACAACACCACTGTGAAGCCGGAAGCCGTCGAGCAGGTCCCCGAGAGCCACGACGGCGTGACCCCGACCACCGTCGCCCAGGCCACACCGCCCACCGCCCCGCAGGCCCCCATCGGGGAGGGAGCGCGGCTCGTCTTCGATTCCAACAGCCACGACTTCGGCGTCGTCATGGGCGACACGCCGCTCGTCTGCAAGTTCCCCTTCAAGAACATGGGGACCGGAAAACTCGTCATCAACGCCGTCAACACCGGCTGCGGCTGCACCGTCGCCAAACTCGCCAAGCAGGAGTTTGAACCCGGCGAAGGCGATGTCATCGAACTCACCTACAGCCCCAAGGGCGCCGGAAAGCAGCAGCGATCCATCCAGGTCGCCTCAAACGACGCACAACAGCCCAACATGCAGATCGTCATCAGCGCCCAGGTCGTCCCGCTCGTCGAGGCCCGCCCCAACACCCTCCAGTTCGGACAGGTCAGCATCGGCGAGGCGCGCACCGTCCAGCTCGTCATCGTCAGCCGCGACCCGGAGATGAAGATCACCGCCGTCGAATCCAACGGCCCCGAAATCGTCGCCGAAATCGCCGGCCCCGATGTCAAGCCGGAGGTCATGGTCGAGCCGGAACTCCCGGGCGTCAAGATCATCAACGTCACACTGAAAGACACGGCGCCCGTCGGCCGAGTCCTCAAGATGCTCACCGTCAAGACCCTCGCCGCGAAGGAAAAGGGCGCCGCGCAGGAAGCACAGGAGATCAAGGTCAACGCCTTCGCCGCCGTGAAGGGCGAACTCACCGTCAACCCGCAACTCATCCGCGTCCCGCCCGTCGTCGCCGGGGGCGACATCGAACGCGAGGCCATCGTCACCCGCAAGGACAACAAGCCCTTCAACATCACCAAGGTCGAGATCATGGATTCGACCCTGCCGGGCCTCACCGCCACCACCGAGCCGTACTCGGAGGGTGACCTCAAGGGATTCAAGATCAAACTCAAGGGCAAGGCCGGCCCCTCCGCCAACAACTTCCGCGGCCGCATCGTCTTCACCACGGACGTCGAGCGCGAAGAATCCAACGACATCCAGTTCAGCGGCATCGTCCGTGTCCCGCCGCCGGAAGGGAGCGCCGCTCCCGCGGGCAATCCCACCGGCACCACCCCGCCGAAGCAGTAATCACGTCCGAAAACAGCACCCGTGAACCGACCGGCCGGACAGACTCCGGCCGGTTTTTTCATCCCAATCGTTGCCCCCGCACCACATCGCCGTTGGACCAGCGCATCGAACGCCCGGCCGGCACGCCCCGCATCGCCCGCCACCCCCGCTTGTGCCGCGCGGCACGCCGCTTGTATCACCTATGACGTGAAGATCAGCCTCCCAATCGCGCTCCGGCCGCGCGCCGTCGCCACGCTCATCTCCACCCTGGCGATGAGCGCGATCGTGGGGTGCCAGCACCTCCCGGCCACCGCTTCCCACTGGGCCGAGCCGCCGGTAATCCGCGGTAATCGGGGGCAACCGGTGCTATCTGACTCACCCGCGATATCCATGCTCAGCCCCACCGAACTGGCCTATGAACGGGGGCCGGGGGGCACCTTTCCCTACCAGAGATTTGAGTACTCCCGCAGGGATTACCTGCTTTCCACGCAGGCCACTGGACCCATCCTCGCAACCGCCGAGTGGCCCACCCCGAGGCCGGCACGCGAACGCCGGGTCCGCTTCTATTATTGGCGTCAATAGGCGCCATTCAGCCCAGTTCTGCGGGGTTCCGAATCGACTAGGGATCTCACCCATGAATGCAAGTCTAGTATTGACTTGACTTTGCATTCGTGGCATACTTCTCTCCTCCGACACATGCAGTCGGTCGCTGGTTGATCTCAGCCCCAGGACGGGCCGCGGGCCAGCAGGGCGTTCCCAGGTGAGGGAGCATTCTCCGGATGGGCACCATCACGAAAAAAGAGTTGATCGACCGCATTGCTCAGTCCACCGAGCAGAAGCGGGTCGTGGTCAAACGTACGCTCCAGACGTTTCTGAACGAGGTGATCTTGGAGCTGGGCAAGGGCAATCGGCTTGAGTTCCGCGATTTCGGGGTCTTTGAGATCCGTGAACGCAAGCGCCGTATGGCTCAGAACCCGAAGACGCTCGAGCGGGTCGATGTGCCGCCGAAGAAGGTCGTCAAGTTCAAGGTCGGCCGGCTGATGCAGAAATCGCTGGACGATCCCGAGGGCGTCGAGTTCGAGGTGGAGACCGGTGCGCACGAGGACCAGGACGATTGAAGTTCTGGCCTGTGCTGGTTGACCCGTTTCCGATGCTGAGCGTGATCAGCGGCTTCGTGAAGACGTAGTTTTTCTCGGATCGATGTGCCTGGCGGTGATTTCGTGCTGAGTTGGCGCGGGTGCTATCGTGTTGGCTTCATCCACGACCCGACAGACGCCGAATCGAGAGGAGCCTTTGATCATGCCCGCCGCCGCGACCAGCAAGACCGCCGAGATGCTCGGCTCGGACGCTTCCGCACTGCTTTCTTACACCTGCAAGGGTTTCCCGCGCAGCACGCTGCACCTTCCGGGGCCGGACTTCGTGGAACGGGTGCTCCGCGATTCGGATCGGCCGGTGTCGGTGCTGCGGAACTTTCAGACGATCATGAACACGGGCCGGCTCGGCGGCACGGGGTATGTGAGCATCCTGCCGGTGGACCAGGGGATCGAGCACTCGGCGGGGGCGTCGTTCGCGCCGAACCCGGAGTACTTTGATCCGGCGCGGATTGTCGAGCTGGCGATCGAGGGCGGGTGCAACGCCGTCGCGTCGACGCTCGGCGTGCTGGGCGCGGTGTCGCGGAAGTACGCGCACCGGATCCCGTTCCTCGTGAAGTTGAATCACAACGAACTGCTGACGTATCCGAATATCCACGACCAGACGCGGTACGGCTCCGTGCGGCAGGCGTTCGAGATGGGCGCGGTCGCGGTGGGGGCGACGATCTACTTCGGCTCCGATGAATCCCGGCGGCAGATCGACGAGGTGTCGCAGTGGTTCGAGGAGGCGCACTCGCTCGGGATGGTGACGGTGCTGTGGTGCTACCTCCGGAACAATGCGTTCAAGTTGAAGGGGACCGACGGCAAGAGCACGGACTACCACACGTCGGCCGACCTGACGGGCCAGGGCAATCATCTCGGGGTGACGATCCAGGCGGACATCATCAAGCAGAAGCTGCCGACGAACAACGGCGGGTACAACGCGCTGAACATGGGATCGTCGTCCTACGGCAAGTTCGACAAGAAGATCTACACCCGACTGACGGCGTCGAACGAGGACGGCACGGGCGGCCATCCGATCGAGTTGTGCCGCTACCAGGTGGCGAACTGCTTCATGGGGCGCTCGCCGTTGATCAACTCGGGGGGCGAGAGCAAGGGGGCCGGTGATCTTCAGGAGGCGGTGCACACGGCGGTGATCAACAAGCGGGCGGGGGGCATGGGCCTGATCTCGGGACGGAAGGCGTTCCAGAAGCCGATGAAGGACGGCTTGGCGCTGTTGCACGCGGTGCAGGACGTGTACCTGGACGAGAGTGTGACGGTGGCGTAGGGCGAACAGAAGGCGACCGCCTGGGCGGCGGCCGTGCCCCGTTCGGGGGAGTCGGCGCCGCACGGGGTTCGAAGATACTGATTTAAGGATAGATTTACCCTAATATCTCTTGTCTATGACCGGCGTCTTTCCTAGGGTGTTGCATGACGCGGGCCAACTCAGAAGGGGTAGATCCGATGACCATCGCCATGGCAAAGTGTGAACCGACGACGAAACCCACGAACGAGGGGATTCACCTGTGCGATGACCCGCGTTGCCTCACGTCGCTGAGGACCGTCATCGACGACATCGAATGCCCGGCGTTCGTGGCCGATGCGCAGGGGCGGTACGTGATCGCGAACCATGCGTTCGCGGAGTTGCTGGGCGTTCCTTCTGCCCGCGTGATCGGGAGCCGCATTTCTGACTGGTTCCCCGCGCCGGTGGCGGAGGAGCGGAAGCGTCTGCGAGAGCATGTCCTGCGGACGGGGCGGGCGATCCATGTGACGGACATGCTGCGCGGGCGGCGTTTCACGGGGACGGTGCGTCCGTTCGAGGCGGGGCCTCATCACGGGTGCATCTTTGTGCTGCTTCAATCTCGTCCGCCTCGGGCCGAGGAGGTCCGCGCCGGGTTCTACGCGCTGGAGTGCTTCGACCTCGGGCCGCTGTCGGCGCTGACTCCCCGCGAGTTGGAGGTGCTGCAGTTGATCGGGCAGGGACTGACGCAGCGCGAGGTGGCGGAGCGCCTTTCGCGGACGGTGAAGACGGTCGAGGCTCACCGCGCGGCGCTTGGTCGGAAGTTGGGTGCGAAGAAGAACGTTCACCTGGTGCAGGTGGCGTTCGCGGCCGGCCTGCTCGATCCGGCGGACGCGCCGCGGCCCTTGATTGCCCCCGGGGGGCTTTCGGACGCCGAGATGGATCGCTGATGCGGCTTGCATGGATGTCACGGGCCGCCTAAGACTCTGCCGTGGAATCGCGGCAGGACAAGCGTGGCGGCGGGGGTTTCGTCAGCGGCGTGCTGCTGGGGCTGCTGGCGTTGGTGTGCGCGTGGGGGGCGTTGCGTTCCGGTTCAGCGTCGATCGCGGGGGTGGTGACGCGTGAAGCGCCGGCGGTGATCTGCCGCGCGGAGTTGAGGAGTTGGGTGGTGATTGGTCGTGGTCGGCACCTGTATCTGCAGGTGGAGTGCCCCCCGCCGTACGAGTCCCTGTCGGGGCGGATCGAGTTCACGTCGGTGATGATCCGGGACGATTACCGCTACACGCGAGACACGACGGGGCAGCCGCGGGTCGGGCGGATGCGTGGCGGGACGATCCGCCCGCCGGAGTTTGCGGGTCCGCCGGACAATCGGTTGGAGGCGGTGTACGAGTTGACACTCGATCAGGTGCGTTGCCTGCGTCGCGATCGGATGTTTGAAGCGGTGTACATGCTCGTTGGGCCGAACAGCAACGCGGCGATGCGTCGCGTGACGAGCGAGTGCGGGATCACGCTGCCCGCGGCGGTCATCGGCGGGAGCGGGCTGCTCGGCGAGTTTCCGGGGATCGACGCGGAGGTGGGGGCTGAGGTCGATTTCTCGGAGTGGGCACGCTTCGGCGTGTTGCGGCGTGGTGATGATTCGGATTGATGAGGGAGCGGGCGGATTCGCGGCGTGAGTTTGCGCCGCGGTGATGGGTATACTGCGCGTTCTTCCCGCGTGCGCGGGGCTTTGCGAGGGTTCCCGCATTTGAGGGGCGCGGCTCAAGGCTACATCGGAACGTTGCGCCGTCTCGCGGGGCTGCGCGGCGTGATGACTTCGTACACGGATGCGTCCGGCGTGAAGCGTTCCGCCTCGGCGGAGACGCTGGCGCGCGTGCTCACAGCGCTCGGCTCGCCCGCGGGGACGGAGGCGCAGGCCTCCGCGTCGGAAGTCCGGCTGGTGGAAGCGCTGTCGCGTCGTCGCGTCGAGCCGGTGACGGTGGCGTGGGCCGGGACGAGCGCTTCGGCGGCGCTGTCGATCGGAGGGACCGATCGGGGGCGGGTGACGTGGGGTCTGAGGCTCGAATCGGGGGAGACGCGGGACGGCGCGTTCGAGTTGTCATCGCTCAAGTCGGGGGCTGGTCACTCGGCGCCGGGTGGCGGGGCGCGGCGCGTGATGGTGCCGTTGCCCCCGGGGTTGCCGACGGGGTATCACCGACTGAGCCTCGGGCATGCCGGCGAGCGGTTTGATTCGATGTTGATCGTCGCTCCTCGCCGGAGTTACCGCGAGCCTCGTGCGGCGGCGGCGCGCGCGTGGGGGCTGTTCTGTCCGGCGTATTCCCTGCGTTCCGGGCGGAGTTGGGGCGTTGGTGATCTGAGCGACGTGCGTGAACTGGCGCGGTGGTCCGGTGCGCTGGGCGGGCGGGTGGTGGCGACGCTGCCGCTGCTGGCGTGCTTCCTCGGTGAGGCGCGCGGGCCTTGTGACCCGAGTCCGTACGCGCCGATCAGCCGGGTGTTCTGGAACGAACTCTTTGTCGATCCCACTCGGACGGCCGAGTTTGCGGGGTGCGAGGCGGCGAAGCGGATCGCGTCATCCTCGGCGTTTTCGCGCGAGGCGTCGCGGCTGCGGCGCGGCGCGCTCGTGGACTATCGCGAAGCGGCGAGATTGAAGCGGCGCGTGATGGAAGCGCTCGCGCGGTCGTTCTTCGATCAGGGCGGGGAGCGTTCGGAATCGTTCCGGATGTTCCTGGGAGAAAAGCCCTCGGCGCGGGAGTACGCGGTGTTTCGCGGCGTGACCGAGCGGCGCGGTGAGCCGTGGACCGATTGGCCGGTGGCGATGCGTCGCAGGCTCGTCGAGGGGGACGCGGATGCATCGGCGGTGCGGTACCACCTGTACGCGCAGTACGCCGCGTGGATGGAACTGCTGGCGACGGGGGCGGAGTTGAAGGCGGCGGGCGGCGCGATGTACCTCGACCTGCCGGTGGGGGCGTCGGGGGTCGGATTTGATGCGTGGAAGCACGGTGATTTGTTCGCGCCGTGCGCGGCGGGGGCGCCGCCCGATCCATTTTTCACGAGCGGCCAGAACTGGGGCTTTCCGCCGATGCATCCCTGGGTGTGCCGGGAAGATGGGTACGCGTACCTGCGCGAGTGTCTGCGCTCGCACATGAGGCATGCGGAGTTTCTGCGGCTGGACCATGTGATGGCGTTTCATCGGCTGTTCTGGGTGCCGGAGGGGATGTCGCCGCGTGACGGGGCGTATGTGCGATATCGGGATGAGGAGATGTACGCGGTGCTGTGCCTGGAGTCTCACCGGAGCCGGTGCCGCTTGATCGGCGAGAACCTTGGGACGGTCCCGCCGGAGGTCGGGCGGTCGCTCGCGCGGCATGGGCTGAGCGGGCTGTACGTGGCGCAGTACGAGATGAAGGAGAAGAGTCCGGCGCTGCGTCGTGTGCCGAGGGAATGTGTCGCGAGCGTGAACACGCACGATATGCCTCCCTTCGCGTCGATGTGGTCCGGGCGCGATGTGGGTGATCGGATCGCGCTCGGGATGCTGGACGGCGCGCGGAGGAAGCGGGAACTGGAATCACGGAAGCGCGCCAAGGCGGCGCTGGTGGCGCGGCTCAGGAGGGAGGGGCTTCTCGCGTCGGGTGCAGCGATCGCGCCGGTGAGCCGAGTGCGGGACGCGCTGCTGCGGCACCTGGCATCGAGTGACGCGGAGCTGGTTCTCATCAACATCGAGGATCTGTGGCTGGAGACGGAGTGGCAGAACGTGCCGGGGACGACGGGCGAACATCCGAACTGGCGGCGGAAGTTGCGATTGACGCTGGAGTCGATCAAGTCCGACGCGGGGCTGGCCCGGCTGCTGGGACGGATCGATGCGGTCCGCCGAGAAAGCAAGAGTCGAGGACGGCGCAGTCGGGGAGCGCGTCGTTGAGCGCGGTGATGTGTCGCGGGAGTTCGCCGGAGTCGATGATGGCGAAGAGCGTGCTGCCGCTGCCCGTGACGTGGACGGGTTGCCCGATGGCTCGTGCCGCGACGGCGCGGGTGTGTGCCAGGCGTGGTTCGATGGTCTCCGCGGCGAGCGCGAGGTCGTTGAAGAGCGATTCGGCGCGAGGGGCGGCGAGCGCCATGTTTCGAACGGCGGTGTCGCGCATCGGTCCCGGCTTCAGTGAATCGAAGGCACGGTACACCGATCCCGTCGGGCAGCCGAAGGGAGGAAGGATGAGCACGAGGCGGCCTTCGATGGGCGGGGTCGGGACGATCGCGTCGCCGACGCCCTCGACGATGGCGGGGGTGAGCGGATCGAGGAGGAAGTATGGGACATCGCTTCCGAGCGAGAGGGCGAGCGTGTGCAGGTGGGCCGCGGGGACGCGGAGGTCGAAGAGTTCGATGAGGGCGCGGAGCATCGCGGCGGCGTCGCTTGATCCCCCGCCGAGGCCGCCGCCGACGGGGATGCGCTTGGTGAGGCGCATGGCGATCGGGAGCGGACGGGCGACTTCGGCTTCGATCAGCCGATGTGCCCGGACGGCGAGATCCTTTTCGATTGGCCAGTCGATCGGGCTGGTCCGTGGCGCATCGTCCGCCCAGGCGGTCTCGTGCCGGCTGTGAGCGTTGTCGGCGAGGCGTGTGAGCGTCAGCGTGTCCGCGAGGTCGATCGGCGCGAACCATGAGCAGATGGGATGGAATCCGTCGGCGAGCCTGGGCGGTCCGACGGCGAGGGCGAGATTGATCTTGGCGTGGGCGGTTCGGACGACCTGTTGCATCGGGGCCGCCTATTTCAAGGTGTTGCGCGGCGTGAGGCCGGCGAGCAGGATGTCGGCGAGTTCGCGGAAGGCGCCCTTTCCGCCTGGTGCTTCGAGCACGAGGTCCACGGCGGCGCGGACTTCGGGGCGGGCATCGGCGGGGCAGGCGGAGAGCGCGGCGAGGCGCATCGCCGGGAGATCGTTCACGTCGTCGCCCAAGTAGATCGCGTGCTTCGGTTCGATGTTGAGCGCCTTGCAGATGGCGGAGAAGCGCGGGGCCTTTGGCCCTTCGGCGGCGTCGGCATGGGTGATGCGAAGCATCTCGGCGCGGCGGTGGATGGACTCGCCGCTGGTGGTGGCGCTGAGCCAGGCGATGGCGATGCCCGCTTGTTGAAGGAGGTGGGCGCCGAGGCCGTCGTGGGTGTGGAAGGTGCGCTGAACTTCGGGCGCATGACCGAGTGAGACGCCGCCGTCGGTCAGCGTGCCGTCCACGTCGCAGACGACGAGTCGGATGTCCGCTCCGAGCGGGATCCTGAGCCGTGCGATGCCGAGGATCGCGGGGTGGTCGGGCGGGAGTCCCCTGGCGAGGGCGGCGGCGAAGTGAAAGGAATCGTCATCATGGATTCGTACGCGCTCGACGGTGGAAGTCTGATAGTTCGAAAGCGGTGTCGGGCCTGTGGCGCGCGGCGGCGCGAGCGGGGGCTGCTCCTTCGGTTCGAGGTCGGCGAGTGCTTTTCGGAGCGTTTCGAGCGAGACGACGGGCTGGAGCGGATCGACGTGGTGGCCTGGGGCCGACCGCGTCGCGGGGGCCGGGGGGAGGGGGTAGACGCCGTGGGCCGAGGCGAGGCCGATGATCCCCGGATCGGAGGTCATGACGGCGACGCGGTCGAGCGCCGTGGCGTGCGCGATCGCGCGGAGAGGCCAGAGGACGATCGGCACGCCGAGCATCCGTCGGCCGAGCAGTTCCGCGGGCGCGGTGGAAGCGTCGATGATGACGGAGGGCATCCGTGCAGTGTATCGGCGGAAAACGCGGCCATCGGAGTGAGCGATGGTCGCGCGAGCATGGGAGCGTTTCTCAGGGAGCGCCGCAGGCGTGCCCGAAGTTGGCGAGGACGCTGGTGATATCTCCGAAGTTCACGGCGTAGTTCCGGTCGGCGTCGCCGGCGCCGGCGCGGCCGACCTGATAGGCGTGTCCGAAGTTGGCGAGGACGCTTGTGACATCTCCGAAGTTCACGGCGCCGCTTCCGTCGGCGTCGCCGGGGCAGGGGGGCTTCGGGGTGCGTGCGATGTGGTGGAGTTTGAGGCCGGTGCTGCCGCCCGTGTCATCCTGGAGCAGTTCGAGTCGTGAGTGGCTGCCGACGGGGGTGGTCAGTCCGACGGGCTGGATGCTGAACGAAGCGACTCCCGGCACGAGGGTGCCGCCGGGGAGGGTGAAGGCGAAGGTGTTGTTGATGCCGCAGCCGACGAAGATCCAGACCGGGTTCTTCGGCTCTCCGGCGTTCTCCCAGATCTCGGCCTGGCCCACGGGGCACCGGCCGGTGATGATGGGCTTCGGCTGGCCGTCGGAGAGGAAGGTTCCCATCGGAGGCCCGATGACCGAACCATCCACGCCGTAGAGGAAGAGCATGTACCCGGTGGCGCCGTAGTCGGAGAAGTCGCACTCGAGCGTTTCCATCTCGAGGAGCGGGTTGATGACCTCGCGCCGGATGCGCTGTTCGGACGCGTCGTCGTCCGTGAGTTTCATGAGTGTGACGTGGTAGCAGCAGTTGCTGTCCTTCGAGAAGCTGATTCCGCCGTTGTTGTTGTCCTCGTTTGCGTCGGGATGTGTCGCGCCGAGATCGATGGTGGCGCCGTCCTCGCCGCTGCTGCCGAGGTTGTTGAACTTGATTCGTCGATCGTTCTCGGTGCAGCCTCCGGGGTTGACGCACTGTTCGACCATGTGCGACCCATCCACGCCCGAGACCTCATGCCCATCGCGGAAGATGGCGGCGTCGAAGACATCGAACTGGGTCATGGTCGAGCCGGTGACGATGACGGATTCGGTGATCGCGATGTCCGGGTCCCCCGGCGGCAGGCGGTCGAAGGTGACGCCCACGCCGTTGGATCGAGTGTTGTCCCACACGGAGCCGGGGCAGACCCACTTCATGATCTCCTCATCGCCGATCTTGACGATCTTGAGCACCGGCTGTCCGCCGCCGGGGCATCCCCACGGGTTCACCGCTCCGTCCGGCGGGAGGTTCCAGAGGAGTGTCGGCCCGGCGCCGCTTGCGTCGAAAGCGACATCGCCCGCCGCGTCGTACCCCACGATTCTCACGCTTGACGCGGCGGAGCCGGAGTAGTCAAGGATGATGTTGGTTCCCCCGCCGGGCACGCGGCTGACGGTCCATGATCCCTTGATGGTTCCGTCCCACCCCTTTCGCCGGATCGTGATTTCTTCTCCGGGAGGCATGAGTCCCGGGTCGATGCCGAGCGCGTAATCGGAGCCGAGCGTGCGGAGCTTGATTTCGACGCCGTCCTGTCCGCTGCTTCCGATGCCGGAGGATCGCACCCTTCGCCTGTCGGTCTTGGTCACGGTGGCGCTTCCAACCGGTGCGTGCTCAACTCCGCCGGCGTAGATCGTCACCGGCTGCGCTTGTGCCGCACGAGGCGGCGTGAAGGTCACGTGGAGAATAATGAATGAAACACCGCACAATCCCGGGAGTCGATTGAGGTTCATGTTGACGGTCCTTTCGTGTTATCAGGCGTGCCCGCGAGAGGTCACAGGACGGTGCCGTCCCACATCCTGAGTTGCACGGCGTCATGAGAATCTTGCAGTCCACTTCAAAGAAGCGTGGCCGGGTTCCCATCTTCCTGTTAACTCAGGGTTTTTTGGCCGACTCCGGCGCTGCGACAACGTGGTCACTGGATCACCGGCGCAGGCGCGGATCGGAGCCTTGTATCCGGAAGGAAGAGCAACGGCCGCCCACTCATCGCGGAGCCGGTGCCGGCGGGCGCGCGACCCGAGGTCCGGCGAGGCATTCTCGGCGCGGGTCCGAACCTGGTCTGGGCATTCCTTTTCACGAGATTCGCGGTTTGGCGGTGATTGTGTAGGCGGCTGATCGGGTCGGCTCTCCGGGCGTCGGCCGCGCAGGCGGCGATTTGTCGAGAAAAGGAGGGGATTTGCTTGTGACGCGGCAAGTTTCGGTGCATGATGGGGTGTGTTCGGAGACTCTCTCTCGAGGGCGCGGGGCCGGGCGTCGCGCTTTATCTGAAAGGCAGCACATGATGACGCGTTCTGTCCGTTCGCTCCGCCGCGGCGCACTTTCTCTCGGGTTCGCGGCGTTGTGTCTCGCGGCGTTGCCGATGCCCGCGCGGGCGCTGAACTACATCTATGTGTGTCTCTGCTGCCGCCCCGACGGCTCGACACGCTACATCCACGGCTGGTGCGAGACCACGTGTGCATGGCTCAACGCCAACGTCCCCGCCGTCGTCGGCTGCGACACGCTGTTCACGGCGCTGATCATTCATCCGTCGAGCGGCGTGGGGGACGGTTTCGCCCCGGCCTTTGACCGCGCTGTTCCGCTGGGCGGCGCGGTGCAGGATCCCGGCGGGACATCGCCGGACGTCCGCATCGTCAGCAGTTACTACCCGGCCTCGGACCCGTTCACGCCCGGCGCCTTTGCCACTCGCTTCTTCGCCATCCGCACGACGGGCGGCGCCCGCGCCGTGAATCAATACGCCGCGGTTGACATCGCCGTCACCGGGCTGAACCCGCTGGGGGTGTGCGCGCTGAACTCCTCGGTCGTCGGTGGTGAGCCGATCACCAACCCCTTTGACGGATCGCCCATCGGGCTGGTCGGGACGGGCGACGCGAGCATCGTGATCCAGACGCACGACGGCGGATCACCCCCCACGCTGATTGAAACGCGGGTCATCCCGATTGTCTTCGCCTCGCTCGCCTGGCAGGATGCGCTCGCGCTGCCGCCGATGTGCGCGGGCGATTGCAATCGCAGCGGCGCGGTCACGTTCGCGGACGTGACGACGACGCTGGCGAACTTCAACCATTCGTACCCGCTGGGCGTGATGATGCCCGGCGACGCGAACGGCGACCGCGTGGTCAACTTCAGCGACGTGACGACCATCCTTGCGAACTTCGGGGCCGTGTGCGGCACGACGCCGTAACGCCGTGCGTGGGCGCACGCGGGGCGTGCGTTCGGAGGTCGGTACATTGTTTCGATGAAGAGCCAGGCCACAACCGTCAAGGAATATCTCGCATCGCTCCCGGAGGACCGCCGCGCCGCGATCGAGGCGGTGCGGAAGGTCATCCTCAAGAACCTCGACAAGGATTATGAAGAGGGGATGATGTGGGGGATGATCGGCTACGCCGTGCCGCACCGGGTGTGGCCGCTGGGGTATCACTGCGACCCGAGCAAGCCGCTGATGATGGCGTCGCTGGCGAGCCAGAAGAACAACCTGACGGTCTATTTGATGAGCGTCTACGGCGACAAGGCGGAGCGCGAGTGGTTCCAGAAGGCGTGGGCGAAGACCGGCAAGAAACTGAACATGGGCGGCTGCTGCATCCGCTTCAAGAAGTTGGAGGACGCCGCGCTGGACGTGATCGGCGAGGCGATCCGCCGGACGCCGGCGAAGGCGTACGTTGAGAACTACGTGAAGATCCTTGCGAGCACGGGCCGGGGGCCGGACGGGAAGAAGATCAAGGTCGAGAAGACGGCAAAGAAGATGGGGAAAAAGGTCGCGAAGAAGTCGGCGAAGAAAAAAGCGGCGCGGTGATCGGGTGACATGCTTGTGGCTCGGCGCAAGCATGACGGGCGAAGAACGAGGCACATGTTTGCTCAGGGCAGCACGCATGCCACGCGGTTCGGGGCTGGTCGGTCAATTGGGGGCCAGCAGTCCAACCCTCGCCCGCCTGCGGCGGAGGGCCATGATCCCGACCCCGGAGAGCGACGCCGCGCCGCCGGGCCCGGGCACGAACGAGACATCATCGACGTCCAGCACTCCGTTCGAGCCAGAGTTGGGGATCGAGCGCCATTCCACGACCAGTTGCGCACGCGTGGCTCCCGCCGGGGCCGCGTCGATGAGCGAGAACCTCCGATATTCGTCCGTCAGTCCCGGGGTGATGTTGATGGACTCGCCATCGAAGGTCATCGCATCATCGGACCAGTAGATCGAGAGGACCGCGAATGTGCTGGCGCCCACGAGCGATTCGCGGCGCGCCCACAGGCTGAAGTCATACACCGTGCCCGCCGTGACCGGGATGTAGCCCTGGTACAAGAAGGCCCCGGACGTGTGCGGATCGCTCCCACCTTCGGCGCTCATCCGCATATGCCAATCGCCGCTGCGCGGCATGACATCCGTCCGGACCGCGGTGGCGGGCTGCATCGGATCGATGTGCTCGATCACCCAGTTTCCCGGATCGCCGTTGGGAATCGGGTCCTCGAACCCCGGGTTCACAACTTGCCCCAGCGCGCTCGATACAGCGACCGTCACCAGGGCACTCGCCCGCATCGTATTCAGCATGATGCAGCTCTCCTTCCTGTGCCCCCGTTCAGCGATGATAGGCGCACGGGACACCGAATCGGCAGGGCGGCCGGGACGATCGTTTCGCCGGTCGGACGGGCGGGTGGCATGCTTGTGGCTCTGCACAAGCATGATGGGCGAAGCTTGCTCAGGGCAGCAAGCATGCCACGCGGGTCGGGAGGGATTGGTCGGCGTGCCGCCGATTCCCCATCTGTGCCACCGGTTACGGTTCCTCCGTAACCGGTGCTCCCCACGGGTCAGCGGCTCCGCGAAGACACCGATTACCGAAGACGGTAATCGGTGGCACGGGAGAGGGGAATCGGTGCCACCTGCCCTCCTCTCCTGTCGGGGCCGGGAGAGGAGGCGGGAAAGGAGAGGCAGGCTGAAAGCCTGCCCCACCTGATTAATAATCCATGTCATCCATCCCGCCGCCGCCGGCTGGGACTGGCTTCTTCTTGTCCTTGATCTCGACCACGGCGGCGTCGGTGGTGAGGAGGAGGCCGGCGATGCTGGCCGCGTTCTGGAGGGCGACTCGTTCGACCTTGGTCGGGACGATGACGCCCATCTTGACGAGGTCGCCGTACTCGTGGGTGAGGGCGTTGTAGCCGTAGTTCTGGTCGTTTGATTCCTCGACCATGTGGGCGATGACGGAGCCGTCGAGGCCGCAGTTGGCGGCGATCTGCTTCACGGGTGCGCTGAGGGCGCGTTCGATGATGTCGACGCCGACGCGCTCGTCGCCGCTGAGTTTCTTCTTGAGGTTGTCGAGGGCCTTGCGGGCGCGGAGGACGGCGATGCCGCCGCCCGGGAGGATGCCCTCTTCGACGGCGGCGCGGCAGGCGTGCAGCGCGTCCTCGACTCGGGCCTTCTTCTCCTTCATCTCGACCTCGGTGGCGGCGCCGACGTTGACCTGGGCCACGCCGCCGGCGAGTTTCGCGAGGCGTTCCTGGAGTTTTTCGCGGTCGTAGTCGCTGGAGGTGTTCTCGATCTGGTGCTTGATCTGCTCGATGCGGGCCTTGATGTCGCTGCTCTTGCCGGCGCCCTCGACGATGGTGGTGTTGTCCTTGTCCACCGTGATCTTCTTGGCGCGGCCGAGGTCGGCGAGGGTGATCTTCTCGAGCTCGATGCCGAGTTCTTCCATGATGGGCTTGCCGCCGGTGAGGGTGGCGATGTCCTGCATCATTTCCTTGCGGCGGTCGCCGAAGCCGGGGGCCTTGACGGCGCAGACCTTGAGGACGCCGCGGAGCTTGTTGACGACGAGGGTGGCGAGGGCTTCGCTCTCGATGTCTTCGGCGATGATGAGGAGGGCCTTGCCGGACTCCGCGACCTTGGTGAGGATGGGGAGGAGGTCCTTGGCGCTGGAGATCTTCTTCTCGTAGGAGAGGACGTAGGCGTCTTCGAGGATGACTTCCATCGCGGCGACATCGGTGACGAAGTGCGGCGAGAGGTAGCCCTTGTCGAACTGCATGCCTTCGAGGAGTTCCACTTCGGTTTCGAGGGACTTGCCCTCTTCGACGGTGATGACGCCGTCCTTGCCCACTTTGTCCATCGCCTGGGCGATGATCTTGCCGATCTGCTCGTCCTGGTTGGCGGAGCAGGTGCCGACCTGGGCGATCTCCTTGGAGTTCGCGATGGGCTTGGACATTTTCTTGAGGGATTCGACGACGGTGGCGACGGCCTGGTCGATGCCTCGCTTCACGGCGTTGGCGTTGGCGCCGGCGGTGATGTTCTTGAGGCCTTCGCTGAAGATGGCTTCGGCGTAGACGGTGGCGGTGGTGGTGCCGTCGCCCGCGTCCTTGCTGGACTTGCTGGCGACTTCCTTGACCATCTGGGCGCCCATGTTTTCGTAGGCGTCTTCGAGTTCGATCTCCTTGGCGACGGTGACGCCGTCCTTGGTGACGGTGGGGGAGCCGAAGGATTTTTCGAGGATGACGACGCGGCCCGAGGGGCCGAGGGTCACTTTGACGGCCTGGGCGAGTTTGCGCACGCCGTTGAGGATGCGCTCGCGGCAGTCGGTATCAAAGGCGATTTGTTTGGCGGCCATTGGGTTCTCCGAAGGCACTAGGCGCTAGGCGCTAGGCACTGGTGGGAAAGGCGACTTGAGGTTTGAAATCTCAGAGTGATGACGCGGGCGGCTCGCACTAGTGCCGATCGGCTAGTGCCAAGTGCCGTGGCTTAGTCGTCGATGACGGCGAGGATGTCGGTCTCGCTCATGATGAGCAGGGTGTCCTTGTCGAGCTTGACCTCGGTGCCGGCGTAGGAGGAGAAGAGGACCTTGTCGCCCTTCTTGACGCTGAGGGGGATGCGCTCGCCGGTCTCGGTGTTGAGCGCTCCGGTGCCGACGGCCTGGATGGTGCCGGTCTTGGGCTTGTCCTTGGCGGCCTCGGGGAGGTAGATGCCGGCTTCGGTTTTGTCGGTGGCTTCGTCGCGTTTGACGAGGATCTTGTCGCCGAGGGGTCGGACTTTCAGGGCCATTTCTGCGGTCTCCTTCTGGGAAAGGCTCTAGGCTCTTGGCGCTAGGCACTGGGTTATGAACAGGCGTTGGGCCAACGGTTTGCGTAATGGCGGCAGAGGATGCGGCGCATCACTTCGAGCGCGGTTTCGAGGTGGACGGGTCGTTCGAGGACCGCGAAGGCCCCGGCGGAAAGGACGCTGGAGAGGGTGCGTGCGTCTTCTTTCTGCGAGCGCGGCTGCTTCACGACGACGGTGGGGGGCGGCGTGGGCATCCGGCCCAGGAGTTCGAGGAGGCGCGGGCCGCCTTCGGGGACGCCGGGGGCGACCTCGTTCTCTTCGAGGGGGAGGGCGAGGTCCACGAGCGCGATGTGGACGGTGGTGCTCTGGAGGAGGCGGGTGGCCTCGCGGCCGCTGCGGACGCGCCAAGCCTGAACACCCATCGGTTCGAGGAGTCGAGCCAGGGTGTCGGCCCAGGATTCGTCGCGCCACGCGACCGGCCCGGCCGCGGAAAGCAGCAGATTCAGCCGACCGGGCTGGGCGGTCACTGTTCGGTGATCGGGGGTTGGGCGCGGAGCCACCATCGCGCGAAGAGGATGCAAGCAGCGCGCCGGAGTCGAAGGCGGCCGAATCTGTGTGCGGAGCAAAAAAACAGGGGTTTTTGGTGCTCCTCACGACGCCAACGGGCATCGCCGGACCGGTCGGATGCCAGAGTGGCAGACGCCGGGTTGATTGGGGAACTGTATCGTGGCATCCCGGCGCGGCGATGTACCACGATCCCAGTCAACTCCCGGAGGGCCTCCCGGTTCCAGCGGACGATGGCGCGGCGCGGCATCTTGCCGGCGCGGCCGTGGCGGCGATCGACCTGCCATCGACGCGGGGCGGGACCGTCAACCTTGTGTCGATGACGCGCGCTCCGTGCGTGCTGTTCTTCTATCCGCGATCGGGGGTGCCGGGGAAGCCGCCGCCGAGGCTTGCGGACGGCACCGATTGGGATGCGATCCCGGGGATGCGCGGCTGCACGCCGCAGTCGTGCGGCTACCGCGACCTGCAAGCCGACTTTGCGATGCTGGGGGTGACGATCCACGCGATCAGCACGCAGACGACGGAGTATCAGCGCGAGTTCGCGGAGCGGAATCATCTTCAGTTTCCGATCCTGTCCGATTCCGGGTTGGCGTTGACGCGCGCGATGAATCTGCCGCGGATCGAGATGCCGGTGGAATCGGGCGGCCCGGCGACTCTTTTGCGGCGGATGTCGTGGTACTGCGAGGGATCGCGGATTGTGAAGGTGTGGTACCCGGTCTTTCCGCCGAATGAGAACGCGGCGCGCGTGCTGGAATGGTTGCGCGAGCGCCGGGCGTGATGGCGGATCGATTCAGACGATTCGGATGACGTACATGAGGATGATCCCGAGCGCGGCGGCGGCGGCGAGCAGCGGGATCCACAGGGGGATCTTTCTCCCGGTTTCGCGGTCGAGGATGGCGTGGCCGCACTCGTGGCAGAGCGCGGCATCGTGATAGACGCTCGCGCCGCACGCCGGGCAGTTGATGTCATCGCCTCCGAAGCGGGCGAGGTCGCCCTCGGACGGGCCTTCGCGGTCTTCGTCCAGGTCATTGCAGTTCTTCGGGCCGCAGCAGGACATGCGGGCATGATAGGCGCGGGGGCGCGACGTACAAAAATGGAAAAGGCCGGCGTCATTGGACGCCGGCCTTGGTTGCTCGTTGATTCGGTTCCCGCTGGAACCGAGATCGGATTACCAGCGACCGCCGCCGCCGCCACCGCCGCCGCGGCGACCGCCGCCACCACCACCACCGCCGCCGCCTTCGCGGGGCTTGGCTTCGTTGACGGTGAGGTTCCGGCCGTCAACGTTTGTTCCGCTGAGGGCGGCCATGGCGGCGCGTGCGTGCTCGTCGTTGTTGAACTCGACGAAGCCGAAGCCGCGGGGGCGTCCGGTCTCGCGGTCCATGACGAGCGAGGCCGAAGCGACTTCGCCGTGAGCCGCGAACATGTCGCGGAGCTGGGCCTCGGAGGTGTTGAACGAGAGATTGCCTACGTACAGTTTCATGATGCTTTCCTGCAATGCCCTTGAGAAGAAGACCGGTGCTTGAACTCGGGCAGAGAAAAGCGTCGGCGATCTGAGAACCGCCTTCCGACACACAGACGGGAGACTTGAGATCACCAGGAGTATAGGCCCAAGGGGTCGGGCGGGGCCAGCGGCCTCCTGATGGGACGTATTTCGGTCGTTGTGCGGGCGAATCGAGGTGGCGCCGCGGCGATCAGGTCACTTTGCCCAAGGCCCACGTGCCGGCGACGCAGGCGCCCGCGGCGATCCAGGTCAGGATGAGCGAGTGAATGAAGTACGGGACGATGCAGAGCGCCAACCCGCCGACGAGCGGCGCGACGCGCTCCGCCTTTTTCGCGTACATGATCATGCCCATGCCGACGAGGCCGATAAAGAGGCTGGTGAGCAGTCCGCCGGTGGAGAAGTCCATGAAGTCGCTCCGTGTGGTGCTCCGACCGCGGGTGTATCGGTGATTTTGCGGCGCCGCATTCCGATCAATAACGCGCGGCTTCTTTCTGCAGGCGCTGCCTGACGTTTTCCGCGGTGGCGCGGTGCAGCAGCATGCCGTACATCGACCGGGCGGCCTCGACGCCGAAGACGCGGCGGAGCGCCGGGGCGATGGCTTCGGCGTCGTCGCACATGCACTCCTCGCGGATCGAGGCGCGGAGCCACGCGAGGACGCGCCGATCGTCCGTGGAATCAAGGGATTGACGCGCGACCTGCCAGAGCATGTCGTTCACCAGCGGCGAGCGCTGGATATCTGGCGTGAGCCGTTCGTACAGTCCGTAGAAGAGTTCGTCGCTTCTCTCGCGGAAAGCGGCGGGGAGCGCGATCGCGGCGAGCGTCGGCGTGGCGGATTGTCCGTTGTCGGCGAGGGCGGCCGACGCGACTCGGGCGGCGTCCTTGTCGCGCCCGAGGAGGATGAGGGCCGCGAGCGCCTCGTCGAGGCGCTGCGCCTTCAGCGCCGATTTCATGCGGTCCTCGAGGTTCACGGCGCCTTCCAGGGAGAGCGGCTCGTCGTAGCGCGGCGCGGGCCGGCCCATCGTGGCGAGCGGATCGCCGAAGACGTTGAGTTTCCAGACTCGGGTGTCATCCTGGCGCACGGCGGCGGCGAAGGGCGCGCCGAGGAGCAGCCTCGTCACGACGATCTGCGAGGGGAGAAAGGCGCCGAGGAATGGCTCGTCCATCGAGCCGTAGTAGCAGTAGGCGCCGTTCTCGAGCCAGCGTCCGCCGATCGTCTGGGCGCTGGCGGGGTTCTGGAGGGAGAACGAGTGGATGAAATGGACCATCGCGGGCTTGTTCAGGAAGGGGACATCGCCCACGAAGGCGCGGCCGGGGGTGAGGTCGAAGAAGTCGGCGTTGCCGCTGGAGTTGACGTGGATGAAGTCGAAGTTGACGCCGTCGAGCGTGCGCTGCCTCCAGTGAGAGAGGCCTCCGAGTGGCGGCGTGTTGGTCGAGACTTCCACGCGCGCCTGGTCGAGCAGTTTCGCGGCGGCGGGGACCGCGTACGGCGGGGCCATCTCCGGCTTGTATCCATCGAAGAGCCAGGCGTGCCGCGGCTGAAGGAAGAGCGAGCACATGGCGAGGTACGCGGCGCGCGGGGACTCGCCCGGGATCACGCCGACGTACGCGGCGCGCGTCCCGTCCTTTGCTCGGGCGAGCGCATCGGTGAGCGCCAGGCGCCCGGACTTCGCGTTGATGTTGACTCCCAGGCTGAGGCAGAGGGTGAGCGCGTCGATGTCATCGCCCATTCCTCGCCAGGGGCGGCCGAGTTCGTCCAGTCGCCCCGCGAGGGCGCTGTCGAGCGCCTGCGCCTGATCCTCCGAGATGAACTGCGAGATCGAAGCGGGCTTCGATTCGATCCAGAGGATCGGCTGTCCCCGGCCGGCGGAGAGCGCGAGGGCGGCGGTCCATGCCGGGTCGGCGGGTGACGCGACGACCACGCCGAAGGGGGTGAACTGCGACTGCTTCCAGATTTCAGCGAGGGCTTCCGCGTCGCGCGCGCCCCACGCCAGCCGGGACGCCGCTTCGATCGCTTCGCGGAACAGCGCGGGGTCGTCGGGGAGCCGATCGTCGGGGGCGGCTTCCGCTTTCCACGTGAGGACGGATTTCGGCTCGAAGGCGCGGACAAAGCGCGCGATGTCCTCGCGCGCCCGGCTCGTGCCGTCGTCGATCAGGATCGGGTAGCGTTCCGCGAGCGACCAGCGGGCGATCGCCCGGACGAAGTCGTCGTTCGACGAGACGATGACCACCGTCGGACGGACCTTCAGGTTCAGGCGGAGCACGTCGGCGCGTCGGCCGAGGAGCACCTGCGGCGGGGGCGCGTCGGCCGGTGGCTGCGCGGGCGCGGCGGAAGCGAGCAACAGGGCGAGCGCGATCGGCGTGAGCGGCATGGGGCCGAAGTCTATGCCGGGGACGGGGATCATCCGCCGCACTGTTCGCGCGTGTCCCCCACAGGCGGGTATCCTGCCCGGTGAGGTTCCGGGTTGTTCGGAATGCCTTTCTCGTTCGGCTCTCGCCGCTGGAGATTCCCATGCCACCGATCGTCGTGAGCGATTTCCGTCGTCCCGAGCATCCCGTTGATCCGCTGTTTGTTCACCGCTGGTCTCCGCGCGCGATGTCGGGCGACCCGATCGCGGAACACCAGTTGCTGACGCTGCTCGAGGCGGCGCGTTGGGCGCCCTCGTCCTACAACGAGCAGCCGTGGCGGTTCTGCTACGGGAAGCGGGGGACGCCGAACTTTGACCTGTTCATGTCCTTCCTGATGGAGGCGAACCAGGTGTGGTGCAAGGGGGCCGCGGTGCTGCTCGTGCTGATGTCCAAGAAGACGTTCTCGCGGAACGGAAAGCCCAACAGCGTCCACACCTTTGATGCGGGCGCCGCGTGGGAGAACCTGGCGCTCCAGGCGTCGGCGATGGGGCTTGTGGCACACGGCATGGCCGGGTTCGACCCGAGCAAGGCCTGCTCGGCCCTCGGGGTCCCGGACGACTTCGAACTGCATGCGATGATCGCGGTCGGGAAGCCGGGGCGGATCGACGACCTGCCGTCGGAGCTGCGGGAAATGGAAAAGCCAAGCCCGCGCCACCCGATCGCGCAATGGGCGTTCGAGGGGAAGTTCCGCGGGTGAGTCCGGTCAGAACGCGCGGGTGATGACCGCGTCCGCGATCGCGAGCAGCGCCGAACGTGCGGGCGAGCCATCGAGCGGCGCGAGGAGAGACTTGGCCTGCGAAACCAGGCTTTCCGCGGCGTGGCGTGCGTAACGGATCGAGCCGGTGGATTCGAGGTCGGCGGCCAGGGCGGCACGGTCGGTCTCGGCATCCGCGCCCCGCCGAAGACGGTCGATCGTTGACGCGCGGCGCGCCGGGTCGAGGCACGCGAGATGGTGGATGATCGGGAGCGTCAGTTTGCCCTTGGCGAGGTCCTTGCCCAGCGACTTGCCGACGGTCGGTTCGTCACCCACGAGGTCGAGCAGATCGTCCTGGATCTGGAACGCCGTGCCGATCTTGTCTCCGAAATCGGAGAGCCGTTGCACAAGCGAGCGCGGCGCGCCGGCGTGCGCGGCGCCGAGCTCGCAGGCGAGCGCGATGAGCGCGGCGGTCTTCCGGCGGATGATCTCGAAGTAGGCGGGTTCATCGAGCGAATAGTCGCCGCGCTGCGCGAGTTGGAGCATCTCTCCCTCGCAGACGATGCTCGTGACCTCGCCGACGCGCAGGGCGGTGGACTGCTCGTCGAGCGAGGAGCACAGGTGGAAGGATTTCGAGAGGAGGTAATCGCCCAGGATGATCGCCGCCTCGTTCCCCTTGCGCTTGTTGACGGTGTCTCCTCCGCGGCGCACGGAGGCTTCGTCCAGCACGTCGTCGTGGACGAGCGTCGCCATGTGGATCATTTCGATGACCGCGGCGACGGTGACCTGGTTCTCATTCGGCTCGGCCGAGGAAGGGCTTGCCGCCATCCCGGAGAGGATCACAAGCGTCGGCCGGAGCATCTTGCCCCGGTAGCGCTCGACGTACTCGCACAGTTCAGCGACCGGCGCGATCGTCGTGTCGAGCTGCTCGCGGAAGCGTGATTCCACACGCGCCAAGCCGGACGCGAGAACAGCCGAGGTGGGAGCGTGAGACGCGGCAAGGCTCAAGATGCCGGGCATGGTATCGGAATATAGGCGCGGGGATATGGTTGTGCCAGAACTTTCAGAAAATACTGAAATCATGGTGTCCGATGGATTTGTCGCGAGTCGAACGCCTGACTCCGCTGTCAAATAAACCGAACTGGCCGCAACCCAGACAAAACACAAACACGACCAATCAGCATGCGGAACTCGTAAGCCGAGTCTCGGATCGACGATTCAGGGGGCCGGTTCATCGTCTTCCCAGTCTTCCATCGCCGCGATGTCGGGCAGGTCGTCGTCCGCGTCGTCGATGAACTCCACGGAGTTTCCTTCGGCCTCTTCCTGCTTGAGCCATTTCTTCTTTCGCTTGATGGGATCGAACTCCGGGACCTCGCGTGCCGCGATGGTTTCGGCGCGGTGTCGTCCGCTCTTGAGTTCGCTGAGTTCGACGCGCTGGCGTTCGCGGATGATGAGCCGGATGGGCACCTCTCCGAACGGGAGTTCCTCGTGGAGCCGGTTCATGAGGTAGCGTTCGTACTGCCCGGTGAACATCTCGGCGTGGTTCACGACCATCACGATGGTGGGGGGGAGCACGCCCACCTGCGACACGTAGAGCACCTTGGCCTGCGAGCCGAGGCGCGATGACGGCCCGCGGTCGTCGAGGATCCGCCGGATGATCTCGTTGAGTTTGGCGGTGGTGACGCGCTGGCCGGCCTGCTCGAAGAGGTCGAACGCCACGGAGACCGCTTCCTGGAGGCCCATGTGCTTCACGCTCGAAGTGAAGACGATGGGGCACATGGTCATGCCCTTGAGTTCGTCCTCGATGTACTTGGCGTAATCCTCGGCGGTGACGATCTGCCCCTTGCGGTTCTTGCGGCCCTCGACCAGGTCCCACTTGGTGACGACGATGGCGCAGGGCTTGTGTTCCTCGAGCACGCGGGCGCCGAGCCGCTTGTCCACGCCGCTGATCTCCTGCGTCGCGTCGAGGAGCAGGAGGACCACGTCGGCACGGGCGATTGCGAGCAGGCAGCGGTTGAAGGCCCAGTGCTCGACGGCGTCGGCGAACTTGGTCCTTTTGCGCACGCCGGCGGTGTCGATGGCGACGAGCGAGCGCCCGTCCATCTCGAACCGGACATCGATCGAATCGCGTGTGGTGCCCGCGATCTCGCTGACGATGCAGCGTTCCTCTCCCGCGAGGGTGTTGACGAAGGTGCTCTTGCCCGCGTTGCGCCGGCCGACGAGGGCGATCCGCATCTCGGGGTAGGCGGTGGGGGCGTCGTGCCCCGCGGCGGGGACGATCTCGTACAGGCGTTCGCGGAAGTCGCGGCGCTTGTAGTTCGTCTTCGCGCTGACGAGCATCGGCTCGCCGAAGCCGAGGCGCGAGGCTTCGACCGCGTCGGCTTCCCAGCGCGTGTCGTCCACCTTGTTGGCGACGACGACGACCTTTGCGTGCGACCCCTTGCGTCCGCCGAGGAGTTTCTCACGCAGCAACTTGCCGATGGTCAGGTCGAGCGCGGTGACGCCCGACTGCGAATCCACGACGAACAGGATCAGGTCCGCGCGCTCCACGGCGGCGGCGATCTGGCCCTCGATGGCCGAGGTCAGGGTCGAGAGGTCCTCGCCCGCATCGTCAAATCGGGCGCCCTCGGCGGTGTACACGCCGTAGCCGCCGGTGTCGGTGACTTCGACGATTTTCACGGGGTCGGTCGGCTTGTCTCCCGGCAGTTCGACGAGCGAACTGACGCGGTCGCGCGTCACGCCGGGAGTCGGATCGACGATCGAGACCTTGGCCCCCGCGAGCATGTTCATGAGCGACGACTTGCCGACATTCGGCCGACCAACGATGGCGATGCGGGGGATGGACATGCAGACAGTGTAGGTGGGCGGCGCACCATGCCCGAACATTCGCCGATGGTGCGACTCCGGCGCGGTGAATGCACGAGGGTGAGCGCCGCGCCGCGCGGGCGTCACCGCGTCCGAAAACCCGTGACGCGGAAGCCGGTCCGCCGCTTCGATCGGAATCCGCGGAACGGTACGGTGCGCGGGCGGGGTGAAGGCTGTTTCCGGCCGACAATTGACGCGGGAAGCCGGGCACCCACTTCGGCTCCGCTGCGTATGGTCTTCCAGGAATCCTGGAGAGGAGACAGCGTTCATGGTGCAGTTCACACCCGCACGGTTGTCATTGGGCCGCATCATGGCGGCGCTTGTTTCGGCTTCGCTGTCTTCGGCGGCGCTCGCGCAGCTTCCCGTGGGGTGTCCCTTCTTTCCCGTGGCGCCCATCCCGGTCGGCACCGGGCCGCAGGGCATCGCCTCGGGCGATCTCGACAACGACGGTGACCAGGACCTGGTCGTCCTGAACACGCTGGACAACACGATCCAGATTCTCCGCAACAACGGCGAGGGGGCCTTCGTCCCCGACCCGGTGCTGCTCAACTCGTTCGGCCAGCCGATCGCCGTCGCGGTCGGTCTGCTCAACAACGACGGGGCGCCGGACCTGGCGGTGGCCAACCTGGTCGGTGACAGCGTGACCATTTTCCTCAACGACGGCGCAGGCGGATTCAATCCCTCTCCGTCGCAGACTCGGCCCGTCGGCGATGGGCCGACGGCGATCGTGCTGAGCACCATCGACGCGGGCGCGAGCCTCGACATCGTGACCGCCAACGACAACTCGGGCAATGTTTCCGTGCTCCTGAACAACGGGTCCGGCTCGTTCGGCGCGGCGTCTTCATTCCCGGCGGGGAGCGGGCCTTCGGGGATCGCGGCGGACATCGCGGGGAATCGTGTCTTTGTCGCGCTCCGCGGGAGCGATCGCGTCGCGGTGCTCGACGAGAACGGTGCGGGCGGGTTCAACGCGCCGCAGTTGATCATTCTTCCTCCCGGCTCCGCGCCGGTCGGGATCGCGGCGGCGCATCTCAACGGCGACGGCTGCATCGACCTCGTCACCTCGAACGCGGGTACGAACAGCGTCTCCGTGATCCTGGGCCAGTTGGTGCCGGGTCTCCGGGGCGTGCCGCCGGCGTGCGGATTCGGCGCCGCGTCGAACACCTCGGTGCCCGGCGGGCCGCGCGGGCTGGCCCTCGCCCCGATCGACGCCGGGGCGAGCGTCGATATCGCGGTGGTGGAGTCGCAGCGATCCACCATCACCATCCTGAAGAACAACGGCAGCGGAGGATTTTCAACGGCAAACGCCGAGGTGTACGCCACCGAACTCACCCCCTGGGCGCTGACCCTCGCGGACCTCGACGGCGACAGCGACCCCGACATCGCGGTCACGAACAGCGACGATTCGAATGTTTCGGTCCTGCGCAACAAGCGGCCCGGCGCGGGGGGCGGCTTCGCTTCGTTCGTGATCTATGAATCCGGGGTCGGGCCGCGCGCCGTGGCGTTCGGCGATCTCAACGGGGACTCCATGCCCGACCTGGTCGCGGTGAACTTCGGCGGCGATGACCTGTCGATCTTCATCAACGCCGGCGGCGGTCGGTACAACGATGAAGAGCGCTACAGCGTGGGCGTCGATCCGCGCGACGTGGCGATCGCGGATGTCAGCGGCGATGGACGGCTTGACCTCATCGTCGCGAACCGGCAATCGGACAACATCTCGGTGCTTCTGAACAACGGCTCGAATGCTCCGAACGCGCGGTTCGCCGCGCAGGCGCTCTACGCCGCGGGCGACGGCCCGGTCGCGCTCGCGGTCGGGAATGTCAACGGCGTCGGGCTTCCTGACATCGTCGTCGCCAACGACAACGGCGGCGGCATCTCCCGGCTGTTCAACGCGGGCGGAGGCGTGTTCGCGCTCCAGCCGCCGATCCCGGCCGCCGGTTCGCACCAGGACATCGCGTTGGGGGACGTGGATTTCGACAACGATCAGGACATCGTCGTCATCAGCCGAGCGGCGGACCTGGCGTCCGTGTTTCTGAACAACGGGTCCGGCGTTTTCACACCGGGCGACACCACCGAGACGGGCGATGAGCCGGTGGCGCTGGTGCTGACCAGCCTGGACTTCGCCGTCGCGCAACGGAGCGAGCCGGACCTTGACATCGCCGTCGCATGCTACGGATCGGGCACCGTCTCGATCCTGCGCAACGACGGTTTCGGCTCGGGCGTGTTCACGCGCACGCAGGAGTTATTCGTCGCGCCGGGGCTGATGGGGATCTCCGCGGGGCGGATCGAGGCCGACCTGGACACGGACCTGGTGGTCTCGAGCGAGACGATGGGCACCGCCCACGTCCTCCTCAACAACGGGAGCGGGATGTTCCACGCCGCGCTCACGCTCCCGATCGGACCGGGCGCCGCGGGGACAGCGCTGGTCGATCTGGACAACGATTCACGGTCCGACCTCGCGGTCGCCAACCCGACGGACAACGTGGTGGATGTCGTGGTCAACCTGGGATTCGTCCCGAGTTCCGTCCCGGTGATCACGCAGGACCCGCAGATCAACCTCGTCGTACGCAGCGGGTATGTCGAGGGAAGCCACATCACCATCACGGTCGGCGTCGCGGGCAACGCGCCGTTCGCGTACCAGTGGTTCTTCAATGACGATCCAATCACGCCCGATGGGAACCGCGTGGAAGTCGATCAGGAGACCGGAACGCTCGACATCAACCCGATTGAACTCACCGACCAGGGCCAGTACCTGGTGCAGGTCTCCGACGCGTGCGGGAGCAGCATCTTCAGCAAGCCCGTCTTCCTGTTCGTCAACCTGCTCGACGCCGACGGCGACGGCATCCGCGACCCGGAGGACAACTGCCCGCTGGTCTCCAACCCGAACCAGGAGGATCAGGACAACGATTCAGTGGGCGACGCCTGCGACCCCGACATCGACGGCGACGGCGTGCCGAACGAGACCGACAACTGCCCGCTCGTCTTCAACCCGGGACAGGAAGACGCGGACATGGACAACATCGGCGATGCCTGCGACGCCAACCTCGACACCGATGACGACGGCATCGACGACGGCATCGACAACTGCCCGACCGTCGCCAATCCCGGACAGGAGGACACGGACAACGACGGCCTGGGTGACGCCTGCGACCCCGATATCGACGGCGACGGCGTGCCGAACGCTTCCGACAACTGCCCGACCGTCCACAACCCGGCGCAGAACAACCTTGACGGCGATGCCCTTGGAGACGCCTGCGACCCGGACATCGACGGCGACGGCGTGCCGAACGAAACCGACAACTGCCCCGGCAACTTCAACCCCGGCCAACAGAACATCGACGGCGACGCCCTCGGTGATATCTGCGACCCCGATCGCGACGGCGACGGCGTCTTCAACCCGCTCGACAACTGCCCCGACGTCTTCAACCCGGACCAGGCGGACGCGGACAACAACGGCGTCGGCGATGCCTGCGAAAACGGAGGCGGCGGCGATTCAGACAAGGACGGCGTGCCCGATGCGTCCGACAACTGCCCGTTGGTCTCCAACCCGGATCAGGCCGATCAGGATGGCGACGGCGTCGGCGATGCCTGCGACAACTGCCGGAAGATCGCCAACCCCGGACAGGAGGACACCGTCGGCCGCGATGGATGCCCCGCTCCCGACGGCGTCGGCGATGCCTGCGACTGCGACGGCGACGCCGACCGCGACGGCGATGTCGATTTCGCCGACATCACCGAGGTGCTGACCGACTTCGGGTTCGTCTACCCCTGCCCGAGTCCGCCTCCGAACAGCGGATTCGGAGACGCGGACCTCAACGGCGTGGTGAACTTTGCGGACATCACCGCCGTGCTGCGGAGCTTCCAGTTGCCGTGCAACTAGCGAAACCTGGGTAAATAGGGGATCGCCGTCGACGCGAAATCTGAAGAGATTTCGCGGGATGTCCGCTTTAACCATCGAATTCGCTTGCACGATTCGTGGCGTGCGATAGATTAGTCGGAATCGACCACCCTGCACCGGGGTGGCAATAGTTCCGGTGGAAGCCGGGAGAGGAAGAGAAATGACACGTCACAACATTTGTTTGTCCGTCTGCGCTTTCGGGTTGGCCGGGATGGTTGCTGCCTCGGGGGCGTCGGCGGCGTTCATCGCGCAGGGGACCTATCGCCTGCACAATCACCCGGATGGTTCGGCCCAACCGCCGCAATACGGAATGCGGCTGGACGAACTGTTCAACATCACGGGCGATCACGACATTTTCACATTCAACTTCGACGACCCGTCATCGGACATGAAAATGACCTATGACGGCACGACGATTCACATTTTCGGCGTGGCGCGCGGCGGGCGGGACATCGGCAGCGGCTACGCCTCGGAACCCACGACGGGGCTGTACACCATCAACTTCATCTACAACCTCGGCGTGGCTCCCGTGCCGGGGGATGATGATGTGTGGGTCAACGGCCCGAACATGGCCAACTCCGGAACGATCCAGCCGCCCGTCGGCCCGGCGGTGAACCTCGTCGACAAGCGCGACACCGCTTACTCATTCCGGCTCGGCGACGAGGACAATGACGCGGGTCACCGCGGCTTCGCCGGGATCTCCGGCTGGGGCTGGCTGGTTCATCACCCCGAGACGATGGGTCACGTCGAGGCGAGCGATTTCCTCTTCACCGCGGAATACCTGCCGAACATCCCGTCGCCGGGAGCCGCGGGGCTGCTCGGCGTCGCGGTGCTGACGCTCCGCCGTCGGCGCTGATCGGCCGCTTCAACCCGCAAGCGCATCCTCGACGCGAGCGTGCATCGGCACGATGGCGTCGAGTTTCACCGCGCGCAAGAGTTCGCGGACCACCGGCGTGGCGGACGCGAATCGAAGGTCCGTCCCATTGTTCTTTGCTTCCCGGTGCAGCCGGAGGAGCGCGGACACCCCCATGCTCGAGAGAAACTCAAGCCCCGCGAGGTCGAGCACCAGCCGCCTGGGCCTGAGCGAGGCGATGCGCGCCAGTTGTTCTTCCAGGTGCTCCGCCTCGGGAGCGCCGGCTCGCCCGGCGATGCGGACCACCGTCCCTCCCGGCTGTTCCGTGGCTTCAACTTTCAAAACGGACATCGTGAGCTCCTTCGCGCCCCGCGGCGTTCCGCGGGGCACCAGACTACTCGCCTCGCGGCGCTTCCGCGAGATGCACCTCGCAGGAATATCGCAGGGTGACACGCTGATCCGACGCGAACGTATCGAAGAGCGAGTCCAGGTCGCGGCGCAGCGCCTCGAGCGCCGCGCCGGCGTTGGGAGAGTACGAGGCGCTCAGCGCCCTCCCGTGCAGCCCCGCGCGATCGAGCGACTGCTCGGTCGGAAACGAGTTCATGCGATAGCCGCGCCAACCCAGCCGGAACGTCTCGGGGATCAGCCCATGGGCCGAGAGAGCCGGCGAAGTCGGCGGCTCCGTCGCGTGGGCGATGATCGTGCGCCCGTAGGCCCGTGTGCACGGGTCGGACTCGTCGCGGACGTTCCAGACCAGCGCCGCTCGTCCTCCTGGCTTCAGGACGCGCGCAAACTCGATGAGCGCCTCGTCATGTCGCAGCCAATGGAACGCCTGGAAGCACGTGACAACATCGAACGCCGCGCCGCGCTGCCCGGTCGCCTCCCCGGTTCCGCCGATCCAGGTGATCCCCGGGGTTCCCGCCGCTGATCCCGCGGCTCTCATCGCGTCGTTTGGTTCCAGCGCCACCACGCCGCAGCCGCGCGCCGCCAGCAGACGGGACGAGATCCCGGTCCCGGCGCCGACGTCCAGAACCCGCAGCCTCGGCGGATCACCCAGCCCCGCCATCACGGCGTCGATCGCCCCAGACGGATACGTCGGCCGGCTCCGCACGTAATCGCCGACGCGATCGGTGAAACGGGTCAGTCGATTCGCCGGCGGAGGGGGTTGTGCAGGTTGGTTCATGTTCGGGTATTCTCGCTCGCATGCTGGCTCGCGTCCAGTCATTTGTCCTGACGGGCATCGACGCCTCGCTCTGCGAGGTGGAGGTGGACCTTGACGAAGCCGGCCTCGGCAACGGCCGAAAGCAGCCGACCCTGGTCGGCCTGCCCGACGCGGCGGTGCGCGAATCGCTCGAACGAGTGCGCGCCGCGCTGGTCAACGGCGGATACACCCTGCCGTGGGAAAGCATCACGGTCAACCTCGCCCCCGCTGACATCAAGAAAGAAGGGGCGGTGTACGAACTCCCGATCGCGATCGGCATGCTCGTCGCCAGCGGGGTGATCGGCCGGAAACGATCCGCCTCTTCTCTCCAGAGACGCCCCGGCGACGCAGACAGTGAGCACGCGCCGCATTGGGAAGCACCGGACTACCGTCGATACCTCTTCGCGGGGGAACTCGCGCTCGACGGCCGAATCCGGCCCGTCCGCGGCGTGATCGCGCTCGCCGCACTTGCGAAGCAGATCGGATACCAGGGGGTGATCGTCCCCGCCGACAACGCGCCGGAGGGAGCGGTCGTCGAGGGGATCGAGGTTCACGGCGTGCGGACGCTCACCGAGGCGGTGGGGCTGCTCAACGGCGCGCTCGAACCGGCGCCTCTGTCCCCGATCAACGTCGCGTCCTTGATCGAGGAATCAACCGCGGACCTCGACTTTGTGGACGTGCGCGGGCAGGAAGCCGTGAAACGGGCCATCACCGTCGCCGCCGCGGGTTCGCACAACCTGCTGATGCTCGGCCCGCCGGGCACGGGCAAGACCATGATGGCCAAGGCGCTCCCCGGCATCATCCCGCTCATGTCGGCCGACGAAGCGCTCGAGGTCACACGGGTCTATTCCGCCGCGGGAAAACTCATCGCCGGGGAAAGCGGAGCGCCGGGGCTGGTCACCCGACGCCCCGTCCGCACGCCGCACCACACCGCCAGCGCCGTCGCCGTCATCGGTGGCGGGATCGTCCCCAAGCCCGGCGAGATCAGCCTCGCGCACCACGGCGTGCTCTTTCTCGACGAACTCGCCGAGTTTCCGCGCAACGTGCTCGACACGCTGCGTCAGCCGATGGAGGACGGGCACGTGACGATCGCCCGCTCGCACGCCTCGGTCCGGTTCCCCGCCTCGTTCATGCTTGTCGCCGCGATGAACCCCACACCCAAGGGCACCATGCCCGACACCGACCATGGACGACGCGAGATGGACCGCTACCTCGCGCGCGTCAGCGGGCCGCTGATCGACCGCGTGGACATCCACATCGAAGTCCCCGCCGTGCCGTGGAAGCAGCTCTCGGGCGAGGCGAAGGGGACGAGCAGCGCGCAGATGCGCGAGCGTGTGCTCCAGGCCCGCGAGCGTCAGCGTGTGCGCCAGGGCGGCCGCGCCAACGCGCGCCTCTCGGGCAAAGACCTTGATCGGCACGCCCGCATGGACGACAGCGCGCGCACGCTGCTCGGCCAGGCGATCACGGAACTCGGGTTGAGCGCGCGGGCGTACGACAAGGTCCGCCGCGTGGCACGAACCATCGCCGACCTGGAAGGTTCGGAGAATCTCCTGACCGCGCACGTGGCCGAGGCGGTTCAGTACCGCCTGCTGGATCGGAAGGTCTAGCGGCCCGCGCTCGCGGCGGGTCGGGGCCGATGGCTCAGAGTTTCAGATCGCCAAGCCCCATCCCAAGCCCGCTGCCCAGGCCGTTCTTGAGCGGCCCCTTGTGCTGCAGTTTCGCCTGCTCCTTGAGCCGGCGGAACGCGGGAGTTTCCTTGAGGATCTCCTCGGGCTTGCGGGTGTCCTCTTCGCCGCGGTTGCGACCGCCGCGACGCGGGCCTCCCTCGTCCGCGGGGCGTTCCATCGCCTGCTTGATCGAAAGGCTGATCTTCTTGGTCTGCGGGTCGATGCGCAGCACCTTCACCTTGACGACCTTGTTCGGCTGGACCACGTCGCTCGTCTTGTCGACGCGCTTCCACG
This sequence comes from Phycisphaerae bacterium, assembly GCA_016795005.1. Classification (GTDB taxonomy): domain Bacteria; phylum Planctomycetota; class Phycisphaerae; order Phycisphaerales; family UBA1924; genus JAEUIV01. The sequence goes on from JAEUIV010000016.1 coordinate 37,691, forward strand.
CCAGTTCGCTGATGTGCGCCAGCCCTTCAACCCCGGCCGCGACCTCGATGAAGGCGCCGAACTCCGCGAGTTTCGTCACCTTGCCCGTGACGACCGCCCCCTCCACCACGTCCTTCACCGCGGCGGCCCAGGGGTCCTCGGTCAACTGCTTCAGTCCGAGCGCATGCCGCTTGGTCTCCCAGTCCAGTTTCAGGATCTTGACCGTGATCTTCTGGCCTTCCTTGAGCACGTCCTCGACCTTGGCGACCCGGTCGTGGCTGAGGTCCGAGACGTGCAGCAGCGCATCGATCCCGCCGATGTCCACGAACGCGCCGAACTGCATGATCTTGCGGACCACACCCTCCCTGACATCGCCCTCTTTCAGCGATTCCTTCAGTTTGTCCTGCTCGGCCTTGCGCTCGTCGGCGACGAGGTTCCGGCGGGAAAGCGTGATCTGCCCCCGCCCGGTTCGGTCGACGCGGACCACCTCGCACTTCAGTTTCTCGCCGACGAACACCGAGAGGTCCTCGATCCGCCGCGTGTCCACCTGCGAAGCGGGCATGAACGCCGCGTGCTTGGCGACCTCGAGCTCCAGCCCCCCCTTGTTCACGCCGGTGACGCGCGCTTCGACCACCTGCCCGGGTTCGAGCAGTTCCCAGTCGGCCTTCTGCACCGAGCCGGGCTTGTTGCAGATGAAAAGGCTCTCGGCCGCCTCGAATCGCTCGACGACCACCTCGATGGTCGAGCCGGTCTTGGGCAGTTCCTCGTCGGTGAACTGGATGCGCGGGATGACGCCGAGTTCTTTCGGGCCGAACTCGATGAAGATGTCCGACGGGCCGACGGAGACGACCACGCCCGGGCGGCGTTCGCGTCCGCTCTCGACGACGCGAGGCCCCTTGATCTTCGGGCCGCTCATCGCCTTGTGCGCGGCGTCGATCTCCTCCTTCCGGGGCTTGACGTGCTGGACCGACGCCGCGGCGCTGTCCATCGACTGGTTCATCGCCGCGTCGATCTCCGCCGCAAAGTCGGCGCTGATCGTCGGCTGAGGGGCCGGCGACGGGGCGGGAGTGGCGGAGGCTGTCGTCTCCGGCGAAGAGGCGGAGTCCGAGGTCTGGGTCATGGGAAAGCGCTCGAAAAAAAGGAAACGGGTCGCGGGCCCCACCGGTGCCGCCCACCGGCACCAAATGCCCGACAGATATCGAACGGATCAGTCTACATCTTCCGGGCGATTCGGCCAGCATCCACCCGTCAAATCCTTTTGCTCCGAACCCATCGGGCTGCGGGCCGTATCGGAACCGCGAGTGCTCCGGGGTCGGGTTCCCGCTCGACGCGGGGGCCGGTTGGTAGCATGACCGATTCGCCCTGCCCGCCCGGTTTGACGCGGGGTTTGGGACGCCGAAGCCCCTTTCAGGAGCCTCCATGTCTGCATCAAACGTGTGCTGGGGAATCGAGGTCGGCGCGGGAGCGATCAAGGCTCTCAAGGTCGAACGCGACGGCGAGGACCTCCGAATCGCCGATTTCGCCGTCGTGCCCCATAAAAAGGTGCTCTCGACCCCCGATCTGAACCGCGACGACGCCATTGCCGTCGCGCTCGGCTCCTTCATGAGCCAGTACCGGGACGCCCTCCGCGGGGCGACGATCGCTGTTTCCGTCCCCGGCCACAGCGCCTTCGCCCGCTTTGCCAAGCTCCCCCCCGTCGAGAAGAAGGGCATCGCCAACCTCGTCCGCTTCGAAGCCGTGCAGCAGATCCCCTTCCCGATCGACGACGTCGAATGGGACTATCAGACCTTTGCCAGCGACGACAGCCCCGACATCGAGGTGGGCATCTTCGCGGTGACCAAGGCCAAGATCGCCGAGATGCTCGCGCTGTACGGGGAACAGGGGCTGGTCCCGAACATCATCACGCTCAGCCCGGTCGCGGTCTACAACGCCGTTGCGTACGACATCGCGTTCACCGCCAAGACTCCCGGCACCGTGATCCTGGATATCGGGACGACGGCGACCGACCTCATCATCGCCGAGGGGGGGCGCGTGTGGATCCGCACCTTCCCGCTGGGCGGGCACAACTTCACCGAGGCGCTCGCCGCCACCTTCAAACTGACCTACGGCAAGGCCGAAAAACTTAAGAAAGAAGCCGAGACCTCGAAATATAAGCGGCACATCTTCCAGGCCCTCAAGCCCGTGCTCCAGGAACTCGTGCAGGACGTGCAGCGGTCCATCGGCTACTACCGCGACACGCATCCCGACGCTTCGATCACCCGCGTCGTGGGGGTGGGGTCCACCTTCAAACTCATCGGCCTCCGCAAGCTCCTCAGCCAGCAACTGAAGATGGACGTCTTCCGCTACGAACGCGCCAAGCGGCTGAGCATCGACGGCGCCGCCGCCGCGGACTTCGAGGCGTCCGCCCCCAACATGGCGACGGCCTATGGCCTCGCGCTCCAGGGCCTCGGGCTTCAGACCATCGACGCCAACCTCATGCCCACCGCCGTCGTCCGACAGGCCATGTGGAAGCGGAAAATGCCGTGGTTTGTCGCCGCCGCGGGACTCGGGATCGCGGGCGGTGCGCTCTCGTTCGCCCGGCCTCTGCTCGACAGCATGGCCATCAACCGCGCCAAGACGGATTCGCAACTTACCAATCCCATCCGCCAGGTGATCGCCCAGGGCAACGCGCTCAAGGCCAAGTGGGCCGAGGCAAGCAGCGGGAAGCACCCGGGCTACGTCGCCGAGAACATGCGACGCTTCTTCGAGGGGCGCGACCTCTACCCGATGTTCCTCGAAGACCTCGGCAGCATGTTCAAGGCCGCGGAGGCCTACGGGCGGGGACACGGCCTGCCCCCCGCCGTCATGGTCGCCGAACTTCGTAAGTTCGAAACCGAGTACCTCCCGCCCGGACAATCGTTCGGAGCCAAGGCCCCGACGCGCGATCCCTTCAGCGGCGGCGACCGCGATGCCGGCGGCGCTCCCGGCGCTCCCGGCGCGGACGCCACCACCGCCGGTCAGGCCGGCGCCGTCAAGTTCACCCTGGTCTTTGATTCGCCTCAGGACAGCCGCGCGTTCGTCAACGACTCGTTCCTCGCCTGGCTCCGCACCAACTCCCAGCGCGCGGGCGTTCCCTACGTCATCGTCGGCCTGCCGTCCGCGGCGGACATCTCGACGCAGCCGATCGCGCCGCCAAAGCCCAAGGAAACTCCCCGGACGCCGTCACCCGGCGCGCCGACTTCCCCGCCCCGCGGCCCGAGTCAGCCGAATCCCCCGGCCGGCGGCGATCGTGATGCGCCCCCGGCCGACGACGGCCCCCAGTCCATCGGCGGACCGTCAAAGCCACCAACCCCGCCGCCGAGCACGCCACGCTCCCCCTCCGCGCCCGGCGGTTCATCCACCGGCCAGAAGGCCGACGTGGACCTGGACCGGATCGCGCCGCTGCCCGAGGGCATCCTGGCGCCGCCGAGGACCGACACCACCTACCGCTACACCGTGACGTGGTTCGCGCAGATCCGACCCGTCTCGGAGATGGAAAAGGAATCGAGCGCCGGATCGACCGGACAGGAGGCGCCGCAATGAAGCAAATCATGCCCTGGCTCAAGGCCAACCTGGTCAGCGTCATCTCGGTGGCGGTCGCGATCATCGCCGCGCCGCTCATGCTCTTTTTCGCCAGGGGCTGGGAGAAATCCCTGCACAACGGCGTCGAGGGCGAGGTCGCGTCGTACGTGCAGCAACTCGACGGGTCGGACGTGAACTATGTCATCGATCCGTACCTTTCGGGGCAGCAGCCGATCAGCGTGAAGTCTCCGCCGAATGAGGCGACGACCAACGCCGTCTCGTCGCTGCTGCAGGGGGTTGTCGCCGGCAGCGCGGCCGCGCACCAGAAGGCCGTCGAGTTCAACCAGGCGGACAAGCCGCTCCTCATCCACAGCGAGTCGCCCCGCGAGCGACTGTTCCCCGACAACCCGGACGAGAGCACCCGCCTGCGCCTGCTGGATCAGTTGATCGAGCGATGGCCCAAAGCGAACGCGGACCTGATCGCCGAGTTCCGTGCCGGTTCGCCGCCGGATGCCGCGCGTGTGAAGGCGGTCCTTGAGGACATGCGCGCCAAGGAGATCGAGCGCCGCACGACCGGCGGCTCCGAGGCCAACCTGAATGAAGCGGAGCGGCAGCAGGTGCTGCAACTGCTGGGCAAGACCCGGCTCGAGCTCTATCGCCAATCGGCGACCGAACTCTCGTTCTACGCCCATCCGTCGGTGTTCAAGAACGTGCAGCCCTGGGACAGGTCCAAGGTGCTTCCCATGTCCACCGCGTGGGACTGGCAGCACACCTACTGGGTTCACCGCGATGTCATGAAGGCGCTCGCGCTGGCGAACACCGACTCCCTCGGCGCGTTCCGCCCTGTGTACCTGGGGCCGGTGAAGATCGTCGAGTCGATCACCGTCCTGAAGCCCGGTGAGAAGCCCGGCGGCGGCTTCGGCCGAGACACCGGAGACCGGTCAGCCGCCGGCGCGCTCGGCGGCGGCGGCGGCGGCGGACCGACGGACGGCGCCGCGGAAGTTCAGCGCAACTACACCCTCAGCCACACCGGCCGCGCCGCGGCGCCCGTCGCGCCAAACCCGCTCTATGACATCCGGTACGCGGACATCGTCCTCATCGCGGATTCATCGCGCCTGCCGCAGGTCATCGCCGCCTTCGGCCGGGTGAACTTCATGACCGTCGTGGGCGTGAACCTGGAGGAGTTCGACCCGGTCCCCATGCTTTCCGCCGGGTACGACACGGGTTCGGACCACCTGGTCCGCGCGTCCCTCCGCGTCGAGACCATCTGGCTCCGCTCGTGGATGAAACAATGGATGCCCGCGGAAGTCCGCAAGTCCCTCGGAATCCCCGACGATCCCGCGGCGAACGCCCCCCCGGCCGGGAGCGACGCCACCGCTCCGGGCTGATCGCGCACCCAGTCAACCGAACGTCGATGAGTCATTTCAATCAGGATCAACGGCATGAAGATCAAAGGCATCAATCCACTCGAACGCCACGTTGAGAAGTTCGTTCTCGGTGTGTTCGCGCTCTTCGTCCTCGCCGTGCTCCTCATGCAGACCGGCCTGGTCGGCGGCGGGCGGATGGTGCGCGTCGGCTCATCGGAGCGCCCCATCGACCAGGCGATCGAAGGAGTCAAGGAACTCGCCCTCCAGCGCCAGGCAAGGCTTCAGTCGGATCAGGTCGCGCCCGCGATCCCTGCCTCCATGCCCGACCCGGCCCGCGTCTTCGAGGAGGCCTTCGCGCGGTCCACAACCCCGGTTGGAACGCTCGCGGCGTTGGGACAACCCGCGCTCCGTCTCGGCGACGCCGCCGCCGGCGCGCCGGGCGGCATCGCGCTCCCGAAAGGCGGGGACATCAAGTACGCGGCGATGAAGGTCTCCAAGCCTTCAACACCCATCGCCACCGTGTTCGAAGGAACGATTGATCCGATCGAGGTCGCGGAGATCGGCTCACCGTTGGCCTCCCACCTCCCGGCGGCGCAGCCCTTCGATCTCCGCGCCCCGTCCATCGAAGCGACCTTCGATGCCGAGGCCCTCCGCAAGTCGATCGAATCCCCGACCGACGAAGGAGTGCTGCCGTTGCCTCCGGCGCTCTGGCAGGGCAAGGTCGAACTGGTCGATGTCGAGTGGTTCCGCCAGCAACTCGGGCCTGACGGCCGATGGGGGCAGGAAGAAATGCTCCCGGCGCTGCCCGGCCGGCCGACTCCCCGCGACGTGCTCGGAAAATCTCCGTTCCAGCCCGCGGACTACCGCGAAGCGCTCGAGCGCGAGAGGCTCGAACGATTGAACATCCGACGACCGATGTTCTACGCCACCATCTCCGGTCAGCCTTGGGTCTGGCCGTCGCAGCAGCAGGAAGAAGCAACGGCGCAGGGAGCCGAGGATGTCACGGGACTCAAGCGTGAACTCGCGTCCGTCCGCGCGGAAATCGACGTGATGAAGAAGCGTCTCGAGCGACTCGGCCAGGGGCCGCGGCGTCCGCCCGGAGACCAGCCGAACGCGCCGCCCCCAGGCGGACCTCCTCCGAAAGGCCCCGGCGGCGGTGGCGGCGGGCGCGGCCCGAGCGCCGATGCGGGCGGAGCCTCAAGCCCCGAGGGAAACTTGAGCGAAGATTCGCCTCCCTTCGAGTGGCCCGTCTTCCCGAAAAACTGGTACGCGCAGGTCGGAGGCGGCGGTGGTGGCGGCGGGGCCGGAGGCGGGGGCACCGCTCCGCCGGAAGGCCCATCGCCCGAGGAACGACGAAAAGAGCGCGACGCCCAGGCTAAAAAAGCCCTTGAGGACAAGATCGCTAGGTTCACCAAGCGCGAACAGGAACTCGTCGAGCAACTCGCCAAGAAGGGCGTGGGCGACCAGGTCGCCGCGGCGCCGACATTCCTCGATGAGCCACTCGGCTCGCTCGCCAGCGCCGAAATGAAAAAGATCACCCTCTGGTCGCTCGACCTCAGCGCCACGTCGGGATCGACCTACCGCGA
>JAEUIV010000054.1 GCA_016795005.1 Phycisphaerae bacterium
TGCTCCGGCGTGTACCGCTTGCTCGTGTCGCCCATCGAAATGCCCCTTCCTTGGGTCCAGATCACCGAAACACTAACTCAGCGACTGGACCGGATTCAGGGGGGCAGGTCAGGCGGTCGCCGACGAGATGAACCGCCGCAAGATCGAGACAGCGCGAGCGTCCGGATGGTCGGATCGATACAGCGGGCTCTGGGCGGCGGCGACGGTCCGTGCCATCCTGGTCAACCCTGCCTACCGAGGGGATCTCGTCTGGAACCGGCGCACGGACGCGCGTTTCTTCCGCATCACGGGTGATGGCAACGCCGTCGAGCGCATTGGATCGCGAGGAAGGCGCCTCGAGGTCAACGACCGGAAGGACTGGATCGAGACGCGCGATTCGCACCCCGCGATCATCTCTCGGCGCGTCTGGGAACTCGCACAGCTGATCCTGCACGGCAAGCCATCGTCCAAGGAGCAGCGGGGGAAACCGAAGAACACGCGGCCCGGTGAAATGACCGGGGCAGCGTGGGTCGGCCCCAAAGCGCGGTTTCTCCTTTCGAGCCTGTGCGAGTGCTCGAAGTGCGGCAGCCGCTACGAGGGGCACGGCGCCCCGACCGGGAAGCACGTCGAGGGCACGGAGCGGTCGAAGACATGGTCCTACGCGTGCGGCGGCTACATCCGTCGTGGTCGTAGCACCTGCTCGCGGGGCGGTGTGCCGATGGATGCGCTCGATGAATCGGTGGTGGCGGTGGTGCTGAGGTACTACGAGCGATTCGCTGGCGCGAACGGGGCGAACGTGCTGGAACGGACCATTCAGCGCCAGATCGGCGGGGAGAGCGATTCGGTGGAGCGCTCGCGGACTCGGCTGGCCGCGCAGCGTGACAAACTCGACGGCCTTGTCCGGAACCTCGTCGACAACCTCACCGACACGAACCGGGATCATGTGGACCGGCGGCTTTTGGAACTGACCAAGCAGCGGGAAATGCTCGAACGCGACCTTCGGTCACTGGACCACATGGCGATCGGCCAAACGGCCATTGCCGACCTCAAGGACGAGGTGAAGTCCTTCCTGACTAGGCTGCCCGAGACGCTGGGGAATGGCCGCCCAGAACTACGCCGGGCAGCGTTGCAGCGGTGCATCGAGCGCGTGGTAATCGAGCGTGAGAAACGCGCCGCGACGGTGATGGTGCGCTGCGTCCCCGCCATCGCCGGTGGCCCGCGCGGCGGCGCGGTCGAGGCCGTCGAGGTTAAACTGAAGGGCCTTGGGAAGTAGCGGTCGGGTCCGGGCTACGGCACCGCCATGCGAGCCGCTCAAAAGCGGGCAAAACCGCTCACGCCATGACATCGCCGCCCCCGGGGGAGGGGGGGTCATTGTCATATCAATCTCATGGAAAAATGACCCCATGGGGATTCGAACCCCAGTTTCTAGGATGAGAACCTAGCGTCCTAGACCGGACTAGACGATGGGGCCTTCTGGCCGACTTCGGACGGGATAGTTTATGAGATTGACCCGTTGCGTCAAGGCGCGTGGATCGGCCCGGTTCGACCGCGCTCAGGCACACGTCGCCGCGGCGCGGCGCATCCGGCTGAGCGCATAGACCGCCGCTTCGGCCTCGGACTGACCGACCACCGCGCCCACCGCTTCGCCGCTCGGCAGGCGCCATTCCGCCCGGTAGCAATCGAAGAGTTCAACCCGGTGGATGCTCAGTTTGAAACCGGACGCCTCGAACTCCGCACGGACGCGGTCAACACCCGGGAACATCCGGCCGTCCGCCCCGCAGCCGCACCCGGTGCTGTCGAGGGTTGACCAGCCGGTGGAATAGAGTTCATCGATCGCAAAGTCGAGTCCCATGGCGGTCCTTTCGCCGTCGCGTGTCAGCCCAGAAGCAGACATCCTGCGCTACGGGACCATGAGTCTAGAAGCGACCAGTCCGACGAGTCGAATCAGCGACCGGATTCCGCAAAAAATCATCAATTCACCCGATTGATATGCGAACAATCGGCAAACGGCGATCACTTCCTGACGGCGGCGCGTTTCGGAGCGCCCAGGTCGAAGGGGTAGCCCTGCAACTGCCGGTGGATGTAGTCGGGCGCGCGGATCAGGAGGTGTCCGCTGTAAGAGCGGATCGACGCGCCGTCTCCTCCGTTGTCGATCCACTGGTCCGGCTCGACGTATTCCGTGATGATGTCAACGATCTTCTGCGCGAGTTCCTCCGTGGGAACGAAGGGGACGTTCTGCGCGGTATCACCGCCGAAGATTGACCCGCCACCGCCGCCGCCGCCCTGTCCGCCCTGGTTCAACACCTGATCGAGATCGAGTTGCGGCGCGTCGGCGAAATCGGGGATCTGGAAGAGCATGTCCTGGATGTCGTAGATTTTCAGGTAGGCCTGCTTGTTGAGGCGGCCTCGAGGGCCGATCTCGATCGCGCCGCCGGAGGGGGCGAACTGCCACGTCGCTGGAGAGAAATCGGTCTCGGCCTTTGCCAGCACGCGCTCGAGCAGCGTGATGACGGCGACGTCCTTGACCACGATCGAGATGCGCTGGTCCTTCTTCAGGCCGATGTCGCCGCCTTCATCGATCCACATGGGTTCGATGACGGCCCCCGAAAAATCGGAAATGAACGTGACGACATCTTCAAGGCGGGAATCGGTCAACTCGATCGAAAGTGTCTTGCGGAGTTTCTGCGCGGTTGCCGCGCGGGCCTCGATGTCCTGCTCGGTCGGGGCTTCCGGCCGCGCGGCGGCTCCGGCGGCGAACGTCGCGCACAAGACGGCCGTCCAGATGCAGCACGGGATCATTCGGTGCATATCGGCTCCTTCGGGGACACGGAAGTGTAGACGCGCCGCGGTGCGCTCGGTTCCCATCAGGGCGACCCGGCCGGCGGGGCGCCTCGGGGGCTTCGAGCGTCCATGGCGCGAAGGGCTTCGCTGAGGGTCAGCAGGGCCATCGCCGCAGGCTCAAGGGCTGCTGACTGCTCCCAGACCGCCGGCCGGACTCCCCCGATACTCCGCTCGCGATCGCGGTACATGTGGAGAACCGGATCGTCGATCATCAGTTGAAGCAGGAACCGCAGGGACGCCCGGAGCCGTGACAACTCCGGGAGCACCTCCGCCGCCGGGGTCATCCGGGGGTCGCCCAGCATGGTGGCGAAGAACGCCGCGGGTCGAAGCGAGTTCCAGGTCGGCAGCGGGGCACGGGAGCGGGTGAACACCGTGCCGCCGAGCAGGTCGGCTTCATTCGCATCGAGGTCCTCTTCCTTCAGTTGGAAGTTGGTCGCCGCTCGGCGCATCTCGATCAACGCCACGGCGGACGGGAGTTCATCGTTGCGCTCAGTCAGCGCTAGCTCCGCCCAGCCAAGCCACGGCATCTCGGAAACCAGCCTCGCTGCTTCGGTATCTCGGTAGAGCGACCGCACCGTGGCGACGGCAAGCGCTCGCTTGGAGTCATCGTGCCGCGCGACGGAGGCCAAGGCCAGCGCCAGGACCCCCCGGCCGGCGATCGGCGCGTCCGCCGTCCACTCGAAGGATCCGTCGCGCATCGTCACGGTGCGAAGGAGCGTCGCCAACACTCGCTCCTTGAACTCGGACGGCGCCGTGTCCGGGACGCCCGATTCGCGCAGCGCGTCATGGGCCGCGAGCCACATGCCGGAGGCGATCGGGTCGTCCGCGGGGTCTTTCTCGTCGGGGGCGATGGCGGTGAGCCGGTCGAGGATCTCCGCGGCGAATCTCCGTGCGCGGGAGGCATCGCGCTCCGCAATCCCGGGAGTGGTCGCGTACCGCGCCAGCGCGAACGCGCACGCCGCTTGCTCAAGCGGTTCGGCGATCATCGGCTCGTACCGGTCGATCAGCGGCCGGTAATCCCCCGTCATGCCGCAAGGCTCAACGCCCGGCCATGCGTGCGAAACCAGGTGCGCCGAGATCGCGGCGGCCGCCTCGCGGAGTCGGCTTCCGGTCACCTCGGAACTCGAGATGACGCGCCCGCCTCGGAAGAGAAACTCCGGGGCCGCTTGCTCCCTCGGCTGGGCGAGATGCCTCACCGAAAACCTGTACACGACGAGATCGGTCGAGCGTTTCAGTTCCGGCAGTGGCCTCGGGGGCAGATTCAGACGCGACATCGCGACACGGAGTCCATCGACAGCGGTCGTGCCCGTGCTGAGCATCGCGCCGGGAAAAACCCCCTCGATGCGCGCCCCGATCCGGGCCGCCAGGCCTTCGACGCCCGGCGCGATCAGGTGCGCCATCGCGGATTCGTCCTCGATCAGCAGGGGAGTCAGTCGGCCGGAAAACTGGATGTCAAGCGTGACGCGCGGGGTCATCTCCTCGATCCGCCGCGCGCGGAGCGCATCCTCCTCGACCGGGAGGGATTCGACCGCCTGCACGAACGCCTCGCGTGCCGCTCGCCACGCCGCCACTCGGTCATCCGCGAAGGACGTTCCCCGTCCGAGCACCCGCCCGCCGAGCCGCAACGTGACGCAGGCGCCGGTCGTTCCCGGCGGATCGATCGGCTGCGCTTCGTGCGAAACGGTCCAGTCCCGGACCCACGACTGGATCGTGTTGAATGTCGAGATGCAATCGGCGGCGGATGGAAGTGGGGGAGGCTCCGCGCCACGCGCCGGCGTCGCGGCCAGCACGCCCACGCAGGCCCATCCGACGACACGCGCCGATCTACGCGATGTTGACCTCGGGCCACGAGCCGCGTTGCCCGGAATCAACCGGCCGCCGACCATCGGGCGCTTCTCGGACCACGCGCCCCGTCGGGCGCCGCGAATAACGCCCGAGGAACCACCCGCCGACCCGCGGCACGGGGCTTGCCTCATGTTCACCCGGACAACTGAAGACACTCCCATGCACGTTCGACTGAACAACCTCGCGGTCGCTCTGCTCACGCTGTCGGACAACCAGCGGAAGATCATCCTTCTCACGCTGCTCACGTTCGCGGTCATGTGCTGAGCGCCTGCCTCTCTGAGTTGGCCACCTCCCGATGATACGGATCGGCGGGCCGGCATCGGTGTCGGTTGATCCGATCGGCAAGAAAAAGCCCACGCGAGCGGTCGCGTGGGCTTCGTTCGTTTCAGCGGATGATGTCGAAGGTCAGAGGGAGATCTTGTCCGAACCCATCGCGCCGTGCTCGCTGTCCATGCCGCCGCGGGTCGGGAAGTTGGCGCCGCGTTCGGCCCGCTCGGCCCGGGCCTCTTCCACCGCGCCCCACTGGGCGCGCTTCAGCGAGAGGCCGATCTTGCGGTCCGCGACGTCCACGCGGAGGATCTTGACATCGACCTCCTCGTTCTGCTTGACGACATCGTGCGGGTTCTCGACCTTGTGATCGGCGAGTTCCGAGATGTGGAGCAGCCCTTCGAGGTCCTCTTCGAGTTCGACAAAGACGCCGAAGTTCGTGATCTTGGTGACCTTGCCCCGGACGACCATGCCGGGCTTGTAGGCGCCGGGAATGGCGCGGAGCCACGGGTCTTCGGTGAGTTGCTTGACGCCGAGGGCGACGCGCTGCTTCTCGCGATCGACCTCGAGGACGACGCACTTGACGCTGTCGCCCTTGTTGAGGATCTCGCTGGGGTGCGCGACCTTCTTGGTCCACGAGAGGTCCGACACGTGGAGCAGCCCGTCGATGCCCGGCTCGATCTCGACGAACGCGCCGTAGTTGGCGAGATTCCGGACCTTGCCCTCGATCATGGTGCCCGGCGGGTACTTCTCCGCGACGAGTTCCCACGGATTAACCTCGGTCTGCTTGATGCCGAGCGAGATCTCCTGCTTGTCCTTGTTGATGTCGAGGACGACGACCTCGACCTCCTGGTTGGCGGTCAGCAGTTCCGATGGATGGTTGATGCGGCGCGTCCACGACATCTCGGAGATGTGGACGAGGCCCTCGATGCCGTCCTCGAGACGCACAAACGCGCCGTACGACATGAGGTTGACCACCGACCCCTTGACGCGGGAGTTGACGGGGTACTTCTTCTCGATCTCCTCCCAGGGCGAGG
>JAEUIV010000079.1 GCA_016795005.1 Phycisphaerae bacterium
CCATCGCGATCGGCGAGAAGATCGGCCTGTACAAGGATTGGCCCGTGTCCAAGGGCTGCACCCCGCCGTATGTGCCGGTGTGGATCGACGCGATGGTGAAACGGAAGAAGTGAGGGATGACCGCGGTTGGGAGGGTTCTGGACGAGGTGATCGCATGATCCGCTTCCAAGCGACGCTACAGAAACCAAAGGCGACCGCAAGGCCCGCCTCGTGGTGCTTCGTGACCCTTCCCGGGAAAGCGAGTGCGTTGCTTCCATCGCGGGGGATGGTGTCAATCGAGGGCACGATCAACGGCCGCCCGCTGACGGCGACGCTCCAACCGGACGGCAAGGGCGGCCACTGGCTCAAGGTGAGCAAGGCGCTGCGCGACGCGGCGGGCGCTGAGCCGGGCGAAACCGTTGCCCTGGAGATCAAGCCGGTCGCGCAAGAGCCGGAGCCAAGGATGCCCGCAGACCTGCGGAAGGCGCTCGCCGTAGCGCCGGCGAAGGCGCGCGGGGCATGGAAGGACATCACTCCCGCCGCACGCCGCGATTTCATCCACTGGATCATCTCGCCGAAGAAGCCCGAAACGCGCGTGAAGCGCGTCGCCACCGCGTGCGACATGCTCGCTCAGGGCAAGCGCCGCCCCTGCTGCTTCGACCGATCGGGCATGTATGACCAGAGCCTGAGTTGCCCGGTGGCCGCAGATTCACCGCCGAAACGGCGGCGGTGATTCAAATCTCAACCGGCACGGGCGTTCCCGGAGGACCGACCCTGGCTCCCACCCTCTTGTCCCTTGGCCCGCTGCACGGGCTGGTCGTGATGCGAGGAGCGATCCGTATCCTGCTCTTCACCCATGCCCCTCCTCCGCGCCATCGGCAGCACTTCCCTCATCCGTCTGAACCGTGTCGTACCCGTTGGGTGCGCGGCGGTTTTCGTCAAACTCGAATGGGAAAACCCGACCGGCAGCATGAAGGACCGCATGGCGAGCGCGGTCATCGCCGCCGCGGAAGCGGACGGGCGGCTGCGGCCGGGCGGCACGGTCGTCGAATACACCGGCGGCAGCACCGGGGCCTCGCTCGCAATGGTCTGCGCCGCCAGGGGCTACCGCATCCGCATCGTCACCTCCGACGCCTTCAGCCGCGAGAAACTCGACCACATGCGGGCGCTCGGCGCGGAACTCACGCTCGTCCCCAGCGAGGGCGGCCGAACCACGAAGCAACTTATCCTCAACATGATCGAAAAGGCCCGCGAACTCAGCCGTGAGCCGAACTCGTTCTGGACCGACCAACTGAACAACCGCGACAGCATCGCCGGCTATTACCCGCTGGGCGAGGAGATCTGGTTGCAGACCGAGGGCCGCGTCGACGCCTTCGTCCACAGCGTCGGCACGGCGGCCTCCTCGCGCGGCGTGGCGACGGTTCTGAAGCGCCAGAAGCCCGGTGTGCGCATCGCCTGCGTCGAGCCGGCGGAATCGGCGGTCCTCAACGGCGGGCTGCCCGGGCCGCACAAGATCGAGGGCGTCGGCATCGGCTACACGCCGCCGCTCTGGGAGCCTTCCCTGGTCGATGAGGTGATCGCCGTGCCGACGGAGGACGCAAAGGCGATGGCCCGGCGCCTCGCGCGCGAGGAGGGGCTGTTCGCGGGCACGTCATCGGGCGCGAACGTCATCGCCGCGATCGAAGTCGCGCGCCGGCTTGGGCCGAATGCGACCGTCGTCACGCTGATGTGCGATTCCGGGCTGAAGTACCTGAGCACGGACGTGTACCGCACGTAGCCGCGGCGGAACCCTCGCGCCACGGGCGGCGCCTTCGTTTGT
>JAEUIV010000095.1 GCA_016795005.1 Phycisphaerae bacterium
CGAAGGATGGCCTCGTAGTTACGGTCGCGGGCCTGACGGTTGTTGAGGCGGTGCGACAGTACCACCAGCTCATCGAGACAAACCAGCAGCCCCGCGTATCCGGAGAGCCGAAAGAACGCCGCGAGCAGTTTGAGGTAGTCGTAGAACGAGTCATCATCGATGATCGACCGTACACCGAGGTCGTTCTTTGCCTCGGTTCGTGTGGCATACTCGCCCCTGAGCCACCGAATCGCGGAAGTCTGGAGCTCCGGCTTGTGCTCGGCGAAGCCTCGGTAATACGCCCCAAGGACCATCGCGAAGTCGTACCCGCTCACAAGATTCTGCAGCGGCTTGAGGCGCTCGATGACCTGTTTTTGCACGTCGGCTTCCGTTCCGCCCGCGGATTTCACGTCGTGCGCGAGATCGGAGACCCAGCGCTCGACCAGATTGCCGAGCGCCCCCCCCTCAGCGCGTGCCCGCGTTGCGATGTTCCGCGAGAGCTCGGTGAAGAGCGCTCGGGCGACGCCATTTGAACCTGTCAGCCGCCGGTCGGTCGTGATGTCGGCCCGGGCGACCACGAACCGTCGCTCCAGCGCGACCGTCTGAAGGAGGTTGAGGAAGAAGCTCTTTCCAGAGCCGAAGCGTCCCACCACAAACCGAACCGCTGCACCGCCCTGCTCGACGCGCTGCAGGTCGCTCAGGATCGCGTTCACCTCAGACTTCCGCCCGACCTGGATGTGGTGCAGCCCGATGGCGGGCACGACACCCGCGCCCAGGGCACTGAGGATGGCGGATCGTTCTTTGTCCCGGATCGGAGTCATATCACCATCCTAAAGAATGCTGCGGTCGACCGACACCTCGGAGCCGTTGTCTTCCAGGAGCGGGCTACCGAACGCGGAGAACGACCAGTCATTGATCGTTTCAATCGCACCCGCCAGCATGCAGCCGTGCCTTCCGGCGAGAGAGGCCGCATCGTCGGATGACCAACGGTCCCGCGTGATGATCTCTTCGAACATCGGTCCGTACCGACCCGGGGGTCGTTTCAACTGTGAATCAACGGCTAAAAGGGTTGCGGCGGACGAAGGAGCGGTCATGGTCGCTCCCGGGGTTTGAACGACGGCTGCAGCGATGGTCATCGTGTCCTCGTCGGGCTCCACGGCTTCCATCGCCTCCGCGAGGATCTTCGCGACCTCCCTTGTCTCCGCCATGATCGCGCTGATCGCCTCGCGGTTCAGACGCAGGCGAGTCTCTTTCGGAGGAGGGATCGTTTCGCCGGGCTTAACCGGGCGCGCCGATTGGACAGTCACCATGTCCAAGCCGGACTCGGGGACGAGCTCGACGATGGTCTGCTCGAGCACCTCCGCCGCGAGCCCGAGCGCGCGGAAGCACTTCCGAAGCGCCGCTTGTTCCTTGCGGTCGATCACCCCGTCCGACGCGGCGATCGCGACCAAAAGTCTCCCCACCGATTGCCGCTGTGCTGGCGAGAGCATCTTCTCCAACTTCCCGGCGACCTGACCGAGGTCGAACCCGGAGCGCGCAAGCAGTCCGCGGAGCGCTTCGAGCCGCCGTCGTTCGCTATCAGAAAGCTGGAAGGCTGCTTCAATCTGCTGAGTCAATCGGCCGAGCTCTGCCTCGTCGACTGTTCCATCCGCAGACGCGACGGCGAGGCCCAATCGGAGCATGCACGCCGCGCCGTTGTACCGGCCAAGATTCACAGGGGCATCGTCCCAGCGAAGGAAGAGCGCCACCGGTTCGTCCCAACCGAGCGAGCGACTTGTCAGACGAGGATCGGGCTCGATGCAGTGGCAGGTGTGCTCGACCAGTTCCGCGACCCTTCTGCTCTGCGCCGCGGTGAGCCGGGCGCGCTGCTCGATACGGGCGAGGGTCGCAATCCTCCCAACCGCGACGATGCTCGGCTGCCCCGCCCGGGCATCTTCCGCCGCAAGCGCTTGTAATCCTCGGGTCAGCGGGTGATCCACCCCTTCGCGCAGCTCCGAAGGCAATGCTTCCCAGGTCTCGATGTTCGAGTCTGCGCCCTCCGACGCGCCCCCGACCTTGCTCAACTTCCTCAGGTCTTCCACACAGGAGTTCCACAGGTCAGCGAGCGGCGCAAACTGGCTTGGGAGCGCGGTCGCATCGGCGATATTGCAGGCGTATTCGCTCAAGCCCGCGCTCGCGGGTCGGTAGGTAAAGCGCCTTGGACGCTTGGAGGCTTTGATCGCCATCCCGTTGCCGAACTTCTCCGCGAAGCGCTTCGAGAATAGATCCGTGAACTTCTCTCCGACGCGTTTCGTCACGACGCTCTGGATGGAGCGAGCATCGGCCTGGGCCACCCGGAATGCGATCGAAGACGGAACGGGCAGCTTGTGGTGGAGAAACCATGACAACGCAGCAGGGAGGATCTCCTCGTGCCACGATTCGGTCATCTCACAGACGACTCCCAACGACCGCGCATCGAAGGTCTCGGGAGCGCTCGCAACCTGAAACCACAGAAATGCGGTGGTGTACCTCCGAAAGGAAGCGCCCTCCTTAGCGCCGCGGCGGTGATCATCCAGTCGGCGGAGCCGAATGACCTCGCGGAGCACGAGTGCTCGATCCTGTCCATCGGCGAGGAGGCGGCGCTCCAGCCCGTAGTAGTACAGGAATAGGTGGCCCTCCTCGCGTGGCAGCGTTGCCTTGCCGGAGGCAAGCCAGTGCAGATAGAGGAAACGCTGCTCGGGAGCGATCCTTGAAAACCAAGGCCAGTAGCCCATGTCGGGTGCAGGACCCGTCGGCTTCCGCACCGCCGCATCAAGAAAGATCTCCGACGGATCCTCGGCGTTGAACCGTTGGTCGGTACCCTCGGAGGCGTACACACAGGGATCCTTGATGTTGAACCCGGCCGCCCGCAAGGTGGTTCCCGGGCCAAACCACCTCATGGGCGCGCGCGCCGCGGAACGCTGTCGCGGGGAGTCTCGTTCAACGGTCGTGCGAAGTTGGGGACTTGGAGTTCGATCGGCGGAGCTGTCCGATGGTCCCCTTCGCGATTGAGTTGCGTTCCGCGACTTCTTTCGAAGTACGGCGACGACGATGACCACCACAATGATGACAACTACCCAGCCCACTCTGAAGCCTCCGGGTTTGCAGCGATGATACCGAACGGGCTCTCAAGCGAATATCCGCAGGTTCACTCGTACGTTCGGCTGGATCCGCGGTTTACGGGCGCGTTCGGCGTGTTCGGCCTGCTGATGATGTATGGGTACGCGGGAGCGGCGATAGGTGCGAGTGCATTTGCTCCATTCGGAGCGCCACCGATCAGCCATTCGAGCGAGCCTGAAACGCGTCCGGCGCGCAATACCTCGACATCTGGTCAGGCTAACTGCCGGAGCAAACGGCTCGCGACCACGAGGGGACATGAAGGCGACGGTTGGTCGCGGCGTGCTGGAAGACAACATTCTTGATGAGGCGCTCCCGGGAACGATGAAGCCCAGTCGGGCGGCGATCATCCAGCGAAATGCATGAATGCAGCCAAAGCTGATTTGAGTGGAAGCCCGGACGACGACCCCGGCATGGTTCGATGAATTGGCCCCGCACGCCACGGAAAAGTCCCGGCCGAAACCGGGGCACGCGCGTTGAGGCTGGGTTCAGCGATTCCGGATGATGGTCACGGCGTACTCTGTGCCGGGCTTCATGCGGACAACGAACCCCGCGTCATAGGTCAGCATGTCCTCGTCACGGTAGGAACTCACTCGATCGATCCCGTCCGTTCGGTCGGCGAAGTCGGCCAGCGGATCGTCCGGATCGTCGCGTGCCGACATCGCCCCCTCCAACAGATCGATGAGCAAGTCCTGAAGATCACGGGGTTTCATCGAGACCTCCCGTCTGGCTGCGCGAGGTGGCCGAGGGCTTGTCTGTACAACCAGATGCGGCTCCGTCGTCGCGGATGGTCGTCGAGCTGGGCGTGCAGACACTCGGCCATGCTGTCGAGGTCATTGGCGTCGCTTGCTTGGACGACATGATGATGGCGAGCACCGACCACCAGCACTTCGGCGTCGATGTGCTCGGCTCCGGGTTCGCGTTTCAACATAGCGTATGTGCCATCGCGCCCCGCCAGGTCGATCCGTGTGTACCTCATCGCCACACCTCTGTCCGCGCAGCGAGCGAACCGAGATGATCCATCGCTTTGCAGTAGGTCTCCGCCGAGGTGGCCCGGTAGCGGCCCCACAGAGCGGGGGCAATCACCCCCGTGTGCTCCATGAACGCGAGCGCAACGTGGGTCTCGACCCACGGCAGTCCGGTCCGCTCACGGACCCCTCGAAGGTGGAACCGCGCTCGACCCAGCCCATCGATCGCCTCGACTACGCGTTCGTAATCGCGGCCCAGGCATCGCTGGTCGTAATACTCCCCATCGAGAAGCGTGGTCCGCCGGAACAGGCAGCCGAACTTGACTTGGAACTCTTCGGTGCGGCCGGGTCTCACGCCGCACCCCCTTCCTGCGGTTCCGGCGGCTCCGGCATCACGATGAAGTCATTGCGGTGCCAGACCTCGATGGCCGATTCCGTCTCGACCTCGTACCGGACCCACGAGCCGGACCTGTCCGACCCATAGGCGTTCATGATGCGACCGGTTTCGCCGTCGGTGGTGTTCAGGACACGGGTGCCGGAGGCGAGCGGTAGTGCGCGGACCGCCCCGCTCTCCGGCGCAGGCTCCGCGAGCGCCCAATACTCGATCATGGCGTCGAGGTGGACGGACTCCGAGGCCGCTCGGCTCCGCCTGGCGTAGGCCGGGACCACGACGCCGCGTTCCTTCATGAATGCGAGCGCCACAGCGACTTGGGTGATCCACCGCTCAGCTCATGGGCTCTCAGGGGTTCACCGGCGGGGTCCGTTCGATTCTCACGAGACATGCCCGCGTCCGGCGGTGGTTTCATCAACCCCTGCTCTCTCGAGTCCGCGAGAAGTCTCCGGATGTCGCCATCATGCATGGATCCCTTTTGAATAGGTACGAGCGGGATCGACACGAGGACCGGCTTCGTCCACCTCCCGCTCAATCGGACGACGGAGTGCCCGACCGGGAGCTTGGGAAGCCACTCCCGCTGTTCCTGATCAAGCCCGAGCAACCCCGCTGCGATGCGGGTGTCGGCGGGGTCCTTGGTGTTCATGACGATGGTGGCAAAGGTGTTGCCCCGGGCAACAGGGGCGGTCGCGGAGATCGTTTGGCCTGCGAGAATCAGCGCCATCCCCAT
>JAEUIV010000096.1 GCA_016795005.1 Phycisphaerae bacterium
GGGACGGTCGCCGATGCGCGGGTGGGCGGCGAAGGCTTCGAGCCAGTCCGCGGGCTTGAGTGCGTTCCATGCGCGGTCGGCGGCGGCGAAGAGTCGGGTGTCGTGCAGAAACGGCCGGGTCTGGATCATGCGGTTGACCCAGTCGCTCGATGCACAGCAGCGGAGGAGCGCGGCGCGTGCGTCCGGCTCGCTGAGCGCATCGAGGTAGGCGGCGATGCCCGTCACCGGTCGGCTCCGGCGAC
Source organism: Phycisphaerae bacterium (assembly GCA_016795005.1). GTDB lineage: Bacteria > Planctomycetota > Phycisphaerae > Phycisphaerales > UBA1924 > JAEUIV01. Next base: position 243 of record JAEUIV010000096.1, read on the forward strand.
CGGACGGCCGAAGACCCGCAGACGGCTGACTCCGCCGTCGGGATGGATATTCAGTCGAAGGTGGGTCACGGGGTTCTTGTCGAGGAGTTCTCGCTCGAAGATGCGTTCCTCGTGCGCGGCAAGTTTGGTGCGGGGGAGGAGTGTTCGCCAAGAGGGGCCGTTGGTCGCCCCCGGTCGGAGGTGCTCTTCGGTTGCGCCCGGTGCGTCGCAGACTTCGATGTCGCAGGTGTCGGGGTAGTTTCCCTTGAAGTGGTTGGTATCGAGGAGGATGCGCTCGATGACTCCGCGACGGCCGAGGCGGATGACGACCCAGTCGTAGCCTGGTCCCCTGCGTCGCCTGGTTTCCCAGCCGTCGCCCATGCACTCGGAGCGGCCGGGCATGATGAGGTTTCGCGGTTCGCTGAAGAAGGCGTCGCTGCAGCCCATCGGCTGCCCGCCGTGCTCGACGGCGGCGAGGTCGACGGCGTTGTTGCGTGCGAGGATGGAGGTCCAATCCGGGACGACCTCGCCGAAGGCGCGGAATCGGGCGACGCCGCCGTCGGGGAAGATGTTCAGGCGGAGGTGCGTGCATCGAGCGGGGTCGTTGACTTCGATCTTGTTTTCGAGGTGCGGCTCGATGCGTGTCCTGGGGACGAGGGTGCGCCAATCGGAACGGCGCGCGAGTGCCTCGGGTGTTTCATCCCGCGGCGCGTCGCAGGCGTCGATGGAGACGGCCTCCGGGGCGTTGCCCTTGAAGTGATTGGTGTCGACGGTGACCCCTCGGACGATGCCGGGGAGGCCGAGGCGGATGATGCACCAGTCGTTTCCCGGCGTGCGCTTCCGGCGTGATTCCCAGCCGTCCATCCACTTGCCTCGGTCGGTGTATCTTCCTTCGACAAAGACGCCTCGTCCGGGCTTGAGGAGGTTTTCCTTTTCGGCGAAGAACTCGTCGCTGGCGAGGAGCGCGCGGCCCCCGGTGCGTTCGGCGGCGAGGTCGATGAGGTCGGTGAAGTGTGTCAAGAGGTGCCTCGCTGCAGGCATCGGCCGGGCGCGGGCGAGTGGGCGCCCCCCGGCGTGCTCTGCTTTCCGCGCTCGAAGACCGTTTGGCCTCGAAGGATGGTGCGTTCGACCGTTCCTCGAAGGGAGATTCCTTCGTACGCGGTGAGCGGGTGCTTGTGGCGGAGGTCCTTGGCGCGCACGACGAACTCCTCGTCCGGGTTCCAGATGACGAGGTCGGCATCATATCCCTCGGCGATGCGTCCCTTTCGTGTTGTGAGGCCCGCGAGTCTGGCGGGGGCTTCGCACATCCATCGCGCGAGGTCGTTCTGGGTACAGCCGCGCGAGGCGGCGGCGGTCCACGTGGCGGCGAGCGAGACCTGGATCGAGGCGATGCCCCCCCATGCGCGGGCGAAGTCGCCCGTGTCGAGGCACTTGCCCGACGGCGGCGACGGGGAGTGGTCGCTGGCGACGAGGTCGATGTCGCCCTCGCGGAGCGCGGTCCAGAGTCGCTCGCGGTTTTCTCGCTCGCGGATGGGCGGCGCGCACTTGAACTGCGTCGCGCCGTCCGGGATGTCCTCGGCGGCGAAGGTGAGGTAATGGGGGCAGGTCTCGACGGTGATGGGGAGTCCCCGGCGGCGCGCGGCGCGGAGGGCCGGGATCGCGTCGGCGCTGGAGAGGTGGACGATGTGCGCGTGAACGCGGAACTCGTCAACGAGCCGGATGATCTGTTCGATGGCGCGTTGTTCGGCGGCACGCGGGCGGGAGGCGAGGTGCGAGGCGTATCGTCGCTCGCGGCCGGGGATGATGGTGGGCGCCTCGGCGAGCGCGGCGGGATGCTCGGCGTGGACAAGGAGGGGCAGGCCCAGCCGGGCGAGGATCGGCGCGGCTTCGCGGAGGTCGCGCTCGGTGACGTGATCGAACTCCGCGACTCCCGAAGGGACCATGAAGCACTTGAAGCCGAGGACGCCTTCGCGTGCGAGCGGTTCAAGGTCTCGAGCGTTGGCGGGGACGAGTCCGGCCCAGAATCCAACGTCGGCGGCGAGGCGGCCTTGCGCGGCGCGGCGCTTGGTTTCGAGGGCCGCGACGGTGGTCGTCGCGGGGATGCTGTTGAGGGGCATATCGACGATGGTGGTGATCCCGCCGGCGGCGGCGGCGCGTGTGCCCGTTTCGAATCCTTCCCAGTCCTCGCGGCCCGGATCGTTGATGTGGACGTGGGTATCGATGACTCCGGGCATGACAAGGTGATCGGCGGCGTCGATCAGGCGGGTGATATTCGTCGCGGAGTTGAAGGGGAGCAGTTGGTCGATGCGGCCTTCGCGGATGATGATGTCGCCGGGGGAGATGCCGTTCGGCGTGAGGATGCGCGTTCCCCTGAGGATGAGTTCGTCGGCCATCGCAGAAAGAGTACGAAAGCGGCGGTTGGATTGCCGGGGCCGGGCCTCGTCCGCTTGGATAGACTTCTGATCCAACGAACCACGAGGAGTTTCCATGTCCGCATCCCCCAGCATTGAGCATTTCATCGCCGGTAAGCGCACCGCCCCCGCGGCTTCTTCAGGCAGCACGCCGAGGCCTGTGATCAACCCCGCGACGTCGGAGACGCTGACGCGCGTGGAGCTGGATTCGATTCGTTCGGCGGAGTCGGCGGTCGAGGCGGCGCGTGCGGCGTTTCCGGCCTGGTCGGCGACGCCGGTGGGTGACCGGATCCAGTTTCTTTTCCGATACAAGTCGCTCCTGGAGGCGAAGGCGGGCGAACTGGCTGACATCGTGGTGCGTGAGCACGGGAAGACGAAGGCCGAGGCGATCGGGAGCGTTCGTCGCGGGATCGACTGCGTGGAGTTCGCGTGCGCGGCGCCGCTGCTGATGATGGGTCGGACGCTGCCTCAGATCGCGGTGAGCACGAGTTTCTGCCGGACGGAGGACCAGGGCGGGGTGGGGATCGATTCGACGGTTGACCGGGTGCCCCTGGGCGTGTGCGTCGGGGTGACGCCGTTTAATTTTCCGGTGATGGTGCCCCTGTGGATGTGGCCGATGGCGGTGGCGTGCGGGAACACGTTTGTGCTGAAGCCGAGCGAGAAGGTTCCGATGAGCGCGACGCGCGCGGTGGAGCTGGCTCACGAGGCGGGGCTGCCGGCGGGGGTGCTGAACCTCGTTCATGGTGGGGCGAGCGTGGTGGATTACCTGATCCGTCATGATGATGTGAAGGCGGTGTCGTTCGTCGGTTCGACTCGCGCGGGGGAGCACATCTACAAGACGGCGACGGCGGCGGGGAAACGTGCGCAGTGCATGTGCGGGGCGAAGAATCACACGATCGTGATGCCGGACGCGAATCGCGGCGCGGCGGTCGAGGGGATCATCGGCTCGGCGTTCGGCAACGCCGGTCAGCGGTGCCTGGCGGGGTCGGTGGTCGTGTGCGTGGGTGATTCGGCGGAGTGGCTGGTGCCGGCGCTGGTCGATGCGGCGAAGAAGATCAGGGTGGGACCGGGGGGCGAGG
>JAEUIV010000143.1 GCA_016795005.1 Phycisphaerae bacterium
GGGGCCAGCCGGGTTCGAGGATGGCGGTGGCGGAGATGAAGGTCAGGACGCCGGGTTCAACAGCGACCGAGGCTCCGCTCTTGCCGAGAGGGATGCTGGTGCGACGATCGGCCCATTGAGAGCGGATCATCTCCAGGATCCGCGTGAGACGCAGGGATCGGTTCTGGCCCATGCCGTCGTCGGCCATGCGGTTCGCCTGCATCCAGAGCGTGGCGATCAGGCCGGACATCGCGGCGAGGATCGTGACGGCGAGGACCACTTCGAGCAGCGTCATGCCGCGAGACATTCGGCGGAAGCCGGGGCGGTGTCGGCGATTGGCGCATGAAGGCGTTGTCATCGGTGCCACCAGAACTCTGAACTTCGGCCTCGGTAGGTGAGGGTGTACCGCCACACGATGATGCGGTCGCTCAGGGGCGCGGCGTCCTTGCGCTCGCTGGTGTAGACCGGGTTGGGCCGGGTGACCTGCGTGGCTTCGAGGATGTACGGGGCGCCCTGATACTCGCCTGTCCACCGGCGGGTGAGCGAGTCCTTCTCTGATTCCGGCGGCGGGAGCAGCCCCGCGGTCAGCATCTCGAAGATGGCTTGCGTATCGCGGTGTTCGGCGTTGCGGACCTCCATGCGTCGCGCGGAAGCGAGCGACTGCGTGCGGACGCCGACGCATACCACGGCGACCGCCGAGAGGATCGCGAGCGCGAGGACGGCTTCAAGGAGCGTGAAGCCCGCCTTCGAGCGTGACGGCCGATGGATCACGACGGCCCCGCCGGCTCCCCCACTTCTTTTCGATCCGGCTCGGGATTCTCCGGCGTGGGCGGCTGGAGGTTTTCGAGCACGCCGGCGGGCAGGTCGTTCGCGGATTCGAGCAGCGCGGCGCGGATGGATTCGATGCTGCGCAGGAACTCGCTCGCCGATCCCGCGAGGTCGTCCGGCTCGTTCATGATGGTTGGAGTGATCGCCAGGAGCAGTTCGGTCCGCTCGGTGGTCTTCGACTTGTTGCTGAAGGCCTCGCCCAGCAGCGGCACCCTTCCCAGCAGCGGGATGCGGTCGGCGTCCTTGCGTTTGGCCTGGTTGATGATCCCGCCGAGGAGGACGGTCTTTCCCGAGGGGACGATGACGCTGGTCTCGATCTTCCGCGTGGTGAAGGACGGGTTGTCCGAGACGCTGGTGGTCTGCTGGACATCCAGGACTTCCTGCGTGATTTTCAGGAGGACCGTCCCGCTCTCGTTGATGAGCGGCTCGATGGTGAGGATAACGCCGGTGTCCCGGTACTCGATCTCCTCGCGGATGTCCGAGGCGCCGGTGCCGGTTCCCTGTGTGGCCTTCTTGACGGGCACTTCGCCGCCGACCTGGATGGATCCCTTCGTCCGGTCGGACATGACGAGCTTGGGCTGGCTGAGGATGCGCGTCTCGCTCTCGCGATCGAGCGCCTGGATGACGGCGAAGCCGCTGCCCCCGATGAAGAACGCGCCCCCGGTGGCGGCGAGGGTGTTGGCGATCGGCGTGGCGCCGGAGAGTTCGAGGCTTCCCAGGCTGGTGCGCTGGGAGAGGAAGTATTCAACGCCGTATTCGAGCGCATTCGTGAGGTTGACCTCCGCGATGATGGATTGCACGACGACCTGCTGCGGCGCGCGATCGACCGCGCGGAGCGTGGCGAGCAGGTCGGCGTAGTCGGAGGGCGTGGCGTGAATCAGGAGGAGGTCCGAGGCGGTGTCCGCGGCGATGCGGATGCGTGGGACGGTGTCACCGGCGCCCGTGGTCGGGGCCGCGCCGGGCGTTTCGATCTTGTCGATGAAGAAATCCGTGACGAGTTTGAGGAGGGCGGCCTGCGGATAGTGCTGGACGCGGTAGATGTAACGGTAGCGGCGCTCGCTCTCGGCGGGTTGATCGACCTGCCGGAGGAGTTCCTGGATCGTCGGCTGGATGGTGGCGTCCTTGGCGACGACCATGAGGCGTTGCGTTCCCGGCACCGGCACGAAGGCGACGTTGGCGTCCGTCGCGGCGTTGACGCCCGACGAGGTGGCGAGGGACTCGAGCACTTTCTGAGCGTCTTCGGGCCGGCGGTACCCGAGGCGATAGGTCCAGATCTCGACGCCGTCGAAGGAGGGAGCGTCGAGCGCCGAGATCAGCCGCGAGAGGCGGGCGATCTGCCGGGTGGTGTCGGCGATGACGATGGTCCGACCCACGACGAGGGCCTTGGCGTTCTCGGAGATGAGTTCCTTGAGGAGCGCGCTGACCTGGTCCGGGGCGACATATCGGAGCCGCTTGATCCGTACGGCGGGCTGATCGCTCTCGAGAGCCGGGGCGGCCTGCAGGATCGGGGCGCCGGCGGCCTTGGCGATCTTGTCCCCGGCGCGGACGAAGAAGACGCCCTCGCGTTCTTCGATGAACCAGCCGTAGATCGATCCCATCTCTCCCAGGAGAGAAAGTATCTCGCTCTTGGTGAACTCGTCTTCGATTTCGAGCGTGACCTGGCCCTGGACTTTCGGGTCGATGACGAAGTCGCGCTGCATGTAATCGCCCAGGAGCACGCGCACGACGTCTGAGAAGTCCGCGCTCTTGAGGTGGACATCCACCTTGATGAGTTCTCCGGCGTCGTTCTCGATGGCCGTCGGGGCGACGCCTTCGGATGTCTCGACGCGCGCGGTCAGTCTTTGCTGGGCGATGAGGGTCGGCCCGCGGGCGATGTGGTCGGAAGCCGCGATCGGCTCGGTGATGAGCCGCTGATCGGGCCTGAAGACCGGCGCGGGCAGGAAGGCGGGGGCGGGAGGCTCGGCGATGACGGTTTTCTTGGCGCAGCCCGCGGCGAAGGTGACGACGAACGCGGCGCCCGCCGCGGCGGCGAGGCACGCGGCGCGATGCGAGCCGGTGGATTGGCCAAAGGTGACGGATGTGGTGTGCTTCATGTCGCCGCCTTGCTCCCCCGGTTGGAATGCGTGTGATTCGTGAAGGCCGACCGCTGGGTGATGTCTATCCGGTTGCTCTCGGTGTACTTGATCGGAACCGACGTGCTCCGCCGGCGAACGCTAGAGTCCGCCGAGGTCATTCATCGCAAGCATACCCATCACGAGGGAATAGACCACCCATCCGACGGCACCCGCCATGAGGAGGATGACGGCCGGCTCCATGAGGACGAGGAGTCGTTCGGTCGCACGCTCCTGGCGTTCGAGACACGCGGTGGTGCAGCGTCGCAGCCCGCCGACAAGGTCTCCACCCTTTATTCCCACGAGGAGCACCGCGCCGATCAGCGGCGGCAGAACTCGCTCCTGGCTGAAGGCCTCGCCCAGGTCGATGCCCTCACGAACCTTCTTTCTCGCGGCGTCGAGCCGGGCCGCGATGGCCGGGGATGAGACGACCTCCTGAGCCTGTCCGAGCGCGGCGAGAACGTCACCTCCGCCTTCGATCATGGTGGCGAGGGTGTCGGTGACGATGGCGCTCTGGGCATGCCAGACCAGTGAGCCGAAGACGGGCGTTCGGAGGATGAGACGCGAGAGGGCGGCCTTCTGATTCGCGGAAAGGAGCGAACCCCGGACAAAGTAGAGGGCCACCAGGGCAACAATGATCGGCGGCGCGATCCAGACGGTGGCGCGGGCGAAGTTGAGCGTGAACCGCGTGCTGAAGGGGAGTTGCCCGCCGAGCGATTCAAGGGTACCGGCGAACTTCGGGATGACGAATGCGGCGAGGAACCAGACGGCGGCGATGGCGGCGAGGAGGAGGATGGCGGGGTAAATGAGCCGGCCGACCAGCGTGCGGCGGATGCGTTCCCCGGTGGCCATGTTCGTATCAATGAGCGCGACGACATGGGCCAGCCTCCCGGACTCGTGCCCGGCGCGGAGGAGGGCGAGGTGCTGCGACGTCGCCAATCCGGGAGAGGCGGCGACGGCATCGGCCAGCGAGGCGCCAGCGCGGAGCCGCTCGCGCACGTCCGCGGCGACGCGCTTCAGCCGCGGGCCGGGGGCGAGGTCGTGCATCGTGGTCATCGCCGATTCGATCGGCACCGAGCCGCTCAGGAGCATCCGGAGGGTCTGGAAGAACCAGACCGCATCGGCCCGGCGGAGACGCTCACGGCTGAACGTGGCGCGGAGCGCGTCGATCAGGTGTACGGGGCGCACGTCAACCGCGATCAGGCCTTTCTTGCGGAGTTCGTCGCGGAGCGCGCGCTCGTCGGTCGCTTCCGCGCGGCCGATGACCATGCCGCCGGAAGCGTTCTGCAGCGCGACGGCGGTGTAGGCGAACTGGGTCATGCTTCGACCGCCGCCGCGGCGCCGAGCGCCCGGACCACTTCGGCCTCGTCCGTGACCCCCTCTTCGATGAGGCGCTGGGCCTCGGCGCGCATGGGCAGGTAGCCGCTGCGCAGGAGGGCCTCACGGATCCGGTGTTCCTCGCCCCCCTGGAGCATGAGGCGCTTCACCTCGGGCGTGACGCCCGAATACTCCATGACCGCGACGCGGCCTCGATAGCCGATCCCGCCGCAGCCCTTGCACCCCTCGCGCGCGGGTTCGCGGTTCAGGCATTCGCGGCAGACCTTGCGGATGAGTCGCTGCGCGGCGACGCCTTCGAGCGCGGCGTTCACCAGGTAGGGTTCGATCCCCATGTCGATGAGTCGGACAAAGGTTCCCGGCACGTCGTTGGTGTGCAGGGTGCTGAGGACCATGTGGCCGGTGAGCGACGCCTGGAAGGCGATCTCGGCGGTTTCCTTGTCGCGGATTTCGCCGATCAGGATGACGTCGGGATCGTGCCGGAGGACGTGGCGGAGCGTGTTGCCGAAGGTGAGGTTGATGGCGTTGTTGACCTGGATCTGGTTCACGCCGTCCATCGCGTACTCGACGGGGTCTTCGACGGTGACGATCTTGAGTTCATCGGTTTTGATGCGTCGGAGGAGGGCGTAGAGGGAGGTGGTCTTGCCCGAGCCGGTCGGGCCGGTGATCAGGAGGATGCCGTGATTCTTGTTCGCGGTGCGGACGAGGCGGTCGATGTGCTCCGGGGAGAAGCCGAGTTGATCGAGTTCGATCTCCGCGAGTTTCTGTCGGTCCTGGAGGCGGATGGCGGCGTCCTGGCCGTACATGGTCGGAACGATGCTGATGCGCATGTCCACCATGCGTCCGCGGAGACGCATGGGGACGCGGCCGTCCTGCGCCCGGCGGCGCTCGGCGATGTCGAGGTTCGCCATGATCTTGATGCGGCAGAGGATCGCCTCGTACAACGGGGCGGGAGGCGGCGGCTGATCGAGCAGGATGCCGTCGACGCGGAAGCGCAGGCTGACCCGTCGATCAAAGCGCTCGAGGTGAATATCGGAGGCGCCGAGGTCCATCGCGCGCTCGACGGCCTGGTTGAAGAACCGCACGACCGGCGCTTCGCTGGCCATGTCGCGGAGGGCGGAGAGTTCGCTGGTGACATCGAGCGCTTCCTCGGCGTCTTTTCCGGCGGGACCGGCGGGGGCCGCCTGCTCGTCGAGGAACAGGTTGATCTCTTTCTGCGAGCCGATCATGACCTCGGGCGAGGGGCCGAAGCGCGCGGACACGGCGCTCCAGAGGAACGAATCGGACGGGTCGGCGATGACGACGCGGACGCGCTCGCCGTCACCGTCATTGAACGCGAGGATCGTGTTCGACTTCATGAACTCGCGCGGAACGCCATCGCTGAGCGTGCCCTGTTCCGTCGCGGCTCGCCAGCGCCGGGCGCCGCTCCACGCCGCGAGGCGGTCGGCGAGCGTTTCTTCTCCAAGAAGTCCGAGGTCGAGCAATGAGCGGAGTTCGCTTGTCCCGCTCTGACGCGAAACCTCCGACGCGAGCCTCCAGTTGGCTTCCGTCAGTTCGCCGGTGCCGAGGACGTGCGTGCGGAACGCCCCGGCGTCGTAGGTGAAGCCTGGAGCGGAGCGCGGGTCTCGGATCGCGGGGGTCATTTGCGGTTGTCGAGGTCGGCGTTGTCTCCTTCGCCGCCTTCCTTACCATCCGCGCCGAGGGACTTGATGATGTACTCAAACGCGGGGTCGATCTTGTAGATGTACGGGTTGCCCCAGGCATCGTTGGGGACCGTCCGCTTGCCGAGGTAGCCGCCCTTGGACCACTTGGATTCCTCGACGCCCTGAGGCCGCTCGACGAGCGCCTTCAACCCCTCCTGCTCGGTCGGGATGCGCCCGACATCGGCGCGAAAATCCTCGACGGCGTTGCCGAGGGAGCGGAGTTGCGCGACGGTGGTCTGGATCTTCCCCTTCGAGAATGTCTGCCCGAGTCGGCCGACGACCAGGGTCGCGATCAGCCCCAGGATGATGACCACGAAGAGGACTTCGATGAGCGTGAACGCTCGGGGCGCGGTGGGATGTCGGCCTCGGTTGTTCATCGGATGATCTCCTCAACGACCCCGACCCTAGGCGGGTCGCCCTCTCGGCGCAGACTCGCGGCCCCCGAGACCGGATCGAACTCGACTCGCGCCATTCTACCGGCCGAATCGGCCCGCGCCGCATCGCGGACCAGGAGCACCCACGCCTGCGCGTCGCAGCGCCCCGAGGGCAGGAAGCGGACCCGTGCCGGTTCGAGCGGGCGCCCGAAGGAATCCGCGAGGGCCAGGCCGCGCGCGGGCCAGTTCATCTCCCTTTCCCCGATCGAGAGTCTGAGCCGATCATCGCGGCATCGCGCTTCAACGAGGACAGGCCGGCCGGTCCGCATCGCGTCAACGCGGGCGGTAGCGAGCGCGGCGACGAGTTCCCCCGCGGCACGGCGTCTCTCGGCTCCGACCGACCGACCGGCGAACGCGGTGATGACAAGCCCGGAGATCCCCCCGACCAGGACGATGACAAGGATCAACTCGATCAGGGTGAACGCCGCGGCCCCGGCGGAGCGGCAGCGCCTACTTCCGATTCTGCATGACGGCGATGGCATCGTTGGTGTCCACCTTGCTGTCCCCGTTCACGTCGGCGGCTTCGAGTTGATCGTCGGTCAGGCCGCGCCTCGCGCCGATGACCATGCGCAGGACCATCGCGGCGTCCGCCTCGTCGATCGTGCCGTTCCCGTCCACGTCGTACTTCGCGCGATCGTTGCCCGAGCCGCCCCCACCGGACTGCGCGGCCCCGACGCGGAGGTTAAGGTTCCGAGTCGGCGTGAGGTCGATGGGGATCGGCAGGCCGTCCGGGATGAGATTCTCTTCGCCGGCGTAGCGGTAGTTGAAGGCTTCGCCCTGGAGGTTTTCAACGCGGACATCGGTCCGGGTGACATTGGCGCTCGCGTCATAGAATCGGAACTCGACCTTTTCGCCCGCCTTCGGCCCTTCGATCGCCGTGGTCGAAGGGTTGTCGCCGAAGATCGTGAGGGTGAAGTCGGTCTGCGAGTCGGCGAAGGTGAAGGCGCCGACCAGGGAGTTCTTGAAGAACACGCCGATCTGGTCCGACGCGGCGGGGGTGGGTGCTCCCTCGGCCGAGAGGAGTTTCCCGACGATCTTCTCCTTGACGTTGGTCGATCCCGGCGTGCCGAACTGGGCGAGGGCGGAAGGCGTGAGGGCACCGGTCATCAAAGCCAGCAGGACGAGGTTTCCTCGGCGCATACGTTTGCTCCATGTTCCCACGCGAACTCGGGCATCATATCCGGCCGCGGCGCCGCGCTCCACGGTCGGAAAAGATGGTTCGTGCTGGATGGGCGACCCGCCCGCGGTGATACTGCCGGGCCGAACGCGCCAAGAATGTCCGACACACACATGCCGCATGAAACCCGCCTGCTTGCCGACCTGACCGAGCCTCAACGCGAGGCGGTGCTGACGACCGAGGGTCCGGTGCTGCTGCTTGCCGCCGCCGGCTCCGGCAAGACCCGGGTCATCACCCGGCGCATCGCGTACCTCCTTTCGCTCGGCGTGCCGGCGTGGCAGATCCTGGCGCTGACGTTCACGAACAAGGCGGCGGGCGAGATGCGTGAGCGGGTGGAACGGATCCTGTCGGATGACCCGGAGGGCAGCGCCGGACCGCCGAGGGGACTGACCGTCACCACGTTTCATGCGCTGTGCGCTCGGCTGCTGCGCCGGTATGCGCCGTTGATGGAGGGCGCGCCGCGATGGGGAATCCGGCACGATTACACCATCTACGACACGGACGATCAGCTGGCCCTGATGAAACGGGTCATCGCCGACGCGAACATGAGTTCGGGCAACTGGCCGCCGCGCAGTGTGCTCTCGAAGATCTCGGCGGCGAAGAACGAGTTGCTCGACGCCTCGGCGTTCGCCGCACGATCGCAAGGAGAGTTTAACGCTCGGATGATCGCCCGGCTGTACGAGGGGTACGAGCGCGCGCTCCGCGCGGCCAACGCGGTGGATTTCGACGACCTGCTCATGCTCACGGTGCGCATGCTCCGAGAGTGCGACGAGGCGCGAAACGAGGTGCAGGCCCGAT
>JAEUIV010000144.1 GCA_016795005.1 Phycisphaerae bacterium
GACGGCCAGTTCCTGTTCATCGGTGACAAGGCCAACGCGCGCCTAGGCGTGATCGACCTGCGCGACTGGGAGACCAAGCAGATCGTGAAAAACCCGCTGACGGTGAGCGATCACGGGGCGGCGTTCGTGACCCCGAACACGGACTACGTGGTGGAGGGGGGGCAGTACGCGACGGTGCTGGGGTACGGGTATGCGTTGCCCGAGGACTACGCGAAGTCGTACCGCGGGATGGTGACGTTCTGGAAGTTCGATCGCTCGAAGGGCCGGATCGACGAGAAGCAGTCGTTCGCGCTCGAGTTGCCGCCTTACTGGCAGGACCTCGCGGACGCGGGCAAGCTGGCGAGTGACGGCTTTGTGTTCATCAACTCGTTCAACGTCGAGATGGCGACGGGGGGTGTGGAGAAGGGGAACCCGCCGTTCGAGGCCGGGGCGAGCAAGCGCGACACGGATTACATGCACATCATTGACTGGAAGAAGGCGGAGCAGGCGTTCAAGGGCGGGAAGGCGACGATGATCAACGGGTTCCCGGTGCTTTCGCTGGCGACGAGCGTGGCGGAGGGCGTCCTGTTCTTCACTCCCGAGCCGAAGAGTCCGCACGGGGTGGACGTGACGCCGAACGGCCAGTTCATGGTGGTGGCGGGGAAGCTGGACCCGCACGTGACGGTGTACAGCATCGAGAAGGTGAAGAAGGCGATCGCGGACAAGAAGTTCAGCGGGAAGGACGAGTTCGGCGTTCCGATTCTTGATTTCGACGCGGTGATGGAGGCGCAGGTGGAGTTGGGGCTTGGCCCGCTGCACACGCAGTTTGACGACAAGGGGTACGCGTACACGTCGCTGTTCCTTGACTCGGCGGTGGCGCGGTGGTCGCTGGGGGGCGAGTACTCGTCGCTGCACCCGGAACAGCCGTGGAAGCTGGTGACGAAGACGCCGGTGCAATACAACATCGGTCACCTGTGCGCGGCGGAAGGGGACACGGTCTCGCCGGACGGGAAGTACCTCATCGCGATGAACAAGTGGTCGGTTGATCGGTTTTTCCCGACGGGTCCGCTGCTTGCGCAGAACTTCCAGCTGGTGGACATCTCGGCAACGGGGACGACGATGCCGGTGATCTACGACAGCCCGGTCGGGGTCGGCGAGCCTCACTACTGCCAGATGATCAAGGCGGACAAGTTGAAACCATGGACGGTGTACCCGCAGGTCGGTTGGAATCCGATCACGCAGATGCTCGATCCGCTGGCGCCGCAGGCCGGGAAGGAGGGGGTGGTGCGCGAGGGGAACAAGGTGACGGTCAACATGACGACGATCCGGAGCCATTTCACTCCCGAGCACGTGATGGTGGAGGAGGGTGACGAGGTGACGTGGCGTCTGACTTCGCTGGAGACGACGCAGGACGCGACGCACGGTTTCTGCATCGGCGGCTACAACATCAACCTGAGCCTTGAGCCGGGCGAGTACACGGAGATTCGTTTCACGGCGGATCGTCCGGGGACGTACCCGTTCTATTGCACCGAGTTCTGCTCGGCCTTGCACCTGGAGATGATGGGGTACCTGCACATCAAGCCGAAGGGCACGCCGAAGGTTGAGGGGTCGGGCGAGGGTTCGTCCTCGCTTGCGCGGACTCCTTCGGAGTAAATGAGATGTTGTCCGCGTCGCGGTGAAGCGCGGCGCGGGCTTTTCGAATCAACAAAGGAGTGCGCCATGTCTCAACTGTTCCTTCGCCTGGCGGGGCCTCGGGTTCCTGAGGAGGAGTACCGGCGTCACCGGCTGCGTTATCTCACGCCGACGGTGCTGTTGTCGCTGGCGCGTGTGCTGCTGCTGGTGTCGATCTTCAATCCATACTGGCACATGGAGTTGGAGGCGCCGCAGTATCCGAACGGGTTGTACATCACGGCGTACGTGAATCGGCTGGAGGGCGACGTGAAGGAGATCGACGGTCTGAACCACTACATCGGGATGAGGCCGATCGAGCAGGCGGCGGTGTTCGAGCGTACGACGGCGGTCTGGCTTGTGCTGGCGATGTTCCTGCTGGTCGAGGGGGCGGCGCTGATCCACAGCAAGTGGGCGGTGGTGCTGGCGTTGCCGGCGGTGCTTTTCCCGGTCGGATTCCTGGTGGATCTGCAGTTCTGGCTGTACACGTTCGGGCAGAACCTTGACCCGGGCGCGCCGCTGTCGGCGTCGGTCAAGCCGTTCACTCCGACGGTGCTCGGGGAGGGAGGGATCGGCCAGTTCAAGACGTATTCGGACGCGGGGATCGGGCTGTGGCTGGCTGGGGCGTGCGCGGTGCTGACGATCGTCGGGTTTGTGTTTCATCGTCGCGCCTACCTGCCCCTGTATCAGCGTGCGGTGGCGGGCGGGACGGGAGATTGAGGTCATGCGAGCGTTGAGCGTCATCCTGTCGGTTCTGTCGGTGCTCTGCGCGGGGGTGGCGCGCGGGGGCGATGAGCACGAGGCGTTGCCGCGGGCGGTGGTCGCGGCGCGGGGGGACGTGAATGTCGGCGTGATCGGCCGTCGGATCGCGGCGGCGAAGGACGGAGACGTGGTGAGGATCGGGGCCGGCGTGTACCGGGAGCACGTGGTGATCGACAAGCGGATCGCGCTGATCGGCGAGCCGGGGGCGATCATCGACGGCGGCGGGAGCGGCGATATCGTCGAGATCCGTTCGGAGGGGGTGACGCTTCGCGGGTTCACGGTGCGGAACACGGGGATTGATCTGGACAAGGAGAACGCGGGGGTCCGTGTGCTGGCGCCGCGATGCGTGATCGAGGACAACCGGCTGGAGGGGATTCTCTTCGGGATCGATCTGCGGGAGGCGAGCGGGAGCGTGGTCCGCGGGAACCGGATCGGCGGGAAGGACCTGGACATCGCGCGTCGCGGCGATGGTCTGCGGCTCTGGCGGTCGGACGGGGCGCTGATCGAGAACAACGTGATCCACGACGGGCGTGACGCGATCCTGTGGTATTCGAAGGGGATCACGGTGCGCGGGAATGTCGGGGTGCGATGCCGGTACGGTCTGCACCTGATGTACAGCGATGAGGTGGTGATCGAGGGGAACGACCTCTCGGAGAACTCGGTCGGCCTGTACATCATGTACAGCCGGGTGGTGCAGGTGCGTGGGAACCGCCTGATCCGGAACCGCGGGCCAAGCGGGTACGGGCTTGGGTTGAAGGAGGCGGACCAGTACGCGATCGAATCGAACCTGATCGCGGGCAACCGGGTGGGGGTCTATTTCGACGGTTCGCCGTTCAGCACGGTGAAGCCCGGGGTGGTGCGGGGGAACACGATGGCGTGCAACGACATCGGTCTGACGCTGCTTCCCTCGGTCCGCGGGAACGAGATCAGCGAGAACAACTTCATCGACAACATCGAGCAGGTGTCGGTGGGCGGGCGCGGGGAGTTGAAGGGCAACCAGTTCTGGAAGGGGGAGCGCGGCAACTACTGGACAGATTACGTGGGGTACGACGAGAACGGCGACGGGGTCGGCGACTTTGTCCACGAGTCGCAGACGCTCTTCGAGAACATGATGGACCGCGAGCCGAAGCTTCGCCTGCTGCTGTTCAGTCCGGCGCAGCAGGCGATCGAGTTCATCGGCCGGGCGTTGCCGGCGGTGCGACCGGAGGCGAAGTTTGTGGATGAGGTTCCGCTGATGAGGCCGGTGGAGTTTCCCGCGCGGCTGGTCGAGGGCGGTTCGTCGATCGGCTGGCTGGTGCTGGCGGGGGTGGTGCTGGTCGCGCTGGGCGGGGGGTTGGTGTTGATGGCGCAGTGTGATTGTCCTTCGGGGTTCAGAACGGGAGGTTCCGCGTGATCCGCATTCGAGAACTTGTCAAGACTTTCGGTCGATCGCGGGCGGTGGACGGCGTGTCGATCGACATTGCCGAGGGCCAGTCCGTGGCGCTCTGGGGCGGGAACGGCGCGGGGAAGACGACGATCATCCGGTGCGTGCTGGGGCTTTTCCGATTCGGCGGGACGATCGAGGTGGGCGGGCTGGATGTTCGGCGGAGCGGGAAGCGGGCGAGGCGGCTGATCGGATATGTGCCGCAGGAGTTGGGGTTTTATGACGAACTTCGGGCGGCGGAGGCGGTGAGGTTCTTCGCGAGGCTGAAGGGTCTTCGGTCGCGGAACGAGGGTGAAGCGCTCGGTCACGTCGGGCTGGTGGGTCATGAACACAAGCGGGTCCGCGAGCTGTCGGGTGGGATGAAGCAACGCCTGGCGCTGGCGATCGCGCTGCTGGGCGATCCGCCGATCCTGATCCTGGACGAGGTGACGGCGAGTCTGGACGCGTGCGGGCGGGACGAGTTGGTGCAGTTGCTCTCGCGGTTGTCGAGGGGCGGCCGGACGATGCTGTTCGCTTCGCACCGAGTGGAGGAGGTGTCGTCGCTTGCGAACCGGGTGGTGATGCTGGAGCGCGGGCGGGCGGTCGGGGAGTGCGGGGTGGAGTCGTTCATGCCGAGGCTCGGGCTTTCGACGCTGCTTCACCTGCATATTGTCGAGTCGGCGCGGGTCGAGGCGATGACGACGCTGCGTGCGCACGGGTTCGCGCCCCGGCTGAACGGCGTGGGGCTGATGGTCCCCGTTCCCGCGGAGCAGAAGGCGGCGCCGTTCCGCGTGCTGGCGCAGGCGCGGATTGCGGTCGATGACTTTGAGTTGATCCGTGCGTCGGAGGTCGGCGGCGTTCATCCGACCCAGGAGGTTGCGTCATGAGTTCTTTCACGATCGGGAGCGGATCGGTGATGGCGGCGTGCGGTGTTGATCGTGTTCGGCCGCCGAGCGCTGCGGCGAACATTTTCACGATCGGTCGGCGTGAGTTGCGGGACGCGGTGCGCAGCCGATGGTTCATCCTGTATACGCTGGCGTTCACGGGGCTTGGGTTAAGCGTTTCGTACATCTCGGCGGCGAGCACGGGCGGCTCGGGGCTGTCGGGGTTCGGACGGACGACGGCAGGGTTGATCAACCTGGTGCTGCTGGTGGTGCCCCTGATGGCGTTGACGGCGGGGGCGGGTTCGATCGCCTCGGACCGCGAGCGGGGAATGCTGAGCTACCTGCTGGCGCAGCCCGTGACGCGGGTGGAGGTGCTGATCGGGAAGTACCTGGGGCTTGCGGGGTCTCTGTTTGCGTGCATCACGCTGGGGCTTGGGTTGTGCGCGCTGATCGTGGCATGGAAGGGCGAGGCGACCCGGCCGCAGAGCCTCCTGTGGCTGACGGGGCTGACGTTCGTGCTGGCGCTCGGGATGCTGAGCGTCGGGATGCTGCTGTCGTCGGTGGCGCGGCGGGCCTCGGGGGCGATCGGGACGGCGATCTTTCTCTGGCTGGTGTTCGTGTTCGCGACGGACCTTGTGCTGATGGCGGGGACGCTGGCGTTCAAGCTGCGGATCCAGGAGTTGTTCGCGCTCTCGCTGGTGAATCCGCTGCAGGTGTTCAAGATGTGGTCGCTGCATTCGGCGGAGGCGTCGCTGGACGTGCTGGGTCCGGCGGGGTTGTACGCGTCCGAGGAGTACGGCCCGATGCTGCACGTGATCTTCGCGGGTTGCCTCCTGGCGTGGGTGGTGCTGCCGCTGGTGGTCGCGGGGGCGGTGTTTTCGAGGAGGTCGCCGGTATGAGGCGTACACGGGAGATCGTCTGCGTCGTTGCGCTCGGATCGCTGATCGGGTGTGATCGCGGCGTGGTGTCCGGGCCGCCGGAGGTGCGGATGGGGCGTGATGAATGCGTCGAGTGCGGGATGATGATCAACGAGGATCGGTGCTGCTCGGCGCTGGTGATCGAGTTCGAGGGTGAGCGTCGGCACGCGCTGTTCGACGACATCGGGTGCATGCTGGACTACGAGCAGGAGAAGGGTCACCAGGTGACGGTCTTCGATCGCTTTGTTCGTGATTACGGGAAGCGGGCGTGGGTGAAGGCGGAGTCGGCGGTGATCGTGTTCTCGCCCGAGACGATCAGCACGCCGATGGCGACGGGGATTGTCGCGTTCGGCGAGGCGGGGGACGCGGAAGGGCTGCGCCGGACGGCGGGTGGGAGGCTGATGACGTATGTCGAGGTGGCGTCGGCCCGTCGTGAATGGAAGGCGGCGCGGTTCGGCGGGCGGGATGGGGCGGGGAGTGAGCCGCCAAAGTGAGGCGGCGAGCGAGGTTTACCGATGCTCTCTCAGACCGTTGAATATGCGTTGAGAGCGATGATTTTCCTTGCGTCCTCTGGGGGCGAGGCGGTGAGCAGCGAGCGGATCGCCGCGCAGACGCGGGTGCCCGCCGGGTACCTGTCGAAGGTGATGCGCGATCTGGTTCTGGCGCACCTTGTGGAGTCGTTCCGCGGTCCTCGGGGGGGGTTCGTGCTGGCGGCGCTGCCGGGGGCGATCACAATTCTGGATGTTGTGAACGCGGTGAACCCGATCCGGCGGATCGAGCGTTGTCCGCTGGGCGACCCGTCGCACGATCGGCTGTGCGTGCTGCACCAGCGGATTGACGGGGCGCTCGCGGAGATCGAGCAGACCCTGCGCGCGACGACGCTGGAGGAGCTGGCGACGCCCGTGCCGGGCGGTGGGAGCGGCGCTGGGGGGGACTGATGCGGCGCGATCACCCGGGGCGGGCAACGGGGTCGGCAAACATCCGTCGGATTGGCGGTTTCATGGGATCGTCCCCCTTGTGACGGGTTGGAAGGCGGATTGGTACCGGGGGGTCTGCTTTTGGTTTCTTTGGTGGTGCGTCTTGGGGCGGGCGGGCCGGTACCCGATACGATCCTTCTCCGCATGATGACCCCCGGTGACGCTCCAACCCCTGTCCGCTCCGCCGCGTCGAGCGCGGTGGACGCGACGCTGTACCTGCACCCGCAGACGTTGGCGCGGCTGGGGACGTTCGAGTTGCGCGCCAAGATGATCGTCGAGGGGGTGATGAGCGGGATGCACCGCTCGCCCTACAAGGGATTCTCGGTTGAGTTCGCGCAGCACCGTCCGTACGTGAAGGGGGACGACACGAGGCACCTGGACTGGAAGGTGTTCGGGCGTTCCGACAAGCTGTACCTGAAGCAGTACGAGCAGGAGACGAGCCTGGACCTTGTGCTGCTGGTCGATTGTTCCGGCTCGATGAACTATGGGTCTCGCGCGTTCGAGGAGGCGTCCGGGGTGGGGCGGAAGACGAGTCCGAGCGGCCAGCCGATCTGGAGCAAGTACGACCACGCGACGGCGTCGGCGGCGGCGTTCGCGTACATGGCGTTGCGTCAGGGGGACCGGGTGGGGCTGGGGGTGTACGCCGACAGCCTGATCGACGCGGCGGACCGTTCGAGCGCGCAGGGTCATTGGCGTCGGATCGTGAACATTCTTTCGCAGCATCCGGTGGGCCGGCCGAGCGACCTGGGGCACGTGATCGACCAGACGCTCGCGAAACTGAACAACCGCTGCCTGATCGTGCTGCTGAGCGATTTCTTCGAGGACGTTTCGCGGATTCGGACCGCGCTGGCGCGGGTGCGGCATCGGCAGCATGACGTGATCGTGTGCCAGATCGTGGACCGCCAGGAGCAGGAGTTCACGTACACGGAGACGGCTCCGTTCGAGGGGCTGGAAGGAGAGGGGCGGTTGCGGATCGATCCGCGCGCGGTGCGATCGGCGTACCTGGAGGTCTTCAACGCGCACCTGGAGCGGGTCGAGAAGACGACGCGGTCGTTCGGGGTTGACTATTTGCGGGTGGGGACGCACGACTGGCTCGGCCCGGGGCTGGCGGCGTTTGTCGCGCGTCGTAACGCGGTCCTGAAGCGGAGCAAGAGCGGGTAGTCGGCGGGGCGTCATGGAAAGCGAGTCGCACGGGATGAGTGAATTTCGGTTCAGTCAGATGGAGGCGCGGGGGATCGGTTGTCGTGCTGACGATGGGGACTGTGGAACGACATGAGTTTTCTTCATCCCATCCTGTTCGCGGCGGGGCTGGTTTCGATCGGGATTCCGATCGCGATCCATCTGCTTCTGCGGCAGCGTCGTCGGCCGGTGATGTGGGGGGCGATGCGTTTCCTGATCGAGGCGTATCGGCGTCAGCGTCGTCGGCTCCGGGTGGAGCAGTGGTTGCTGCTGGCGGCGCGGTGCCTCGTGGTGTTGCTGATCGGCGCGGCGCTGGCGCGGCCGGTGCTGGAGGGGGCGGGGCTTCTCTCGGGCGCTCCGGGTCGCACGGTGTACATCCTGCTCGATACGGGTCTTGCCTCGTCGGCGCGCGAAGGCGCGTCGGCGGAAGAAACGGCGCTCGATCGGCACAAGAAGACGGCGATGGACCTGCTTTCGACCCTTGGCGCATCGGATCGTGCCGGTCTGGTGCTGCTGGGCGCGCCCGCGTCGGCGGTGGTGGCGCCCGCGTCGGGCGACGTGGCGGCGGTTCGCCGGCTGATCGAAGAGGCTTCGCCCACCGACGCGGCGACGGACCTCGCGGGGGCGTTCGAGCGGATCGCGCGCGTGCTCGACCAGGATGAAGCGAGCGGGGCGCGTCCGACGACGCTGGTTCTGCTCAGCGATTTTTATCTCGGGAGCGCCGATGCCGCTCGGCCGCTGCCTCTTTCTCTTGCGGCGCGTTCGAATGTCCGGCTGTTGGTGAGCAAGCCCCGAGGCGCGGGTGAGGCGGCTTCGAACGTGCAGGTGACGGGCGTTGAGCCATTGCGTCCCTTGATCCTGACGGGCGCGGCCGGGGCTTCGGGGGCGGGGGCCGCGGAGCGCGAGCAGGTTCGCGTGACGCTGAGGCGGAGCGGTCCGGCGGTTGGTGACTCGTCGGCGACCACGGTTCGTCTCCGCGCGATGGGGGGAAGCCAGGTTGAAAGTCCGCCCTCGCAGGGGTTGGTGCGCTGGCAGCCCGGCCAGGTCGAGGCGATGGTGGCGGTGCCGGTGAGCGCGGCGGGCGGCGCGAGGGATTCGGCGACGGGGATGGTGCTGGTGGCGGAGATTGATCGAGATGCGCTGCCCGGTGACAACGTTTTCCGGCGGCCGATCGGGGTACGTGAGTCGTTGCGCGTGGGGGTGGTGGCGCGGGCGCGATTCGGGGCCGACACGTCGCTGGACCGGCTTGGCCCGGCGGACTGGCTGCGTCTGGCGTTGAGGCCGACGCCCGGGACGCCGATTGATGTAGTTGATATCGAGCCGACGTCGATCGACACGCCGACGCTTGCATCGGTGGACGTGGTCTTCGCACCGGCGCCCGACCTGATCCGGGATGAAGACTGGGCGCGGCTTCGGAGGTTCGTGGATGCGGGGGGGATGCTGGTGGTCAGCCCGGCGGCGGAGGCGACGGTTCACCTGTGGACCGACGCGATGACACGCGAGTTGGGTCTGCCCTGGCGGCTCGCGCGTGAACCCGTTCAGTACCCGGAGGGGATGGGTGTCGACGATCAGTCGGTGAGCACGGCGTTGCTCTCACTAATTGCGTCGGAACTTCCGAGCCTTGTGCGTCCGGTGGTGGTGAGCCGAGCGGTTCCGCCCGAGGGTGTCGGGCCGGAGACCGAGGTGTTGCTTTCGTTGAAGGATGGTTCGGCGTGGGTGATCGCGTCGTCGCCCGGGGCCGGACGAGTGGAGGGTTCGGGTGAGGGGGCGGGTGGGGAGTCGGGTCAGTCGCATGGTCTGGTGGTGTATTTCGCGTCCGCTCCGACATTGAAGTGGACCGATCTGCCGGCGAAGCCGCTGATGGTGCCGTTGATCCAGGAGTTGTCGCGGCAGGGGTTCGGTCGTGCATCGGGGAGTTGGTGGTCGAAGGCCGGGGTTCCGGCGGCGGCGCCGTTCCGTTCGGAGCAGTTGCGTCCGGTGGCGGCGTCCGGGTCGGAGTCGGGGGGCGAGATGGTGGCGGTTGCTCCGACGGGATTGACGACGGAACCGATGCGCAAGGCGGGGTTGTGGCAGTCATTTGATGAAGGGGGGCGGGCGCGTGGATTTGTCGCGGTGAACGCTGACAGTGACGCGGGCCGGACGATTCCTCAGGATCCTTCGGTGATCCGTGGCTGGCTTTCGGCGGCGCTCGGAACAGGCGGGGGCGGCGCCGGCGCGGGCGAGCGGCTGGCCTGGCTGGAGGAGTCGGACGCGGCTCCGGTGCTGGCGGCGTCGAGTGCGGATTCGCCGTTCAGCGTTCCGATGCTTCTGGTCGTGTTGGTGCTCGCGGTGGCGGAGTTGGTGATGGCGCGGTACTTCAGCCACGCATTTGCTCGTTGATGGTTGCGTTGGTTTGTATTCCTGGTGTGCGAATCTCATGACGGACCTGCTCTCCAGACTGCTCGACCTTGACACGCTCCGGCTCGGCGCGGCCGGGGTGGATATTGGTTTTCAGCGTCCGATCCCCGCGTGGGCCTGGATCGGGCTGTTCGGCGCGGCGGTGCTGGTGTCGTTCTGGTCGTATTCACGCCTGACCGGCTCGGCGTGGGTGCGCGCGGTGCTGGCGTCGCTGCGCGCGGCGTTGCTGCTGCTGCTGGTGCTGCTGATCAGCGGGCCGCAGTTGGTCCAGCGGGATGAATCGGTCGAGCGAGACTGGGTGCTCGTGCTGGTTGATCGCTCGGCGTCGATGACGATCGCGGACGCTCCGGCGGGGGAGGCGACGGGGGCGCGCGTCACGCGGGAGTCGCAGGTCCGTCGCGCGCTCGAATCAAACCGGGCGATGTGGTCGTCGCTCGCGAAGGACCGCGTGGTGCAGTGGCTGGGCTTCGACGGCGGGGCGTTCGACCTGACGCTGGGGAACGAGGGTGATGGAGCGGGATTTGAGTCGGGCCTCGGCGAGCCGACGGGACGGCGCACGTCGATCGGCGCGGCGCTCGACCAGGCGCTGGCGCGTGCGGCGGCTCGGCCGCTGGCGGGGGTGGTGATCTTCAGCGACGGCCGGTCGATGACGGAGCCGACGCGGGCGGCGGTTCGTCGGTTGCAGGCCGACCGCGTGCCGGTGCATGTCATGCCCCTCGGGAGCGATGTCCCGATCGCCGACCTGGCGCTTCGGCGCGCGGACGCCCCGCGCGTGGCGTTTGTGAACGATTCGACGCCCGTGCGTGTCGAACTGGAGCGTCTCGGCTCCGGGGCGGGTTCGGCGGGGGCGAGCGGGCTTGTGCGGCTCGTGGACAAGGCGACGGGGCTGACGCTGGATGAGCGGCGCGTGAGTTTCGAGGGGAGCACGCAAACGGTGACGTTGACGACGCGCCCGGATCAGACGGGCGTGAGAACGTGGTCGGTCGAGTTGATCCCGGATGGGCCTGATCTCGTGGCGGGGAACAACCAGGCCGAGTTCTCGGTGGAGTTGGTCGATCGTCCGATGCGGGTGCTGTACGTGGACGGGTATCCGCGGTGGGAGCAGCGTTTCCTTCGGAACCTGTTGATCCGCGAGAAGTCGGTGACGTGCTCGACACTGATCCTGGCGCCGGAACGTCGCTACATGCAGGAGGGTGACATCGAGATCGATTCGATCCCGGATTCGCCCGAGCGGTGGGCGGAGTATGACGCGGTGATCCTGGGGGATGTCAGCCCGGACGTTTTCAGCGACGAGCAGCTGGTGCAGTTGCGTGAGCACATCGCCCGTCGCGGCGGTGGGCTTCTCTGGATCGGCGGCGCGGCGTCCACTCCGATGTCGTGGTTTGATTCGCCGCTGGCGGACCTGTTGCCTTTCACCAAGGGGGCGACGGACGGCGGTCCCATCGGCGAACCTGTGCGACTGCGTCCGACGCCGACGGCCGAGCGGCTGGGGCTGCTGCAGCTGGGTGAGAGCGCGGACGAACCCTGGCCCGCGGTGCTCAGCGATGAGTCGGCGGGATGGTCGTCGCTGCGGTGGGCGCAGCGGATCAGCCGGGATGGATTGAAGCCCACGGCGGAGACGCTGGCGACGGCGGACGTCGAGGGGCTGCCGCTGGTGCTGTCGATGCGGTACGGCGCGGGGCGTTCGCTGTACGTGGCGACCGACGAGATCTGGCGCTGGCGATATGCGCGGGGCGAGACGCTCCCGGAACGGTTCTGGTTGCAGATGATCCGGCTGCTCGGTCGGGAGAGCCTGGCGCGGTCGGGCCGGTCGGCGTTGATCGAGGTGACGCCTCGACGGGCGGATGTTGATCAGCCGGTGCGGGTGGCGGTTGAGTTGCTCGATCAACTGCTGGTCGAGCAGCGGCTGGCGTCGGTGCAGGTGCGGCTGGTGAAGCGCGGGGGCGAGGGGTCGTCGGCGACGACGACCGAACTGACGCTCCGCCCCGAGCGCGAGGACGGGCGCGTGTTCTCGACGGTGTGGCTGGCGAGCGAAGCGGGGACGTGGACGGCCGAGCCGATCGAGCCGGTCCTGGCAAACCTGCAACTTTCGGCGGAGTTGATCGTGACGGTACCCGACGACGAACTGCGAAGCCCCGAGACGAATCATGGGCTTCTCCGGGCACTGGCGGCGGAGACGGAGGGTTCGGTGCTTCAGGCGAGCGACCTGGCGACGCTTCCCGATCGCATCCCGAACCGGAAGATCCGTTTGTTGAACGAGCGCACGGAAACTCTGTGGGATACTCCGTTGGCGCTGATCCTTTTCCTTTCTCTTGCGACCCTCGAGTGGGTCGGCCGTAGAGTTATTCGGCTTCTCTGAGTTGATCCGTCCGATTGTTGGTTTCTGGGCGGGCCGTGTTTCGGTTCGCGGATATTTCTGGAGCACGTCTCTTCATGGCAAACGAAGCGCCGGACAGGCCGACAGTTGCTCCAACCGGCATCGCGTCGGGATTGGCGCGGGTCCGCGGCCGGATCCGTGCGGTGCTGGTGCTGAACCGTGTGCTGCTGCTGGTTTCGGGGCTTGTGGCGGCGAGCCTGGTGCTGGGGGTGACGGATTATCTGGTCCGCCTGCCGGGGTGGATCCGCTGGTTTCACTGGACGGCGGGTGTCGCGGCTGTCGGATTCATCGTGTGGCGATATGTGAGGCCGGCGTGGCGGTTTTCACCCTCGCTGACCGACTTGGCGCTGCGGATTGAGCGTGAGCGCCCCGAGGCGCGCGGGCTGCTGGCGAGCGCGATCGACTTTGAACACGAGGTGGAGTCGGCAAGGCCTGCCGGCGAGGGCGATCGGCTGAGCGCGGGGCTGGCGGCGGGAGTGCTGCGGCGCGCGTCGGCGTTGTGGGGGGCTTCGGGGGCCGCGGGATTGATCAAGGCGCGTGCGACGGTGCGTGCGGCGTCGGCATTTTTGGCGGCGGTCGGTGTTGTCACGATTCTCTTTGCGGTGTCGCCTCGGCTGACGGCGATCGGTGCTTCGCGGCTCGCGGCGCCGTGGCTGGGTGCGGCGTGGCCCAAGTTGACGGGTGTGGCGGACATGACGGAGGGGACGGTCCACGCCCGGGGGACGGCGCTGCCCCTGCAGGCGGCGGTGATCAAGTCGAACAAGCCCTGGGACTCGACGTATGTCGCGGTGAGGTACCGGCTGATCAACGACGGGGTGACGGGCGGTGAGCGGCGCGAGTTGCTGACGTGGCAGGAGCGCGAGGTGGACACGCCGTTCGCCGAGCCTGGAGCGTTGTTCGAGCGGCTGATCGAACCCGCGGCGGACGTGGTGGAGTTCCGCTTTGAGACGGAGGACGACGCGACCGATTGGCGTCGGATCCAGTTGGTTCCGCCGCCGGCGGTGGTCGAGGCGAAGGCGGTGATCACCCCCCCCGCGTACGCGAGCGAGGTCCTGGGGTCGGCGGAGTCGGAGTCGGGGCGTGCGAAGCCTCTGTCGGCGGACCTTGGGCCGGGGACGGACGAGCGCGCGGTGGCGCCCGCGTCGCTCTCGGGTTCCGAGGTTGAGTTGACGATCACGCTCAACAAGCCCGTCGAGATGCCCGAGGCGGTGGCGGAACTGTTTGTTGATCCCGAGGCGCCGCTCGATACGCCCGGGCGCGCGTCGATCGTGCGTCGCGGGGTGACCTGGACGATCCGCTGGACGCTGGATGAGTCACTGCGGATCCCGATTCGTCTGCGCGACGAGTTCGGGATTGAAAGCGTTGATGAAGCGGTGTTCCGGTTCGAGGCGCTGGCGGATCGGCCCGCGGCGGCGACGATCGTGGAGCCGGGTTCGGACCGGACGGTGCTGCCGACGGCGGTGGTTCCGGTGGTGGCCGAGGGGCGCGACGACGTGGGATTGTCATGGGTGGCGCTCGAGCAATCCGTGTGGACGGCGGCGGGTCAACCCGGGGCGACCAGCCCGCCGGGTGGCGCGCTCGAGCGGCGTGGTGACGCGATGGAGGCGGCGCGCCTGGAGACGGCGGGGGAGACGTTGGCGCGCACGTCCATCGAGATGGACCTGCAGCCGCTCGGGCTGAGGCCGGGGGATGAGGTTCGGCTGGTGGCGCTGGCACTCGACGTTCGGGCGGCGTCGGACGACGCCGCGTCGCCCACGCGGTCGGCGCCGCGGACGCTGCGTGTGATCTCCGAGGCGCAGTTCGTGGAAGAGGTGCAGCGCACGCTCGCCGAGGTGCGTCAGGCGGCGAT
Organism: Phycisphaerae bacterium; assembly: GCA_016795005.1. Classification (GTDB taxonomy): domain Bacteria; phylum Planctomycetota; class Phycisphaerae; order Phycisphaerales; family UBA1924; genus JAEUIV01. The sequence continues at coordinate 14,392 of JAEUIV010000144.1, forward strand.
CCGCGCCGACGAGCAGCAGGAAGGTCTGCGCGGTCAGACGCAGTCCGGCCGCGCCGATGCGACGGTCCGCAAGGGTCAGGGGGCGATCAGCGACCGGCTGTTGCGTCAATCCGAGACGGTGCAGCGATTGACCGATCGCGTGCGGGAGAACCGGGTGGAGGATCGCGGGCTTGAAGAACTGCTGGCGCGGGCGAAGGCGACGATCAACGACGCGGGTCAGGCGTCCGGGCGTGCGTCGGAGTCGCTGGAGCGTTCGGCGAAGCGTCGCGCCGGTGAGGCAAGCGGCGAGCGACCGAGCGCGCGCGAAGAAGAATCGAAAGGAGAACCCTCGGGCGAATCGGGTTCGTCCGCCGCGGAGCCGAGTTCCTCGAAGCCCGATTCGTCGAAGTCGTCTTCGCCGGGCGGGAGCGAGCCTCGGGGCGAGTCATCGCCCTCATCGCCGAGCGACGGAACGGGTTCGGAGTCTGGCGGCGGCGCTCAGCCGTCGTCGGCGTCACCTTCGAGTCCGAAGGCGGATGAGGGCGAGCGTCCGGGGGATGAGCCTCGGACGGACGACGCCGATCTTCGCGCGGCCGCGGAGGCGCAGCAGGAAGTGCAGGACGATCTCCGCAACCTGATCGAACTTCTGGATCGAGGCGAGGACAACTGGCTGGCGCGGAACACGATTGAGCGGCTGGCCCGTGCGCAGAAGGAACTGCGCGAAAAGACTCAGCAGGCGGGGAAGCAGACGGCCGGGAAGACCGCGGATCAACTGACGCCGGCGCAGCGCTCCGAGCTGGACCAGATCGTGGAGAAGCAGACGCAACTGGCGGAGCAGACGGCGGAGTTGACCAAGGACCTGCGCGAGCGCGAGAAGGCGCTGCGTGAGAAGGACCCCGCGTCGGCGCAGGGGATGGCACAGGCGGCGCGCCGCGCCGAGCAGTCGCAGGTGGCGCAGACGATGAAGAACGCCGCGAGCGAGGCGCAGCAGAACCAGACCTCTCGTGCCTCGCGCCAGCAGCAGCAGGCGGAAGAAGCGCTCGAGGAGATGCTCGAGGATCTCAACCGCGTGGACCGGGCGCGTGACGAGGTTCTTCGGCGTGAACTGGCGAGCATCATCGAGGCGCTCGAAGGGCTGGTGCGGCAGCAGGAGGGTGAACTGGCCGCGCTCGAAGAGGCGATGCGCGCGAACCGGGGTCTGGCGGGGCTGGACGCGGGGGCGATCCGGCTGAACCAGAACACGCTGGGCGCGCTGGACCAGGTCAAGGCGGTCGGCCCCGAGGCGGCGCCGATCGCGACGCTGGTCTCGAGGGCGTCCGATGCGCAGGCGGGCGCGATCACCGAGATACGCCGTCCGATCGTCGGCGCGACGATGGTGCGCGAGTTCGAGAACCGGAGCCTCGGGCTGCTGAAGCAGGCGCTGGCGAAGGCGAAGGAGATCGACCAGGCCGCGGCGGACCGCGAACGGAAGAAGAAACTCGGCGAGTTGAAGAAGCAGTACCGCGAGGCGCTGGAGCGCCA